>DGIZ01000144.1 GCA_002386585.1 Brevundimonas sp. UBA4609 | reverse complement strand
CGGCTTCGGCGCGGGCGCAGGCTCTGAGCCGCCCGCCGGCGCGTCCCCCGGCGCGGGCTCTGAAGGCGGCGGAGGCGGTGGAGGGTCGACCAGCATCACCTCCACCACAGGCGGAACAGGCGCTTGCGGCGGACGTTCGACCGGCGCGGCCCAGATGATCGCCAGCACCAGGCCGTGCGCGACCAGACTGGCGAGGACCGGCCCGGCCTTGTTTCGTCCGGCCTTGTTTCGATTACGGCGAAGCCCGGTCTTCACCCCCAGGCCCTCCTGGCCTTGCAGTTACGGGGAGACGGAAACACCCAGGCTTTCAATAGACGCTCCTCGCCCTTTTACAGTCAGAGTCCACCACCAGAGAGCGTCAGGAAGATGGCGCCTTCAAGCCAGAGCTGTATTCGCCAGAACAGCAAGAACGCCGATTATTGAAATTTTTTTACAGTCAAGCTGAACCTTTTCACTTCTTCGCGCGTCTTTGCTCCGCCGTTTTGCAACCGACACCGGTGCGGCGCGTAACATCCCCCGGAGTTGGGCCGGGCACGAAGGAGACTTGATTTGATCAAATTGGCATCTAGGACCGCTCTCGTCGGCGCTGTCGCCGTTCTCGGCATCGCCGTCAGCGGCTGCGCCAGCCACCGGTTCGTCCGCGACAACGTCCAGGTCGTGAACGAACGTGTCGACGGCGTCGACGCCCACCTGACCCAGGTCGAAGGCACGGCGGGCGAAGCCCTGGCCCGCGCCAACGCCGCGCATAAACTGGCCCAAGGCAAGTTCTTGTACGAAGTCGTTCTGTCGGACGATTCCGTGAAGTTCCCGGTCAACCACACCGAGCTGTCCCCCGAAGCCGAGCAGCGCCTGGCCGAACTGGTCCAGCGCCTGCGCGCCGAAAACGCCAACGTCTATCTGGAGATCCAGGGTCACACCGACTCGACGGGCAACGACCAGATCAACGAGCGTCTGGGCCAGGAACGCGCCGAGGCCGTTCGTCGCTTCCTAAGCGACCAGGGCATCGCCCTGAACCGCATGGCGACCATTTCCTACGGCTCCACCAAGCCGGTGGCGCCGAACAACACCCGTGAAGGCCGCGCGCAAAACCGCCGCGTCGCCATCATGGTTCTGGCCTAACGGCTGACGGCTTTCGTTCCGGCCTCCTGCCCCGGCCGGAACGAGAAACGGCGGCGTCCCGCAAGGGGCGCCGCCGTCATCGTTTTTCATCTCGAGAGCGACGTCAGGCCGGATCAGCCCCCACGAAGGTCACGAAGCGCGTCGGCACGCCCGCGCCGAAGCTCATAACGTCATAAGGTTCGGACGCATGACCGGGCGCCTCCATGCCCGGCGAACCGATGGGCATGCCGCCCACGCCGACGCCGCGCGCCTCGCCGGAGGTCTTCAGAAAGGCCCTCACGGCCGTCGCCGGGACGTGGCCCTCGACGATCTTGCCGTCGATCACGGCCGTATGACAGCTCCACAGCGACTGCGGCACGTTCAACTGCTGCTTGATGGGGGCGAGGTCATCAGTGGGGACCACGCGCACCTGGTAGCCCGAGCGCCGCATATGCTCGACCCAGCCGCCGCAGCAGCCGCAGGAGTCGCTCTTGTAGACGGTCATCTCGGCCGCCTCTGCGGGCCTGACCGCCCCCTCGGCCAGGACAAAGCCGCCGCCGACGACCGCGGCCCCGACGGCGATCGCCGCCAGCTTTACAGACATCTTCATCTTCAGTGCTCCTGCACGGGATAGCCGGCCGCCGCCAGGGCGTCGGCGAGGGCTTGCCGCGGCGCCGTCGTCTCGACCTCGACCCGGCGCGCCGGGACGTCGGCTGTAACCCTGGCCGCCGGATCGACGGACAGGACGGCCTTTTCCACGGAGGCGACGCAGCCGCCGCAGCGGATTTTCGGAATGTTGAGCGAGATCATGATGATGCTCCCTTTCTTGATACGCGACAGTTCATCCGACCCCTTGCCGTCGTGGCAGGGTCAAGCGTTTCCGGCGTGAACGCCCTGCGGCCGATCGCCCGCGAGATCGGACAGAATGGGGCAGTCGGGCCGTTCGTCTCCCGCGCAGCAATGGGCCAGATGGCGCAGGGTGTCGGCCATCTCGCGCATTTCACGGATGCGGGCGTCCAGGTCGGCCAGGTGCTTTTCGGCCATCGCCTTGACCTCGCGGCTGGGGCGGGCGTCGTCGCGCCACAGGGACAGAAGACGGCTGATCTCGTCGATCGAAAAACCCAGCCCGCGCGCCCGGCGGATGAAGCGCAGATCGTTTACGTCGCGGTCGCTGAAATCGCGATAATTGCCCTCGGTGCGGTCCGCAGGGCGGATCAGGCCCTGCGCCTCATAATAGCGGATCATCTTGGCCGAGACGCCGGTCGCCTGGGCCGCCTTGCCGATGTTCATCACGCGGCTCCCTTCATGCTGCCGGTGTTGATGTGGGGTTTGAAGGTCTTCAGGCGCAGGGCGTTCAGCACCACGCTGACGCTGGACAGCGCCATCGCCCCCGCCGCCAGCATGGGCGACAGCATCACGCCGAAGACGGGATACAGCACCCCCGCCGCCACCGGGATCAGCAGGACGTTGTAGCCGAAGGCCCAGGCCAGGTTCTGACGGATGTTGTTCATCGTCGCCCGCGACAGACCGATGGCGCTGACCGCGCCGCGCAGGTCGCCGCCGGTCAGGACCACGTCCGCGCTCTCGATCGCTACGTCCGAACCGCCGCCGACCGCCAGACCGACATCCGCCGCCGCCAGGGCCGGGGCGTCGTTCACCCCGTCGCCGACGAAGGCGACCTTGCGCCCGCCCTTCTTCAGATCTTCGATCACCGCCACCTTGCCGTCCGGCATGACTTCGGCGTGGACTTCGTCGATGCCCAGACGACGCGCGACCGCGGCCGCGGTGCGGCGGTTGTCGCCGCTGATGACCGCCACCTTCAATCCCAGTTCGTGCAGGGCGGCGATAGCCTCGGCCGTCGTCGCCTTGACCGGATCGGCCACGGCGATGATGGCGGCCAGTCGACCGTCCACAGCGGCGTAGAGCGGCGTCTTGCCCTCGTCGCCCAGACGGGCCGCCGCCTCGGCGAACACGGCCACGTCGCAGCCCAGTTCGGCCATGTAGCGGTCGGCGCCGACGGCGACGCGCGCTCCGTCGACCAGACCCGTCACCCCCTTGCCGGGGATGGAGGCGAAGTCCTGCGGTTCGACCACCGCCACGCCGCGCGCCTCGGTGGCGGCGACCAGGGCGCGAGCCACCGGATGCTCGGAGCGGATCTCCAGCGCCGCGACCTGAGCCAGCACCGTCGTCTCGTCAAAACCCTCGGCCGTGACCAGATCGGTCAGCGTCGGCCTGCCCTCGGTCAGGGTGCCCGTCTTGTCGAAGGCGACGACGTCCACGCCCTGCAGCGCCTGAAGCGCCTCGCCCTTGCGGAACAGCACGCCCAGCTCGGCCGCACGCCCCACGCCCACCATGATGGAGGTCGGCGTCGCCAGACCCATGGCGCACGGACAGGCGATGATCAGCACGGCCACGGTCGCGACCAGCGCCATCCCCATCGCCGGATCAGGCCCGAACAGGAACCACACCACGAAGGTCAGGGTGGCGATGGCCATGACGGCGGGCACGAACCAGCCTGTAACCTTGTCCACCAGCGCCTGGATCGGCAGCTTGGCCCCTTGGGCGGCCTCGACCATCTTGACGATCTGGGCCAGCACGGTCTGGGCGCCGACCTGACGCGCCTCGAAGCGGAAGGCGCCCGTGGTGTTCAGCGTGCCGCCCGTGACGTCGGCCCCGGCGGTTTTCTCGACCGGGATCGGCTCGCCCGTCAGCATGGATTCATCGACGAAGGAGGCGCCGTCCGTGACCACGCCGTCGACCGGCACCCGTTCGCCGGGGCGCACCACGACCACGTCGCCGACCTGAACCGCATCGATGGCCACGTCCTGTTCGACGCCGTCGCGCACCACGCGGGCGGTCTTGGCCTGCAGCGACATCAGGCGACGGATCGCCTGGCCCGTGCGGCCCTTGGCCCGCGCCTCGATCCAGCGCCCGACCAGGATCAGGGTGACGATCACCGCCGCCGCCTCGAAATAGATGTTGGCCGTGCCCTCCGGCAGCCATTGCGGCGCAAAGGTCGCCACCGTCGAGAAGGCCCAGGCCGCCGTCGCGCCCAGCACGACGAGGGAGTTCATGTCCGGCGCCCAGCGCAGCAGGGCGGGCACGCCTTTCCGGAAGAAAACGGCTCCCGGCACGAACAGCACGAAGGTCGCCAGCACGAAGCTGATGGCTTTCCAGTTGAAGGCGCCGATGGCCTCGCCGATCCAGTGGTGCATCCCCGGCACGAAGTGCGAGCCCATCTCCAGCACGAACAGCGGCAGGGTCGCCGCGCCTGCGATCAGCACCGCGCGGCCCAGCTTCCTGATCTCGGCGTCGCGGGCGGCCTGCTCACGGTCGCCGGCGTCCGGCCCGGCGTTCTCGGGCGCCTCCAGCACATAGCCCGCCTGTTCGACGGCGGCGGCCAGGTCCTGGAAGGTCGTCGCGCCCGACAGGAAGCGCACGGTCGCCCGCTCGGTCGCCAGATTGACGCTGGCCGACAACACGCCCGGCACGGCGGCCAGCGCTTTTTCGACGCGGCCGACACAGGAGGCGCAGGTCATCTCCCGCACGGGATAGACGACCTCCTCCTCCATCGGCTCATAGCCCGCGCTCTTGATGGCGGCGGCGACGGCGGCGGCGGAACCGTCGGGCGACAGCGACACCTGCGCCCGCTCGGCGGCCAGATTGACCTGCGCCTGCGTCACGCCCGGCACGGCGCGGATGGCCTTTTCGACCCGCCCCACGCAGCTGGCGCAGGTCATGCCCAGCACGGGCAGATCCAGTGTTTTCAAGCCTTCGGCGGCCATGGCGTCGTCCTCGCAAATCCTTGACGACGACACCTCTAAACCTTCCCATCAAGGGAAGGTCAAGCGCCCGCCTTTGACGGTCGCCGAACGCCCGCGCCTCCCCCGCCCGGATGCGGCTATGTCGTTTGAGGAGGGGTGGTGATAGCTTGCCGCCCTCCCCTTTTTCGACGGATGCGTGAGCCCCTTATGACGCCCCTGCCCGCCCTCGCCGCCCTGGCCCCCGAAATGACCGCCTGGCGCCGGGACATCCACGCCCACCCGGAACTGTCCGGTCAGGAGTCGCGCACCTCGAAACTGGTGTTCGACGTGCTGGAAGGGCTGGGCCTGAAGCCCGAGGGCGGCATCGGCGGCGAAGGCGTGGTCGCGGTCATCGAAGGGCGCGAATCCGGCCCGTCCATCGGCCTGCGCGCCGACATGGACGCCCTGCCCATGAACGACGACAGCAACGTCCCCCACGCCTCGACCAAGCCCGGGGTCTCGCACGCCTGCGGCCACGACGGCCATACGGCGACCCTGCTGGGCGTGGCGCGCCATCTAGCCGCCAACCCGCCTGCGCGCGGCCGCGTGGTGCTGATCTTCCAACCCGCGGAAGAGACGGGTCTGGGCGCCGTCGCCATGATCAGGGACGGCCTGTTCGACCGCTATCCGTGCGACGAGGTCTATGGCTACCACAACATGCCGCTGCTGCCGCTGGGCGAGGCGGCGGTCCACACCGGCCCGACCATGAACGGCTATAAGGTGTGGGAGATCGACATTCAGGGCGTCGGCGGCCACGGCGCCGCCCCGCACAAGACGAAAGACCCCGTTCAGGCCGCCGTGCGCGTGGCCTCGGAAATCTCGTCCATCATCGGCCGCCACGTCGACCCGATGGAGCCCGCCCTGATCACCGTGACCAAGCTTCAGGCCGGGTCGTCGCACAACGTCGTGCCGCACGAAGCCAGTCTGGCGGGCACCCTGCGCGCCACCTCATCCGAGGTGATCGAGACGATGTGGGAGAAGCTCCAGGCCATCTGCGCGGGGGTCGGCGTCATGACCGGCTGCACCGTCACGGTGCGCGAGACGGCGGGCGTGCCGCCTGTCTTCAACGCTGCGGCTCAGGCCGGTGTGGCGGCGGCGGCGGCGAGCGGCGTGTTCGGCACAGGCAAGGTGCATCGCGACCTGAAGCCGTATCCGTTCACCGACGACTTCGCCTACATGCTGCAGATCGCGCCGGGGGCTTACTTCTTCGTCGGACAGGGCGGGACGATGGTCCACCAGACCGCCTATGACTTCAACGACGACCTGCTGCCCAACGTGGCCTCGGTCTTCGCCCGGATCGTCGAGGCGAAGCTGTCTTAAAGGCAGGTCTGAGCGGCGGGATCAGGCGCGCAGCGTGGCCCCGCCGTCGACGTAGAGGTCGGTCATGGTGATGTGGGCGGCCCGGTCGGACAGCAGGAAGACCACGGCCTCGGCGATGTCCTCGGGCGTCGCCAGCTTCTGCAGCGGGATGCCGGCCTTGAAGGTCTCGGGCGAGCCGGCGATGACGCGGGCGGCGCCGTCCTCATCGGCCCACATGCCGGTCTGCATCGGCGTCAGGGTCGAGCCGGGGGCGACGATATTGCAGCGGACGCCCTTGGGCCCCAACTCGAGCCCCAGACAGCGGGTGAACATGGTCGCCGCCGCCTTGGACGCGGCATAGGCCGCCATCGCATGACGCGGCACGCCCGCCGCGTTGGAGCTGACGGTGACGAAGGCGCCCTTGCCTCGCTCACCCATCCGGCGCGACGCCGCGCGGCCCAGATGGAAGACCCCGTCCGTATTGACGGCGAAGACGCGGCGCCATTCGGCGTCGGAGGTCTGATCCACCGTCACATTGGACAGGACGCCCGCCACGCTGGCCACGAGGTCGATCGGACCGTCCTCGGCCTCGATGCGCTCGAACAGGGCCTCGACAGCCGCGCCGTCGGACACGTCCAGCGGCTCGACGCGCACGCCGTTCAGGAAGGCCAAACCCGACAGGGCGGTGGACGGCAGGTCGGTCGCGACCACGCGCGCGCCCTCCTCGACCAGCAGGCGCACCACGGCGGCGCCGATGCCGCCGCCCGCGCCCGTGACCAGGGCCAGACGGCCGGACAGTCCGCTGTCTCTCATCGTGCGGTCTCCTCGAAAGCGGTCATGCGGGCGTCCAACGCCGGGGCGATCAGGGCCGTCGCCGCCGGGCCCGTCAGTTGCGGGTGCAAGAAGGGAATCTCGACCACGTCCAGATCGGCGGCATAGGGCCGCCACAGGCCGGGCGTCAGGTCGCGCTCCTTGTGATCCAGCGCCGCGCGGACGTGGGTGGTGCGGCCGCCGAAGGGCCTGTGATGGTGCTCACGCACCAGCCGATTGGTGTCGAGCACCACGCGGATCACCCCGTCCAGCGCCGCCTCGGGCAGGCCGCCCAGCGCGCTGTCGCCCGCCTTCAGGAAGGCGAGGATGGCCGCGCGGCTGCGCAGCTCGGGATACTGGGTCGGGTCATATCCGGCGATGGCCAGAAGAGCGCGCATTGCGTCGACGGGGTCCGGCTCAGGCTCGGCGCGCCAGCACTCGGCCGGATAGGAATCCAGCATGGCCATCAGCCCGACCTTGACGCCGCGCCGCTCCAGCTCGACCGCCGCCGCCTGGGCGATGATGCCGCCGACGGACCAGCCTGCGATGTGGACCGGACCGGGCGCGCCCAAGGCCAGAATGTGATCGACATAGACCGACGCCAGCGCGTCGATCCCGTCCGGCAGGGCGTTATTGGGGTCCAACGCAGGCGACTGCACGCCCCACACCGTGCGGCGCGGCGACAGGGCGCGCGCCAGGGTGCGATAGCCCCACGACAGCCCCCCCGCCGGGTGGATCAGGAACAGCGGCGGCAGGGCCGGATCGCCCTCGGCCAGACGGATCAGCACGCCCAGCCCGTTGTCGAAGTCCAGCGCCTCGGCGTCGATCAGGGCGGCTAGTTCGGCCACGCGCGGCCGGTCGAACAGGGCGCCCAGCCCCGGATCGCGCCCCAGCCGCTCGCGGATCAGCATCATCAGATGCACCGCCAACAGGGAGTCGCCGCCCAGCGTGAAGAAGTCGTCGTCGGCGCCCGCCGGTTCCGCCCGGCCCAGCGTCTCGGCGAACAGTTCGGCGATGATTTTCTCGGTCGGCGTCTCGGCCGCCCGGCCCGCAGCAGCCTCGAACACCGGGGCGGGCAGCGCCTTGCGATCCAGCTTGCCGTTGGAGGTCGTCGGCAGGGCGTCCAGCGCCACGATAGCGGCGGGCACCATGTAGTCGGGCAGGCGCGCGGCCAGCTTGGCCTTCAGGGCGGCGGGGTCGTAGCCCTCGGCCGGGACCAGATAGGCGACCAGACGGCGCTCGCCGGGGCGGTCTTCGCGCGCCAGCACCACCGTTTCGCGCGCTAGACCGCTGGCGATGACGGCGGCTTCGATCTCGCCCAGTTCGATGCGCAGGCCGCGAATCTTCACCTGATGGTCGCTGCGGCCCAGATAGACGACAGCTCCGTCGGCCCGCCTGCGCGCCACGTCGCCGGTGCGATACAGGCGCTGGCCCTGATGGTGCGGGTCGGGGATGAAGCGGTCCTCGGTCAGGTCGGGTCGGTTCAGATAGCCGCGCGCCAGTTGAACGCCGCCCAGATGCAGATGGCCGCCCATGCCGGGCGCCACCGGGCGCAGCCGCTCGTCCAGAATGACCAGCCGCGTGTTCCACACCGGCCAGCCGATCGGCATGGGGCGAGACGTATCGTCCGGCCCGGCGGCCCAATAGCTGACATCCACCGCCGCCTCGGTCGGGCCGTAGAGGTTGTGCAGTTCGGCCTTCACCGTCTGGTGGAAACGGTCGCGCAGTTCGGCGGGCAGTTCCTCGCCGCTACAGAAGACGTGGGCGACCGCGATCCCCTTGGCCGCCGGGTCGGCCAGAAAGGCCGACAGCATGGAGGGGACGAAGTGCAGGTCGGTGATCGCATGGCGGCGGATCAGCTCGGCGATGGCCGCCGGATCGCGGTGCGCGCCGGGCGGGGCCACGACCAGTTCGCCGCCGGAAATCAGGGCGAGGAAGAACTCCCACACCGACACGTCGAAGGTGGCGGGCGTCTTCTGCAGGATGCGGGTGTGGGCGCCGATCCCATACTCGGCCTGCATCCACAGCAGGCGGTTGACGATGGCCCGATGCTCGACCAGCACCCCCTTGGGATCGCCGGTCGAACCCGAGGTGTAGATGACATAGGCGGCGTCCTCGCCCCCCTGCGCGACGACAGGCGCCGCCCCGTCCAGCGGCCAGTCGGCGGGCGCCAGCAGGGCTTCGCCAAACGCGCCGCCGATGTCTTCATGGGCCAGTACGACGCTCGGCCCGGCGGCGCGGACGATGGCGGCGATGCGCTCGGCCGGATGCTCCAGATCCAGCGGCAGATAGGCCCCGCCTGCGCGTAAGGTCGCGACCAAGGCGATAACCAGCTCCAGCGAACGCGGCAGGGCCACGGCGACGAGGCTCTCACGCCCCACGCCGCGGGCCGCCAGAGCCGAGGCCAGCGCCGCCGTGCGGCGGTCCAGTTCGGCGTAGGTCAGGGTCTGCTCGCCGAAGGTCAGCGCCGGGGCGTCCGGCGTCGCCTTCATCGCCGCCTCCAGCAGGGCGGTCAGCGTCGTGTCGGGCACCGGATGGGCGGTGGCGTTGAAGGCTTCGAGTTCGCGCGCGGCTTCTTCCGGCGTGGCGATGGGGACTTCGCCCAGGGTCTCGGCGTCGAGCGCATTGGTCAGGAAGGCGGCCAGACGCTCTGCGTGGGCGGCGGCTTCCTCCAGCGTGTAGAGGTCGGGGTTGGCGTCGACCTCCAGCGTCAGGGCCGGGGCGGCGTCGCCGCGGAAGGTGAAGCTGATGTCGTCGACCGGACCGGTGCCCAGCACCTTCAGCGTGGTGTCCAGCCCGGCAAAGCGCGGCGGCAGGTCGAACGGCAGGACGTTGACCAGCGGCCCATACAGCCGCCGCGCCCCGCCGATCAGGCCCAGATCGCGCCGCAGTTGCTCGCTGCGGTAGCGGCCGTGGCGGCGGGTCTTGATCAGGGCCTTGGAGGCGAGGATCAACTGCTCATCCAGCGGCGCGTCCTCGTCCAGCGTCAGACGCAGCGGCGGGACGTTCATGATCATGGCGGGCGTGCGCGCCGAGGCGCTGCCCATGCGCCCCATCCACGGCACGCCGATCACCGCCTCCTCCGCGCCCGAGAAGCGGCGGACATAGGCGGCGCCGATGGCGGTCAGCACGTCGGGCCAGGACAGGCGCCCGGCGTCGGCGCGGGC
>DGIZ01000143.1:4283-4557 GCA_002386585.1 Brevundimonas sp. UBA4609 | reverse complement strand
CCAGACGCCCGCCCCGGCCCCCGCGCCTGAACTGGCCGGCACCGCCACCGTGCTGACGCTGGGCGCCCACATGTGCAAATGGCCGATCGGCGACCCCTCGACCAGCGAGTTCAGCTTCTGCGGCCGCCGCGCCTCGGAAGGCGTCTACTGCGTCGAGCACGCCCGCGTCGCCTACCAGCCCCAGGTCCGCAAGAGCGCCGGCAAGGACGCCTCGTCCGACCTGGCCCGCAGCCTGCGGCGGTACATCTAAGTCCGCTATCGCTCGCGACGCGGT
>DGIZ01000143.1:0-4073 GCA_002386585.1 Brevundimonas sp. UBA4609 | reverse complement strand
GCGGTCGCTCGCTGCTTGAGCTCTAAGCCTGCTAACGCTCGCCGCGCGGCGGCTCGCTGCTTGAGCAGGGGCCGCCGCGTCGTCGACTTTCGGCCCCATGGCCGACACGAACGGTCCCTAGAGGGGCCGCCGTCCGCCCCGCCGGTTTCCGGCGGGCTCCGGGGCGGGACTGCGGTTCTCCGGGTTGACGCAGTCCCATCCAGGCCCTCGCCTTCGGCGGGGGCTTTTTGCTTTTCGCCCATCGCGCATATCGCCGTCCGCCGCCGTTCAGGGCCTCGGCCCTGCGAGCGATCCGGGCGCCTGGCGTAGACGGGAGATGCGGCGCGAGGCATGACAGGCTAGATTTGCGCCATGCCTGAACTACCCGAAGTCGAAACCGTGCGTCGCGGCCTGCAGCCGGTGCTGGAGGGCGCGCGCCTGACGGCGCCGCGCCAGAACCGGCCGGACCTGCGCTTCCCCTTTCCCGAACGCTTCGTCGAGCGGCTGGAGGGGGCATCCGTGCTGCGGCTGGAGCGGCGGGCGAAATACCTGCTGTTTCCCCTGTCCACCGGCGAGACCTGGATCACGCACTTAGGGATGACCGGGCGCTTCACCCTGGAGGGCGTCGCCCCCGGCGCGTTCGAGACGGCCGCCCCTGTCGTGGGCAAGCATGAGCACATGAGCCTGACGGCCGATCGGGACGGGGTGCTGACCCGGCTGGGCTACGCCGACGCCCGGCGCTTCGGTTTCATGGGCCTGATCCCCACCGAGGCGGTCGAGGGTCATGCCTGGTTCGCCAAGCTGGGACCCGAGCCTCTGGGCAACGCCTTTTCGGGCGCACATCTGGCCGAGGCCTTCGCGGGCAAGGCGCAGAACATCAAGGTCAGCCTGCTGGACCAGAGCATCGTGGCCGGCCTGGGCAACATCTATGTATGCGAGGCCCTGTATCGCGCGCGCATCTCGCCCCTCACGGCGGCCGGCGAGGTCAGCCGCCCCCGACTGGAGCGACTGGCGCTCGAGGTCCGCAACGTCCTGCACGACGCCATCGCGGCGGGCGGGTCGACCCTGAAGGACTTCGCCAACGCCGAGGGCGGCCAGGGCTATTTCCAGCACCGCTTCGACGTTTACGGCCGCGAGGGCGAGGCTTGCCGGACGGAAGGCTGTTCCGGCGTGGTGGCGCGCGTGGTCCAGGGCGGGCGCTCGACCTTCTTCTGCGCGGTCTGCCAGAAGAAGTAATGTGTCGTAAAATTTAGACCTTATGTTAAAAATAATAGACATTATGTCCGCTTGATGTGACATTGCTCCGCGACAGCAGCCAAGGAGCGCGTCATGAGCTTTCGCGAGAAGCACCTGTGGGTGGCCATCATCGCCGGGTTGGCGGTCTGGGGCGCCTACGCCTGGAGGTTCGGCGAGCGGGTGCTGGCCGGAGGGCTGAAGCAGGCGGACTTCGCCGCCGACATGGGCGGTCTGTTCATCCTGGGCCTGATCGCCGTGGTGGTTCTGGAAAGCGGGCTGACGGCCCTGGCCATGCTGACGACGTCCAAGGCCGAGCGCCGGGCGCGCGACGAGCGTGAAGGCGCAGCGACGCTGCAGGCCAGCCATGTGTCTCTGATGCTGTTGATCGGCCTGCTGGTGACGATCTCGGCGCTCGCCTACGGGGTCGGCTTCTGGGGCAGCCTCAAACCTGAGGGGCTGGCGCGGTGGATGATCCCCGGCAACGGCCTGGTGCTGGTGGCCAATGCGGTCCTGGGCTGCGTCATGGCGTCGGAGCTGGCGCGCTGGGCCCTGTCCCTGGCCCTGTTGAAGCGGGGGCGGTGATGAGCAAGGCGCCGCCCCCCATCAGGAACCGCATCCGCGAACTGCGCTTCCATGCCAATGAGATGACTCAGGCCGACCTGGCCGCGCGCATCGGCATGACGCGCCAGACCATCGTCGCCATGGAGCAGGGCAAATACTCGCCCAGCCTCGAAGCCGCCTTCCGCATCGCCCAGGTCTTCGGCGTCGAGATCGGCGAGGTGTTCCAGTGGGAGGGCTGAGGCGCTAGACGTCCCTGCAACGAGCATAGAGGAGCGCCCAGATGGCCGACGCCTATTCCACCCTGCTGATCGAACGCCATGCCGACGGCTATGCGGTCGTCACCCTGAACCGGCCCGAGGCGCTGAACGCGCTGAACACCACCCTGACCGGCGAACTGGGCGACTTCCTCGAAAGCGTAGCCGACGACGACAGCGTGCGCTGCGTGGTCCTGACGGGCTCGGTGAAGGCCTTTGCGGCCGGCGCCGACATCAAGGAGATGGCCGATCAGGCCTACGCCGACATGTATCGCGGCAACTTCTTCGCCCGCGCCCACGACCGGGTGGCCGGGTTCCGCAAGCCGATCATCGCAGCGGTGTCGGGCTATGCCCTGGGCGGCGGCTGCGAGCTGGCCATGCTGTGCGACTTCATCATCGCATCCGAGACGGCCAGGTTCGGCCAGCCCGAGATCAACCTGGGCGTGGCCCCCGGCATCGGCGGCTCGCAGCGCCTGACCCGCGCCGTGGGCAAGGCCAAGGCGATGGACATGTGCCTGACCGGCCGGATGATGGACGCGGCCGAGGCGGAGCGTTCGGGTCTGGTGTCGCGCGTCGTCGCCGCCGACGCCCTGCTGGACGAGGCGCGCGCCGCCGCCGCCAAGATCGCCGGACAGTCGATCCTGGCCGTCATGGCCAACAAGGAGCTGGTCAACGCCGCCTTCGAAACGACCCTGGCGCAGGGCGTGGTGTTCGAGCGCCGGCTGTTCCACTCCCTGTTCGCCTTCGACGATCAGAAGGAGGGCATGGCCGCCTTCGTCGAGAAGCGGAAGCCCGCTTTCACCGGACGCTGAATCCTGTCGGGGCCGGATCATATGGGGCGCAAACCCCGGCCCCGACTCAATTCCCGCCGGATCGCGTTGACCGTCCGGGGGGTTTCCGCTATAGCCGCGCGCTCTTGAGATTTTCTCGCCGTGGACGTGGGTCTACGGCGTTTTCGTTCGAAGGTTTTTACCCGATGGCCAACAATGCAGGCGCCCGCAAGGCGATCCGCAAGATCGAAGCGCGGACCGAAGTGAACAAGGCCCGCCGCACCCGCGTTCGCACCTACCTGCGCAAGTTCCAGGAAGCCGTCACGGGCGGCGACGTGGAAACCGCCAAGGCCGCGTTCATCACCGCCCAGTCGGAACTGATGCGCGCCGTGTCCAAGGGCGTGGTTCACAAGAACACCGGCTCGCGCAAGGTCAGCCGTCTGGCCGCCCAGCTGAAGAAGCTGTCGGCCGCCTGATTTCGCAGGGGCGCTCGGACGGGTCTTCACGGCTTCGTCAAACGGCGCAATGCGACGGCTACGGAAGGCCTGTAACAGGCATTTCGTAAAAGAATGTAAGAAATTCAACGGCGAGGAAGCGCAAGCTCCCTCGCCGTCTTGCTGTCTGCGCCTAAGTGGCGCTTGACGATTCCGGTTCTGGAATGAGGCGAAATCGCCATTTTCCCAAGCCCTGTCGAGGTTTGCCGGAGTCAATCAATTTAAGTGCGAATCTCGACTCGAATCAGCGTTGATCTCCGCCGCTCCGGGGGTAAGTTGAGTGGGTAACGCACTTCCGTCCTTTCTGGATGAAGACGAGGGAAATCAATGATTTCCCTTGGCGCGAGATGTCTGTCTGCGAGTACGACCCCGCTTGCGAAGCCTGCTTCGCGAGACGAGAGAAGTCGTCCCTGGACCCGACATCCCGAAGGGCGTTCGTCGGTGATAACTCTTGTGGCGGGTGTTCTGAATGATCGGGGGCGCGGCGATGGCGGGAATGACGGATCCCAACCGTATCTGGACCGAGGCGGCGGACCGCCTGAAGGCTGAGATCGGGGACGGACCCTTCAGCAGCTATATCGCGCCCTCCGCGGTGCGCGTGGACTCACAGGGCAATCTGATCCTGGTGACGCCGACCGCCTATGCGCGCGACTGGGTGCGCAAGAACGCCCTGCGCCGGATGAACGAGCTGTGGCTGGGCCTGGACGGTCTGGCCCGCCGCCTGGACGTCCGCTGCCGCGCCGAGATGGGTTCGGTCCCGCCGGCCGCCGCCTCGGGCG
>DGIZ01000183.1 GCA_002386585.1 Brevundimonas sp. UBA4609 | reverse complement strand
GCCCCGCCGTGCTGGAAGCCGCCGCCGTCTTCCAGCGCGAGTTGTCGGTCATCGCCGCGCGCGGCCGCGACGGCGCGGTCGCCGTCTATCCTCTGGGCGAGAACGTCCACCAGAACGGGGTGCTGAAGACCACCACCGCCCCCGCCGCCGTCGATCCGGCCACGCAAGGACGCGCCGAAATGATCGCCGCTGCGGTGCTGGACGGCCTCGACTACATCGGCGTCATGGGCATCGAACTGTTCGACATGGGCGACGGCGAACTGCTGGTGAACGAGGTCGCCCCGCGCGTCCACAACACCGGCCACTGGACCCAGGACGGCTGCGTCTGCGACCAGTTCGAGCAGCACATCCGCGCTGTCGTCGGCTGGCCGCTGGGCCCGAGCAATGCCCACGCCCGCATCGAGATGACCAATCTGCTGGGCGATGAGGTCGAACAATGGCGGACGCTGGCCGCCGAGCCCAACGCCCGCCTGCACCTCTACGGCAAGCACGACGCTCGGCCGGGGCGGAAGATGGCCCACATCAACCGCATTCTCTGACCCTTCCCGATGGGAGAGGGTCAGGCCTTGGCGCCGTACCTCAGCCGCCCCAGCGCCTCGGTGATCGCATTGATCGGCGCGTCGAAATCCTTGCCCGCCTTCCACTTCTCGAAGGCCATGACGTTTTCGATGCGGCGGGCGACGAAGGCTTCCGCCGCCTCGCGGCCGTCGAACCAGCGCATGGTCAGGGCGGGAATCAGGATGCCGCCGAGAATCGCCCGTTTGGAGTAGTGATTCTGGTCCGTCGCCGTATCCCCGGCCCAGCGCCACAGGTGGTCCGCCGTCTCCCACGCCAGCTTGAAGCCCAGGTCGACGTTGGTCGGCAGGCTGAGGAAGCCCGCGCAGCGCTTGGCCGCCTCAATGTCCTGCGCCCCCGCCTCCATCCGCGCCGAGACGGCGGCGGCGATTCGCTCGCGAATCTTCATCGTTGAGGCAGGCGTGGCTTCCAGCGCCTTCAAAGCGCGCGCGTCGTGACGACGCGACAGCAGGACCGCCAGATCGCGCGGGCCGTTGGGCAGCAGCAGATCCTGGTCGCCCAGCGACAGGCCGCAGGCCTCGCACGCGGCGCGCGTCAGGCGCGCGTTCCAGCCCAGCGCGGGCGCGCGTTCAATGGCCGCATCCAGAACGGCCTGTTCTGTGCGGTCGGCCCAATCGCCTTTCGGAGCGGTCTCGGCTGTCTCGGTCATGGGCGGCACGATACGCCCATCCGGCGGGCGTTTCGAGCCATCACGATTGGGCGCGACGATCTGGACATGCCCCCCCCGATCATGTATCAGCGCGCCTTCACTTGAGAGGCCCTCCTCTTGAGCGTGGTTTTGTTTTGTCTGCCCGTCTCCCTTGGAAAGGACGCGGCGGGCGGCCAAAGGAGAGAGACCCCTGGTTCAGATTTTTGTCCGCGACAACAATGTCGATCAGGCGCTGAAAGCCCTGAAGAAGAAGATGCAGCGCGAAGGCAGCTTCCGCGAAATGAAGCGTCACGTGCACTTTGAAAAGCCGTCGGAAAAGCGTGCTCGCCAGAAGGCTGAAGCCGTCCGTCGCGCCCGCAAGCTGGCCCGCAAGCGCGCCCAGCGCGAAGGCCTGCTGCCGGCTCCGAAGGGTCGCGGTCGCTAAGACCCGCTGACGCCTGAAAGATCAAAGGCCGCCCCGGATCGCCGGGGCGGCCTTTTTCTTTGTCTGCTTGTCTCTACGCTCCCCTCAACCGCCGGGATGAGCGGGAGAGAGGCAAGACCTCCCTCCCCCGAACCTCACCGTCCGGTCACGGCGCCCATGAAGCTCTTCCAGCTCAGCTTCACGTCCGACAGGGCGCCCGCGCGGAAGGCCCGGCCCGCCGCCCAGATCATCAGGGCCGCGAACAGGAACATCCCGACCAGGCCGCCGATGATCTCGATCAGAGGCGGCCCGCTGGGCGCGCGGGCGGCCATGACGAAGGGGGTGAAGGGCGGGATCAGGCTGATGACCTTCACCACCATGGCGTCCGGGGTGCGGATGGCCATCTGCATGACCAGGATCGGCACGACCAGCACCATCATGATCGGCCCCATCAGGGCCTGAGCGTCGCGCGGCGTGTCGCAGAAGGCGCCGATGGCCGCGAACAACACCGCGTACATCAGATAGCCGCCGACCAGGAACAGCAGGAAGTAGACGAACAGGCCGTCGGTCAGCAGCACCGAGCCGATGTCTCGCGCCACGTCCGGCACGGTCGCGATCAGGCCGATGGCGCCGATGCCGCCCCAGGCGCCCAGCACGGCCAGGGTCAGCAGGGCCACGCCCAGCACCTTGCCCGCCAGGATCTCGGTCGCCGAGGCCGAGGACAGCAGCACCTCCAGGATCTTGTTCGACTTCTCCTCCATCACGCTGTTCAGCAGGATGGAGGCGCCGGTGATGATCAGCGACCACAGGATGAAGCCGACCGCCAGGCCGACGATCACCGGCAGCTTATCGCGGAACGACACCTCGCCGCCCGACGCCGCACGCGGCGAGAAGACCGAGACCTCAGGCCGGAACGTCTCAGTCTCGGACACCACTGCGGGGTCGATGCCGCTGGCGACGAAGACGCGGCTGCGGTTGGCGGACTTCAGGGCGTCGCGGATGGCGTCCTCGACCACGTCGTCGGTGGCGCGGCCGGTCCAGACGCGGGCGCCGGGCTTGCCTTCAGCCTCGATCAGGAAGACCACGGCGTTCAGCTTCTCGCCCTCGGGCGCGTCCTTGTCGACGTAGCGGCGGGCCAGGGCGTCGCGCGCCTCGCCCGGCGCGGCGGCCGTCAGGTCAGCAGGCGCCTCGACCAGTTCGAACGCGCGCTTGGGCGTCTTGAAGCTTGCCCCGGCGCGCGGCGCCTCCTTCTTCAGCGCCTCCAGTCCGGCGTCGAAACCGCCCTTCTCGGCGGCCTCGCGCC
>DGIZ01000185.1:2461-2954 GCA_002386585.1 Brevundimonas sp. UBA4609 | reverse complement strand
CCGCCGCGCCGCCCAGGCGACGGCTGACGCTCCATCGGCGATGAAGGCCGGATAGGGGCTGCCCGGCGCCGCCCGTCGGTCGGCCAGAGCCACGACGAAGCCTCGCTCGGCCAGGTCGCGCGCCGTCCGTTCATCCGCCGCCTGGGGGGCTCCGTCCGGCAGCAGGATCAGGATAGGCGAACCGTCCGCCCGCGCCGGACGATAGAGGCGCAACGTCTGACGCGGATCGGCGCCATAGGCCGTGCGCGCCGTACGCCAGCCGGGCGGCCCGATCGGAACGGGCGCCGACCCGCCCTCGCCGATCAGCGGCGCGCAGGCTGCGGTCGCCACCGTCGCCAGCAGCGGCGCCAGAAGTCCTCGCCTCGTCATGCCGTCTCCCCCGGAAATCAAAGGGGGCGCGGCCCTGTCGAACCGCGCCCCGAAATCAGGTCGAACCTTACCGGGCCAGATGCTTGTCCAGCCAGCCGAAGACCTCATTGTGCCATTGCAGGCT
>DGIZ01000185.1:1850-2215 GCA_002386585.1 Brevundimonas sp. UBA4609 | reverse complement strand
TTGGCCGGCTTCAGCACCCAGTGGTTCTCGTCCGGGAAGAAGACCAGGCGGCTCTCGATCCCGCGCCGCTGCAGGGCGGTGAAGGTGGACAGGCCCTGCGAGGTGGGGATGCGGAAGTCGAGATCGCCCTGAACCACCAGCATGGGGTCGCGCCAGTTCTGGACGTGGTTGGCCGGGTTGAACTTCTGATAGCCCTCCGGGTTTTCCCACGGCGTGCCGCCGTATTCCCACTCGGTGAACCACAGCTCCTCGGTGCCGTAGCCCATGCCGAAGGTGTCGAAGACGCCGTCGTGGTTGACCAGGCATTTGAACTCACCCGGCCAGTTGCCCGCGATCCAGTTGATCATATAGCCGCCGTAGGAGGC
>DGIZ01000185.1:0-1633 GCA_002386585.1 Brevundimonas sp. UBA4609 | reverse complement strand
CATATAGCCGCCGTAGGAGGCGCCGAGCGCGCAGGCGTTCTGACCGTCCAGGAAGTCATACTTCGACTGGGCGAAGGCCCAGCCCTTCTGCAGGTCTTCCAGCGGGCGGTCGCCCCAGTGCTGGCTGATGGCGTCGGTGAATTCCTGGCCGTAGCCGGTCGAGCCGTGGAAATCGATCATCACCACCGCATAGCCCGCGCCCGCATAGGTCTCGGGGTTCCAGCGGTAGGACCAGGAGTTGCCGAACGAGCCCTGCGGCCCGCCGTGGATCAGGAAGGCGACCGGATACTTCTGACCCTCGACGTAGTTGGCGGGCTTGATGACGTAGCCGTGGACCGTCTCGTCGTTCCAGCCGGGGAAGCTGAACTGCTCGGCCTCGCCGAAGGCCTTGGTCGCCAGCTGCGGGTTCACATCGGTCAGGCGGCGCGGCATTTCGCGGCCGCGATAGGTCTTGAAGAACAGGTCGCTGGGCGAGGTCAGGGTGTCGACCGCCATGACGAAGCCCGAGGGCGTCTGCTGGAAGGCGCCGACGTGGCCTTCGCCCGTCAGCGGCGTCACCACGCCGTTGCGCGCGTCGATGGCGAACAGGCGGGTCTGACCGACGTCGCCCGCAGTGGCGTAGAGGGTGTTTCCGTCCTTCGACCATTGCAGCGTATCCGCCGAACGGTCCCAGTTGGCCGCGATCTGGCGCGTCTGGCCGGTGGCGACGTCGCGCAGGAAGATCGAGAACTTGTCCGCCTCAAAGCCCGGACGGGCCATGGCGCGGTAGGCCAGGGTCTGACCGTCCGGCGAGAAGACCGGGCCGGTGTCCCAGGCCGGGTTGGCCTCGGTCAGATTGGTCAGTTGGCCCGGCGCCGATACGGCGACGCTGTAGAGGTCGAAGTTCGTGCTCCACGGCTCGCTGTTCCCGGCCTTGCGCGCCGAGAAGACCAGCGACTGCCCGTCAGGCGCGAAGGTGAACTCGCTCTCGTCGCCGAACGGTTTCGACGGGGTGTCGCCGTCGAAGCCCTTCGTGACCCAGACCGGTTCGCCGCCCGCCTTGCCGTCGGCGCCGATCGACTGGACGAAGAGGTGGTTCTGGGTGTGGTCGTTCCACGTATCCCAGTGACGCACGAACATGCGATCATAGACCTGGCCCGTGGACTTGCGCTCGGCCTCGGTCTTGCCACGCGCCACCGAGGCGTTCAGGTCCGTCGCATCCGGATAGACGGCCAGCGACACGGCGACCGCATCGCCCGCCGCGTTGATGCGATAGGCGTTGACGTCGGTCGGCAGGGCCGTGACCTGGGTCGCCGTCGCACCCTTGTCGGCCGAGACCCAGACCTGGCTGGAGCCCGAACGGCCCGACAGGAAATACAGCTTGCCGTCGGCGCCCCAGCGGGCCGTGTTGGCGCCCCCGTCGGAGATGGCCAGCTTCTGCGGCTGAGCCTCGCCCTTCAGGCCCAGGATGTAGAGGGCGCTTGAGCGCTTGTTGGCCGCCACGTCGGTCTGGGTCAGCGAATAGACCACCCACTCGCCGTCCGGCGACACCTGGGGATCGCCCAGCCGGTTGGCCGAGATCATGTCCTGATAGGTGAAGGCGGCGCGGGCCTGGGTCGTCGCCGGGGCCGTCGCTGCGGCCGGGGCGGCGGGC
>DGIZ01000205.1 GCA_002386585.1 Brevundimonas sp. UBA4609 | reverse complement strand
CGGCTGCGCCGGCGGCGCCGGGTCGGGCGGCGGACGGCCGCGTCCGACGGCGGTCGACGATTTCCCGCCCGGCCTGCCCTTCGCCGACTGGACCGAGGTCGAACCCGAATACCGCCTCTATCCCGGCGACGACATCGAGGTCGCCCTGCCGACCGCGTCGGAGCTGACCCGCCAGTTGAAGATCGGCCCGGACGGCCGGGTGTCCCTGCCCCTGCTGGGCCACGTCACGGCGGCGGATCGCAGCCTGTCCGAACTGGAGGCCGACATCTCCATGGCCTACGCCCCTCACCTGCTGCGGCCCGAGGTCGAGGTGACCCTGCGCCAGGCCGGTCCGCTGAAGGTCTGGGTCGACGGCGAGGTGCGCAATCCGGGCGTGTTCGACATGCCGGGCGACATCGACGCCTATCAGGCCGTCATCATGGCCGGCGGCGTCCTGCCTTCGTCCAGGGCCTCCCGTTGCGCCCTGATCCGCCGCGGACCGGGCGATGTCCGCATGATGAAGGCGATCGACCTGAGCGCGCCGCGCGCCGAGATTCTGTCGCTGCGGCGCGGCGACATCATCTTCGTGCCGCGCTCGACCCTGGGCGAACTGGCCGCCTTCTTCACCCAGGTCCGCGCCGCCCTGCCGATCGGCTTCTCCTACGCCATCAACGGCGGCTACGCCTCGACGTGATCAGGCGACACATTCGCCATTAATGAAGCGCGCCAACCTTGGGGCAAGCAGTTTAACTCGCCCCTCGGCTACAGCTTCCTCAATCTGCGTTATTGAGCCTGGGACATTTCGATAATCGATCCCAGGAAGATCCTTTTGGCGAAGATTATAGGTCCACCACTTTACTTCGAGCAATCGTTCAACAACTGCGTCATCGAAGCGTTGCTTAATGGAGATCGCGGGAGCCCCCGCCACCACGGTGTAAGGCTCGACATCCTTGGTCACAATTGATCCAGCTCCCACCACTGCTCCATGACCAATCCGCACCCCACGCCTGATTATGGCCCTCGCACCTATCCAAACGTCATTCCCAATAGAGGTTCGACGCTCATTTAGCTCCAGATCAATAGGTGAAACGATCTCCCTGTATTGAGGAGAGTATCTAAACGTTCCCATATCATTAAATGTAAATCAGTGACTAGACATTCTATCTAGAGGATGTTCCGATAATCCTATAAGAACATCTTGCCCTATTGAACAAAATCGACCAACATCTGATTGAGATATAGCTACGTTTATATTTCCATAACTATAAGCGCCAAATATGTTAAGACGCCCCTTAAAGCGAATATATTCTAGGACACTTGGGATCTCTGCATGTAGCTCACCGCTTTCCATAAGAGGAACTTTTTCTCTTTTATGGAGAGGACGTATTTCACTCATGTTAGGCGCCTTAAAAATCTCAGTCTCGAGCTACAGTCTAGTCCAGCGGGTTACAATCGCCGCACTGGTTCGCCCGCAATCCTACGTGATGGTGCGCGCGTTGTAGCTTCCGGCCAGAACACGTTCAACTGGAACTGCAAAGCTTGTGGCGACGCCTGTCAGGGCGTGAGCACGCCCGAAATTGGCACCGCAATCAGATAGAGCGTCACTATCGGGCTGATAGCAGTCCCAAACGACACGAAGTCCTCAGACAAGCTGACGGGCAACTGATCATACGCCTAAAAGAGCCTCCGAGTTCTGACAGGCTCATCAATTAACGGGCGTGCATCTCGTATCGCGTATCGACCCGCGATTACCAAAATCACGACCATAACCCATTGATTTCCGTGGTCGGGGCGAGAGGATTCGAACCTCCGACCCTCTGGTCCCAAACCAGATGCGCTACCAGGCTGCGCCACACCCCGGACCGACGGAGCGCCCTCATGACACGACGGAGCCGCCTCCGCAACGGATGAGACGGCCTATTGTCGCTCAGGGATGAAAGAAGGGGTGTTTAACCTGATCGCCGGGCCTGGCGCCGATCTCGTCGGCGCGGCCGGCCCGCAATTCCAGCACCCCATTGGCCGCCCCGTTCGAGGGAATCGGCGTGTCGGAGTTGGGCGTCGCGTGCCTGGCGATCGAGACGATTCGCCCGCGCGGGTCGATGTAGAGGATGTCCAGCGAACTGGGCGTGTTGCGCATCCAGAAGCTCTGCTCCGCCGCCACCGGGAACTGGAACAGCATCCCACGGTCGTCGGGCAGAGGCGGTCGGAACATCAGGCCGCGCTGGCGCTTCGCGTCGTCGTCGGCGATCTCGACCATGAATTCGTGCTCGCCCGAGGTCGTGACGATCGTCAGCGGCTCCAGCGGGCGGCCGGTCGCATCCAGAGGCGCCTTCTGGGCGCAGGCCGCCGTCGCGGCGGCCGCAGAGAGGGCCAGGGCCAGAAGGATGCGCCGGTTCACCATGTCTTCGTCCTCTAGCGGACGAAGGTCATCCGCCCGCTCTGATATCGGCCACGACCAGGCCCTTGGGCCCCTGGGCGAAGCGCACGTTCACCGGATCGCCCGGCAGGAGATCGTCAAGGCCGCAGCGTCGCAGCGTCTCGACGTGGACGAAGATATCGCCCGCCTCACCCTCGCGCACCACGAATCCATAGCCCTTGGTGCGATTGAACCATTTGACGACCGCCGCTTCCAGCGGGCCGTCAGGCAGGCCTTCCGGGCGGGCGTGAGCCGAACTGCGGACGGCATCGCGACGAACCGGCGCGGCGGTCGCCTCCAGTTCGAGAATGTTGACGACCTGCCAGCCCTTGGAGCGTTTGGCGCATTCGCAGACGATGGCCGCGCCCTCGCCCGCCAACTCATGGCCCGCATCCCGCAGGCTGGTGACGTGCAGCAGCACGTCGCGCTCCTCGGTCAATTCCGGCTGGTCCGGCACGATGAAGCCATACCCCTTGCCGGCATCGAACCATTTGACCTTTCCGACGACCTTTACGGTCTCGATAGGCTCCATCACGTCACAACTCGCCACCTTGAACCCCCGCCCGCAACAATCGGGTCAGCTACACTAACACGGTTCTTTGAACTCGAACATACACGTTGCCCCTTTTACGCCACATTGTCGACAACCAAATGTCGCGCACGCGAAAAGACCGCGCGAAGTCGCTCGGTGAAAGAAATAACGATGACGGGAGAAGACGTTATTCGCCCCGCGTGGCAGTCCCTAGGGGAGTCGAACCCCTCTTTTCAGGTTGAAAACCTGACGTCCTAACCGATAGACGAAGGGACCGCTGCGCGGAGGAGCGGCCTGATAGCCGTCCCTTTTCGGCGATGCAAGAGGGCGTCTCGCGCTTTTTCAAAAAAACGACGAAAGCCTGCCTTCAAGCGTGGATCGAGAATGCAGCACGGCCGATCCGCGCAGGCTATCGCTGCCGCAAATGCATTCGAATTTTCTGGGAGAAAACTCCGCGTGGCAGTCCCTAGGGGAATCGAACCCCTCTTTCCAGGTTGAAAACCTGGCGTCCTAACCGATAGACGAAGGGACCGCTGCGCGGAGGACCGTGTAGATAGCCGCCGATTCCGCTTATGGCAAGCGCGCCGACGCGGATTTGTGCGACTTTTTCAAAGACCTGCGTCGTTTAGCAGCCAAGCCTGACAGCCCTCAGGCCATACGCGGATCGGCGACGTCCTCGATCTCGAACTGGACGCCGCGACGGCCGTTCCAGTCATCGGCTTTCAGGCGTCCGACCAGGTTCAAACCGCCCTGCCCCGCCAGCAGCGCCTTGCCCGTCGGCAGGTCGGCGCAGCGCCAGGCGATGGCCCGCACCGAGGCGCCGTCCGGACCGACCAGACGGCACCGCACATGGCCGCCGTTCATGGCGACCGGCTCGCGCGCCTGCACCCCTTCCAGCGCAAACAGGGGCTCGGGGTTGGCGGGTCCATAGGGCGCCAGTTGCTCGAAGGCCTCGAAGAGGTCGCGGGTGGCGGCGCGCGGGTCGATCAGGGCGTCGACCTCGACCCAGTCCTGGGCCACGGCCTCGACGCGCTCGGCCGACAGGCGGTCGTTGAGGAAGGCGCGCAGCTCGTCGATGCGGTCGGCCGCCACCGTCAGTCCCGCCGCCATGGCGTGGCCGCCGCCCGCGATCAGCAGGCCCTCGTTCCACGCCGCCTGCACCGCCCGTCCCAGGTTCATGCCCGGCTGCGACCGACCCGAGCCCTTGCCCACGCCGTTAACGGCGTCGACGCCGATGACGATGACCGGCTTTCTCCAGCGCTCGCGCAGGCGCCCGGCGACGATGCCGACGACGCCGGGGTGCCAATCCTCGCCGCAGACGACCACGGCGGCGCTGTCGTCGGCGTGGGCGCCGGTCGCCTCGACGCGGCGGACGGCCTGTTCGGTCACCTCGGCCTCGACCTCGCGCCGAGCCAGGTTCAGGGCGTCCAGCTCCTGGGCCAGCAACCTCGCCTCGTCGGCGTCATCGGTGGACAGCAGGCGCGCGCCCAGATCCGACTTGCCGATCCGCCCTCCCGCATTGATGCGCGGGCCGAGGATGAAGCCCGCGTGGTTGGTCTTGGCCGGCCCCGGCTCGGCGCCCGCCGCGGCCAGCAGGGCGCGCAGGCCCGGATTGCGCCAGTGAGACATCACCCCCAGCCCCAGACTGGTCAGGGCGCGGTTGAAGCCCGTCAGGCCCGTCACGTCACAAATAGCGCCCATGGCGGCCAGATCCAGCCACTGACGGATGTCCGGCCCGGTCTTTCCCTCAAACAGACCGCGCCCGCGCGCCTCGCGGTTCAGGGCGGCCAGCAGGACGAAGACCACGCCCGCCGCCGCCAGATTGCCCTGCCCCGAGCCGCAGCCCGGCCGGTTCGGATTGACCACGGCGAGGCAGGCGGGCGGCTCCTCTCGCATCATGTGGTGATCGATGACCACGACCTTCAGGCCGATGGCCGCCGCATGGGCCACCGCCTCATTGGCGGCCGCCCCGCAGTCGACGGTGATGACCAGATCGGCGCCGCGCGCCTTCAGCGTGTCGAAGGCGCGCGCGCTGGGGCCGTAGCCTTCGGTCAGGCGGTCGGGGACATAGATGGGAAGGTCCGCCCCCAGCGCCCGGAACCAGCGCACCAGCAGGGCCGCGCTGGAGGCTCCATCCACGTCGTAGTCGGCGAAGACGTGAACGCTGGCCTGCGCCTGCAAGGCGTCGACGATGGCGGCGGCGGCGGCGTCCATGTCCATGAAGCTGGACGGATCGGGGAACAGCGCCTTCAGCGTCGGCTTCAGGAAGTCGGCGCCCTGCTCGCCCGCCACCTTGCGCGCCGCCAGCGCCCGCGCCAGCGGTTCGTCCAGCCCCAGCGTCTGCATATGGGCGCGGATCGTCGTCGCCTCGGCCGGCCGCTGTCGCCAGGCCCGCCCGGACAGGGAGCGGCTGACGCCGAGGAAGGCGGGCGAAGCGGCGCCGTCCGCCATCAGGACGCTCGACGGGCGAAAGGAAGGGCGATGCAGGCGTGACGGGCCATGACGGACCTTTTTGGACAGTTCGGGCGACGACTTTCGCCGCCGCTCAGGATCGCGGGATTCGCACCAGGACGCGACGTTCGCGCAGCTCGCACCCTAGGGGCGGGTTACGCCTGTCGCGGTCATGGGCCTCAAGGACGCGGGCGGTCGATCGGCGGCGGCGCCTTGGCGCGCCGGCGCAATTCCTCAGCGTAGGCCTCGACCTCCTCGGCGGTGCGCAGGGTCTGGGGCGACATCTGGCTGGCGTCGATACGACGGTTGATCGATTCCACGAAGGCGGCCGGGTCGCTGTCCAGCGTCCAGTCGATGCGCGCCATCTCGGCGGTCAGGGCGGTGCTGCGGCTTTCCAGACGCCCGACCTCGGCGGCGATCTCGGCCGGAGCCGGCAAGGGCGTGCTGGTGCGCGGGAAATCGGCCCAGCGCGGATACTGGCGATTCTCGTCCACCAGCTTCTGGATGCGGGGCGCCAGAGGCGACGTCGGGTCGGTTTTCGGCTCGAAGGCGCTGACGCAGCCGCCCAGCGCCACGGCAGAACTCAAGGCCATGCCCCAAGCCGCCGTCCATCCCGTCTTTTTCAGCAGAAGCGCGTTCATTTCCGTCACTGACATATGCCATCATCGCGTCGGGAGGAAGGCGTGCGAACTCGCGCGTCCCCATCGGAGGTTCGCCATGGCCAAGCGCCCGACCAAGGCCCCGCCCCAGAAGACGGCTCAATCCGAAGCGGTTGACGCGCCCGCGCCGCGCAAGGCCGGGCGCCCGACCTCGGCCAAGCCCCGCGTAAAAAAGGCCGCCCCGGCTGAAAAGCCGCAACCGGCCTCCGCCGCGGAACCGGCGGCGACCGCCGAAGCCCCCTCCTCCGCGCCCGACTTCATGGCCTTCAGCGCCGACCAGCGTCAGCAGCTGGAGACCTTGTCGCTGAACCTGGCCAAGGCGGCGATGATGGCCCAGACGGCGGTGGCCGAGGCGGCCCTGTCGCAGGCCGACCGCCCCGCCGCCCTGTCGCCCGATCCGTTCAACGTGGCCCCGGCCATGTCCTCGATCATGACCAGCCTGGCCGCCCGGCCCGAAAAGCTGTTTCAGGCCCAGGCCGACCTGTTCGGCCGCTATATGGAGCTGTGGTCGACCACCACGCGCCGCGCCATGGGCGAGACGGTCGACAGCCCCGCCCCGGCCGACAAGCGGTTCCGCGACCCCGCCTGGTCCGAAAACCCCATGTTCGACATGATGCGCCAGTCCTATCTGGCCACCTCGGACTGGATGAACAGCCTGGTCTCCAGCGTCGAGGACGTGGACCCGCGCGTGAAGCGCCGAGCCGAGTTCTTCACCCGCCTGCTGACCGACGCCTTTTCGCCCGCCAACTTCCTGGCGTCGAACCCCGTGGCGCTGAAGGCCCTGGCCGAGACCAGCGGCGAGTCTCTGGTGCGCGGGATGCAGAACTTCGCCGCCGATCTGGAGCGCGGCGCCGGGTCGCTGAAGATCAGCCAGGCCGACTACGGCCGCTTCGTCCTGGGCGAGAACGTCGCCACGGCGCCGGGTCAGGTCGTCTGGCGCGACGAGTTGTTCGAACTGATCCAGTACGACGCCGCAACGGATCAGCAGCACGCCGTCCCGCTGCTGATCTTCCCGCCGTGGATCAACAAATTCTACATCATGGACCTGCAGCCGGCGAACTCCTTGATCCGCTGGCTGAGCGCCCAGGGCTTCACCGTCTTCGTCTGCTCATGGGTCAACCCGGACCGCGACAAGGCGGAGTTCGGCCTCGACGACTATATGAAGAAGGGCGTCTATCGCGCCGTCGAGAAGACGCTGGAGCAGACCGGCCAGAAACATCTGAACGCCGTCGGCTACTGCATCGGCGGCACCATGCTGGGCGCGACCCTGGCGCACATGGCGGCCAAGGGGGACGACCGTGTCGCCTCGGCCACCTTCTTCGCCGCCCAGCACGACTTCGCCGAGGCGGGCGACCTGCTGCTGTTCACCGACGAGCACTGGCTGGCCGAGATCGAGCGGCTGATGGACGAGGCGGGGGGCGTCCTGCCCGGCACGGCGATGGCCGACACCTTCAACGCCCTTCGCGCCAATGACCTGATCTGGTCCTTCTTCGTGTCCAACTATCTGATGGGCAAGGCGCCGCCCGCCTTCGACCTGCTGGCGTGGAACGCCGATCAGACGCGGATGCCCAAGCGGCTGCACCTTCAGTACCTGCGCCTGATGTATGGCCGGAACGCCCTGGCCGGGGGCGAGCTGGAGATCGACGGCGAGCGCATCGACCTGTCGAAGGTCCGCATCCCGCTCTACTTCCAGGCCAGCCGTGAGGACCATATCGCGCCGATGAACTCGGTCTATCGCTCGGCGCGGCTGTTCGGCGGGCCGGTGACCTATACGCTGGCCGGATCGGGCCATATCGCCGGGGTCATCAACCCGCCCTCGGCCGAGAAGTATCAGCACTGGATCAACGCCGCCCTTCCCGAAACGCTTCAGGAATGGCAAGCGGGGGCGGAACAGTATCCCGGCAGTTGGTGGCCGCACTGGGCCGACTGGCTGCACGCCCGGTCCGGCGCGCAGATCCCGGCGCGTGATCCCAAGGTCGGGCCGTTGAAGCCTATCGAACCGGCGCCCGGCGCCTATGTGAAAGTGAAGTCTTGAAGCGTATCGAGCCCAACCTGCTGCTGGCCCTGACCACGGCCATTCCGCTGATCCTGCTGATCGCCACGGCGACCCTGTTCGGCGCGCCGGGTCAGTTGCTGAAGTATGTGGTCATCGCCGTGGTCGTTCCGGCCGTCTTCGTGCCGCTGAACGGCGTGATGGCTCGGCGAATGAGCCTGCAGCGGCCGCCGATGATCCATCCCGACGCCGCCTCCACCGCCGTCTGGGCCAGCCTGTTTCCCGCGCTGATCATCCTGGCGGCGGGCGTTCCCCTGGTCTTCCCCGGCCACGACTACGGCCTGCTGATCATCATCGCCGCCATCTTCTTCGCCCTGACGGTGGAGTCCGCGATCAAGGCCCGCCGGGTCTGATGATTCGATGCGCCCTGCCGGCCGCTATCGCGGCGACCCTGGTCTGCGCCGGCGCGGTCAGGGCCCAGGAGCTGCCGATCGACGCCGACAAGATCATACTGGTCGGGGACTCGACGACCTCGGTCGGCAGCGGCTGGGGCGGCGCCTTCTGCGGCCGGCACGTCCTGTCGTCCCTGGCCTGCGTCAACCTGGGGCGTCAGGGCCGCAGCACCTCGACCTATCGCGCGGAAGGTTCATGGGATCTGGCCCTGAACGAAATGGCGACGCCCGGCTATGGCGCGGCCTGGGTGCTGATCCAGTTCGGCCATAACGATCAGCCGGGCAAGCGCAGTTCCACCGAGTTGGCGACCGAGTTTCCCGCCAACCTCAGGGCCTATGTCGCCGAAGCCAGGGCGCGCGGCGCGCGGCCCGTACTGGTGACGCCCCTGACGCGCCGATCCTTCAGCGACGGCCGCCTACAGGACACGCTTGAGCCCTGGGCCGAGGCCGTGCGCCGCGTGGCGCGCGAGACCGGCGCGCCCTTGATCGACCTGCACGCCGCCAGCGGCGACCTGGTCCAGAGCATGGGCGCGCTTGAAGCCGCTCGCATGGCGCCCGGCGCGCCTCCGCCCGACTTCCTGTCCGAGCTTCAGGCCGGAAACTCGCCCGCCGCGCCGCCCGCCGTGGCGACGACAGCAGGCCCCTACGGCCGTCACGCCGAAGACTTCGACTACACCCATCTAGGCCCCGAGGGCGCGCAGGTCATCGCCGCCCTGGTCGCGCGCGACCTGATCGCCGCAGCCCCCGAACTGGCGCCCCGCCTGGCGCCCTGAACCCCGTCAGCTGAGGCCCGTCGCCTCGTCCAGGCCCAGCATGATGTTGAGGTTCTGAACCGCCGCGCCCGAGGCGCCCTTGCCCAGATTGTCCAGCAGGGCGACCAGACGCGCCTGCTCTCCGCCGCGATCGCCGAAGACATGCAGACGCATCCGGTTGGTGCCGTTCAGACCCTCGGGCTCGATACCGGTCATGGCTTCGGTTTCGTCGATCTCGGCGACCTCGACGAAGCGCTGCCCCTCATAGGCCTCGACCAGAGCGCCGTGCAGCCGCTCGACCGAGGGCGTTTCCGGCAAGGCCGACAGATGCAGCGGAACCTCGACCAGCATCCCCTGGCGATAATTCCCCACGGCGGGCGAGAACAGCACCGGACGCGACAGGCCCGCGTGCTTCGTCATTTCCGGCACATGCTTGTGCTTCAGCGTCAGGCCATAGGCGCGGAAGGCGGTGGATGCGCCCTCAGCTTCAAACTCGGCGATCATGGCCTTGCCGCCGCCGGAATAGCCGGACACCGCATTGATCGTGACAGGCCAGTCTGCCGGGACCAGCCCCGCCTTCACCAGCGGCCGCATCAGGCCGATAAAGCCGGTCGGATAGCAGCCGGGGTTCGACACCCGCGTCGAGGCGGCGATGGCCGCGCGCAGGGCCGCATCCATCTCTGCGAAGCCATAGGTCCAGCCGTCCGCCACCCGATAGGCGGTCGAGGCGTCGATAACCCGCACCGCCGGATTCTCGATCATCGACACCGCTTCTCGGGCCGCGTCGTCGGGCAGACACAGGATGACCGCATCGGCGCTGTTCAGCGCCTCGCGCCGCGCCTCGACATCACGACGACGGTCGCCCAGCAGCATCAGCTCCAGATCGCCGCGCGCCTCCAGACGCTCGCGGATCTCCAGCCCCGTGGTCCCGGCCTCGCCGTCGATGAAGATGGTGTGGGTCATGCGCATCTCCTGTCCTTCTCCCCTTGTGGGAGAAGGTGGCCCGTCAGGGCCGGATGAGGGGTCTGACAAACCCCGAGAATTCAGCAGATTTGAGTCGCTAGCTCAAATTGTTAGATCGAGATCAAACGGCGCTTCTCTCGTGCGCCACTTGTCGCGCCTCAGTCAAAAGATCGCGTATCCGACGCTCGCCATCGGCATTCACAGGCAGGTCGATGTTCGCTGCGGCAGCACGGATCGCTTCGAGTGCAGGATCTGCAATATCCACCGAAATGAAGTCGTCCCAATCATAAGGGCCGCCACGATTTTCGAGAAAGTTTGACAAGCAGGAGACAACGTCTTCCGGCGCCAGCTGCACTTACCCTGAAAAAACACGCGCCATTATTTTCATTCAAGAAATCTACATTGCGCTCAAAAAAGAAAAAAGGCGCCTCGGGTTTCCCCGAAGCGCCCTTTGTATTCCCAGTCGCGGTCGCGACTTAGCGCTTCGAGAACTGGAAGCTGCGGCGAGCCTTGGCGCGGCCGTACTTCTTACGCTCGACGACGCGGCTGTCGCGGGTCAGGAAGCCGTGCGGCTTCAGAACCTTGCGCAGTTCCGGCTCGTAGTGGGTCAGGGCGTGCGACAGGCCGTGGCGGATGGCGCCGGCCTGGCCCGACAGGCCCGAACCTTCGACGGTGCAGATCACGTCGTACTGCGTGGCGCGGTCCGAGACGGTCAGCGGCTGGGCGACCATCATCTGCAGCACGGGACGGGCGAAATAGGCGGCCACATCCTTGCCGTTGACGGTGATCTTGCCGGTGCCGCGCTTCACCCACACGCGGGCGATGGCGTTCTTGCGCTTGCCGGTCGAGTACGAACGGCCCAGGGCGTCGATCTTCGGCTCGCGGACGATTTCCTCGGCAGCAGCGGTGCCCAGGCCCTTCAGGGCGTCAAAGCCGGCGGCGGTGTCTTGAGTCACGTCGGTCATGCTCAGGCGCTCCGGGTGTTCTTGGACGACATCGACTTGAAGTCGATGGTCGTGGGCTGTTGGGCTTCGTGTTCGTGAGCCGCGCCGGCGAACAGGCGCAGGTGGGTCATCTGCTTGCGAGCCAGCGGCGACTCCTTGGGCAGCATGCGCTCAACGGCCTTCTCGAGCACGCGCTCGGGGAAACGACCGCCCAGAACCTTCTCCGGCGTGGTTTCCTTGATGCCGCCCGGGTGGCCGGTGTGGCGATAGTAGACCTTGTCGGTGGTCTTCTTGCCGGTGAACACCACCTTGTCGACGTTGGTGACGACGACGTAGTCGCCGCAGTCGACGTGCGGGGTGTAGGTCGGCAGGTGCTTGCCGCGCAGGCGGTTGGCGATGAAGGTCGCGAGGCGGCCCACCACGACGCCTTCGGCGTCGATGTGGATCCACTTCTTCTCGACCTCGGCCGGCTTCAGCGAAGCCGTGGTGCTCTTCAGCATGATGAGGGTCCTGGAAGACGAAAAACGCGGCCCGAACCAGATGGATCGGGCGGAGGCCGGGGTGATAGAGGGTCGCGCGCCGAAGGTCAATGTCGGTTTTGGCGGCGATTTCGGCATAGATATTTGATTTTATTAAATATTTTAAATACGGTATTAAAATACCCAATTCGGTACTTCTCCCCTTGTGGGAGAAGGAAAGCGGTCACCCGTCCAGTTCCGCCCGCGCCTGTTCGGCCAGGTCGAAGAAGCGGCGGCGGACCTCGGCGGCGAAGGGGTTGTCGTGTTCGATGGCGCGGAACACCGCCGCGCTGTCGTGGCGAACCATGTCGACGCCCTGCACGACGCGTTCGAAACTGGTCGTGGTCATGCGCGTCGGCAGCGGCTCCATGGCCAGCAGGACCCTGGCGATCAGATGGGTCAGGCCCTGCACCGTCGCCGCCTCGCGGTCGTGATCCTCGGGCGTGACGACGAAGACCTTGAGCCCCAGCGCCTTCCTGCAGAAGGCGGCGACACGCCACGCCGCCTTGTCGCCGCGCACCGGACAGACGGCGATCCTCAGCCCGGCGATTCCGTCCTTGCCGCTCTGAGGACCGAACAGGGGGTGGGTGCCGACGATGGCGACGCCTTCGGGCAGGCCGTCCAGCATCACCTCGGCCGGCTTCACCTTCACCGAGCCGACATCGAGGATCAGGGCGTCCGGCGCCAGATGCGGCGCGATCGCCGCGACCGTCTCGGCCAGGACGCCCACCGGCACGGCCAGCACCACCGTCGAACAGGCGGCCGCCTCCTCCAGCGTCGTCATTCGGGCGAGCCCCTCGCCGTCGCTGACCGCCGGATCATGGGCGAGGATGTCAAACCACGGCGACAGATGCTTCGCCGTCAGACGCCCGAAGGCGCCGAAGCCGATCAGGCCGAGCTTTGGCTTGAGGGCGCTCACCCCGCCAGCGTCTCCTGGAACCGCACCGGCTGGCCATGGGCCTGGCCGATCAGTTCGCCGTCCTTCATCACCACGCGGCCGCGCACGATGGTCGCCACCGGCCAGCCCGTCGCCTCGAAGCCGTCGAAGGGGGTCCAGCCGCAGCGCGTGGCCTGCTGGTCGTGCGTGATGGTCTTCTTCGCCTTCAGGTCGACGATGGTCAGGTCGGCGTCATAGCTGACGGCCATCCGCCCCTTATTGGCCGTGCCGAACACCCGCTGCGCCCCGCCTGAGGTCAGGTCGATGAAGCGCTCCAGCGACAGCCGCCCGTTCGCGACGTGCGTCAGCATCAGCGGCACCAGGGTCTGCACTCCCGGCATCCCCGACGGCGAGGCCGGATAGGGCTTGGATTTTTCTTCCTTGGTGTGCGGCGCGTGGTCCGAGCCCAGCACATCGGCCACGCCCTGCTGCATCCCCCACAGCCAAAGCGCGTCCACGTGTTCCTGCGACCGGATCGGCGGGTTCATCTGGGCGTAGGCGCCGAGGCGTTCATAGGCCTCGGGCGCCGCCAGCGTCAGGTGCTGGGGCGTGATCTCGACCGTGGCGACGTCCTTGTGGAAGCGCAGGAACTCCATCTCGTCGCGCGTAGTGACGTGCAGGACGTGGATGCGGGCGCCGGTCTCCTTGGCCAGCCCCACCAGGCGGCGCGTCGACATGATGGCGCTTTCGGCGTCGCGGACCTCCGGGTGGCTGGTCCAGTCGCCGGTGCGGGCCAGGTTGCGGCGCTCGACCAGACGGTATTCGTCTTCGGAGTGGAAGGTGGCGCGGCGGCGCACGTTCGATAGAACCTTCCTCACCCCCTCGTCGTCGGCGATCAGCAGGTCGCCGGTCGAGGCTCCCATAAAGACCTTGACCCCGCAGCAGCCCGGCAGGCGCTCCAGCTCAGCCAGATGGTCGGCGTTCTCATGCGTGCCGCCGATGTAGAAGGCGTGGTCCGTCCACATCCGGTCCTTCGCCCGCGCCAGCTTGTCCTCCAGCGTGGTCGGATCGGTCGTGTTGGGGTTGGTGTTCGGCATCTCGAACACGGCGACGACGCCGCCCAGGGCCGCAGCGCGGCTGCCGGTCTCCAGGTCTTCCTTCCATTCCAGCCCCGGCTCGCGGAAGTGGACCTGGGTGTCGATGACGCCGGGCAGGACGGTCAGGCCCGTCGCGTCGAACACCTCGCCCGCCGAGGCCTGGCTCAGGTCGCCGATGAAGGCGATGCGGCCGTCGATGACGCCGACGTCGGCCTTGCCCCGCCCGGCGTGGTTGGCCACCTCGCCGCCCCGAACGATCAGGTCATAGGTCTGGGTCATCGCGCGCATCTCCTGAAACTTCGGCGCTTATGCGCGCCGAACAGCCGGGGGCGCAAGCCGAGCGGCGATCAGGCCGCCCGTTCCGCCAGCAGCTTTTTCGTCGCCTTCAGCACCCGCTCATAGGGCAGGTCCATCATGTGCTGAATGTGCTGGTTCAGGCGCGGGTCCAGGTCCTGAAATTCCTGAAGCGTGCGCGGACCGCGCACGGCGACGCCGGTCCAGGGGCGCTTCAGCGTCTCATCCGAAGGGCCGAACACCGCCACCGCCGGAACGCCCGCCGCCACGGCCAGCTGGGTCCACAGGGAGTCGCCGCCCAGATAGAGGGTCGCGTGCGACAGGGCGGCCGCCGTCTGCAGCCGCGTCAGCCGTCCCTGCAGTTCGATCACCCGGTCGCGCTTGACCGCCGAGCGAACGGTCTGGGCCGCGTCGCGGTCCGCCTCCTCGCCCACGATCATCAGCCGCCCGCCGGCCAGCGGCCCGCCCTCGCCCAGCAGGGAGATGGCGATCTTGGCGTAGCGATCGGCCGGCCAGCGCTTGCCGATCCAGTCGGCGCCCGGTCCGATCGCCAGGATCGGACCTTCACCCGCCGGGATCAGGGCGTCGGCGGCCTCCTGCGTATCGCGCTCGATGAACAGGCGGGGCGCGGGAATTTCGTCCAGTTGCAGGGTCCGCGCCGCCTGTTCGACCAGGTGGACGCCCGGCAGGGGCTTGCCCTTCACCGCCCGGCGCTGGCGCCGCAGCTTGCCCGACAGGGTCGAGCCGCGCATGTCGACCACCAGGCCCCAGTTGGTCTCGCGCACCTGGTTCCACAGGGCGATCCAGTCCCAGCGCCCGTCGCGATCCAGAGTGATCAGCCGCTGCAGGCGCGGCAGGTCGGCGAACAGCGGCGCGCTGGCCGGCGAGCCGACGACGGTGAAGGTCGCCTGCGGCACCGCCTCGACCAGTTGGGCCAGCGCCCCTGACGACAGGACCGCCTCCTCGGCGTCCGCCTCGGCGATGTAGAGGATCGGAAAACGACCATGCATGAGGCGAGTCTAGCCGGATTCCCTTCGGAATTCAGCGGGAAGATGGCGCGGGCCTTCATCACCTCGCTCCAGGGCCCTGCGCATCATGAATCCGCAGCCCGGCCATCGTCCTCCGGCCCGCGCAGCGGGCTGGGGAAGCTCGACGCTCTCGCGACTCGACCGGCGTCGCTCCCTGCACGGAACAGCCTCACCTTCACAGTGATGTGAGGTCAGAAACTTGCCTTACGCCCAGCAAATAGGCATATGTCCCATATTGATATGACAATATGCAACCTCTGCAGCAACTATCCTTGAGATAGCTTTTAGATCGCAGTTTGCTTTATCATTGTCAGTTTTCGACAAAGTGGAACGACCAATCATGACGCCTCGCGCACATGAACTCTAATGTATTGAAATGATTTTCATCACCATCGCCAATCACCGAATTACAGCTCAATCATTACCCGTTCCGGTGGTTCGGCTCTCCTGCAGTCCCATGGGTTTTTCGGCCGCCGCGCCGCCCTGCGCCCGGGACTTCTCCCCCATCAGACCAAGGTGAATATGCCCAAGCAAAAACGTATCGCCATCATCGGCGCCGGCCCGTCCGGCCTGGCCCTGTTGCGCGCCTTCCAATCCGCCCAGGACAAGGGCGCGGACATCCCCGAAATCGTCTGCTACGAGAAGCAGAAGGACTGGGGCGGCATGTGGAACTACAGCTGGCGCACCGGCATCGATGAGAACGGCGAGCCCGTTCACGGCAGCATGTACCGTTATCTGTGGTCGAACGGCCCCAAGGAATGCCTTGAGTTCGCCGACTACACCTTCGACGAGCATTTCAAGAAGACGATCTCCTCCTATCCCCCGCGCGAAGTCCTGTGGGACTACATCCAGGGCCGCGTGAAAAAGGCGAACATCCGCCGGTACATCCGCTTCAACACGGCGGTGAAGGACGTGGCCTTCGACCAGGCGTCGGGTCAGTTCACCGTGACGGCCCAGGACTATTCCGCCGGTCGCCGCACCTCGCAGACGTTCGACCATGTGATCGTCGCCACCGGCCACTTCTCGACGCCGAACGCCCCGTCCTATCCGGGCTTCGACCTGTTCCCCGGTCGTATCCTGCACGCCCACGACTTCCGCGACGCGGCCGAGTTCAAGGGCAAGGACGTCCTGCTGATCGGCTCCAGCTATTCGGCCGAGGACATCGGCTCACAGTGCTACAAGTACGGCGCGAAGTCGGTCACCACCAGCTATCGCAGCCAGCCGATGGGCTATGACTGGCCCAAGGGGTGGGAGGAGAAACCCTGCCTGACGCGCGTGGACGGCAAGACCGCCCACTTCAGCGACGGCACGCGCCGCGACGTCGACGCCATCATCCTGTGCACCGGCTACAAGCACCACTTCCCCTTCCTGCCGGATGCGCTGCGGCTGAAGACCAGCAACCGCCTGTGGCCGCTGAACCTGTACGAAGGGGTGGCTTTCACGCCCAATCCCAAGCTGTTCTATCTGGGGATGCAGGACCTCTGGTACAGCTTCAACATGTTCGACGCCCAGGCTTGGCTGACGCGAGACATCATCATGGACCGCATCGCCCTTCCGTCACGCGCCGACATGGAGGCCGCCAACGACCTCTGGCGCGAGAAGGAAGTCGCCATCCGCACGGATGAGCAGGCCTTTGAATATCAGGGCGACTACATCAAGCGCCTGATCGCCCAGACCGACTATCCGAACCTTGATGTCGACAACATCAACCGGATCTTCCTGCAGTGGAAGAAGGACAAGAAGGCCGACATCATGGGCTATCGCGACAAATGCTACCGGTCGGTCCTGACCGGCACCCTGGCGGCGCGCCACCATGTGCCGTGGATGAAGGCGTTCGACGATTCGCTCGAGGCCTATCTGCGCCTGCCCTCGACCCGCAGCCAGGCCGCGCGCGCCTGATGCAACATCCCCTCCGAACGACGAGCGTTCGGAGGGGACCATGCTCATGTCCGGCCCGGATCAGGGATTGGCCGCAGACCAGGCCGCATAGGCGTCCAGCGCCCGCTGAGGCGAACCGATCCACCAGGAATAGCCGTTGCGGCGACCGATCGAGATGCCGTTTACGTCGTCGTGGATCGTCTGATCCTTGTCGCCGAAGATGGGCTGCCCCGTGACCAGGTCATAGTTGCGCGACCAGATCGGTCCCGCGCCGGGCTTGTCGATCAGCTTGCGGCCGTCGTCGGTCATCTCGAACGACTTGTCATAGACGCGCACCGACTCCAGCCAGGCCACGGCCCCGCGGATCGCCGCCTTGACCTCCGGCGACGGGTTCGGCTCGGCCATCAGGAACTCGAGCACGTCGGTCGTCTCGCCGCTGGCGATCGAACGCGGCTCATAGTTGCGGGCGCTGGTGGGCGCCAGGCGCATCGGTTCGACCTGTTGCGGCCAGCCCTGAAGCTGACCGCCCTTTCGAACCTGGGCGGCCAGAGTGACGTCGATGGCCTTCTTCACCGCCTCGGCGGCGCGCGCCTCCAGGTCGGCGGGGACGAAGCCGAAGCCTTCCGTGCCCTCGGCCACGTCGCGCAACACCATGGCCGCATTGGCCACGGCGTTGTCGTTGAAGGTGATGGAATCGTGGAAGCCGCCTTCCAGCGGCCAGTTCTGCGGCCAGCCGCCGTTCGGATACTGGGCGTTCAACAGATAATGGACGCCCCGGATCACGCTGGCGCGCCAGGCGTCGCCCTCGGGGCCCGGCGCCTGGACCGCGACCTTGGCCAGATAGCGCATCTCGGTCCAGGTGGAGTCATTGTCCAGCGTGCCGACGAAGGTCCAGAAGCGGTCCGCCGGAGCGTCGAAATTGGCCGGATTCTGCTCCATGGTTTCGGCGTCGTTGGAGAAACGCTGCCCCGGCAGTCGGACGATGCTGCGGTCCTGGTTCTTGCTCCAGCCGCCCGCCGGGGTCTGGAAGCTGACGACCGCGTCGGCGACGGCGCGGGCCTCGGCCCCGGCGTACCATTCAGCCGGCCGATCCAGCGGCATGTGAGAGCTGTTGCCGCGGATGGCCAGCGGCGGCGGCGGCGGGGTCGCGCCGGCCGGCAGTTCGGCGG
>DGIZ01000203.1:8095-8518 GCA_002386585.1 Brevundimonas sp. UBA4609 | reverse complement strand
GGTTCGGCCACGGGCGTCGCCCGGACCGCCGAGCGGGCGCGGTCGCCCGCCATCGGGTCATAGGCCGCCGCCGGGCGCTCGGCGTGATGAGTCCGGTCGCGTTGACCCTTGCGCTGACGGTGCGGCTGGCCGCCGCCTTCGGGCTTGACGCCGTCGCGACGCGGGTTGCGACGACCGCCGCCGCGGCCCTCGCCGCCCGAACGACCCTCGCGCTCGGGCAAGGTCGCCTTCTTGGCCACGCCCGCCGCCATGATGGAGGCGTCCAGCTGGGCCAGGGCCTTGTCGTTGCGGCGGTCGATCGCGGGGATCTTCTGGCGCGTGACCTTCTCGATGTCCTTCAGCAGCTTCATCTCGTCGCCGGCGACGAAGCTGATGGCGGTGCCGTCCTTGCCCGCGCGGGCCGTGCGGCCGATGCGGTGGACA
>DGIZ01000203.1:934-7968 GCA_002386585.1 Brevundimonas sp. UBA4609 | reverse complement strand
GTGCGGCCGATGCGGTGGACATAGGCTTCAGGCACATAGGGCAGTTCGAAGTTCACCACGTGGGTGACCTTGTCCACGTCGATGCCGCGCGCGGCGATGTCGGTGGCGACCAGGACGCGCAGCTTGCCGTTCTTGAAGGCCTCAAGCGCGCGCTCGCGCTGGGGCTGGCTCTTGTTGCCGTGGATGGCCCCGGCCTCGACGCCGCCGGCCTCCAGATAGGCCGCGACCTTGTCGGCGCCGTGCTTGGTCTTGGTGAAGACCAGGCAGCGCGTATAGGCGGGGTCCGAGAACAGTTCGGTCAGCAGGGCGCGCTTCTTGCCCTGTTCGACCCAGATCACCGACTGCTTGATGCGCTCGACCGTGGTGGCCTGCGGCGTGACCTGGACCTTGACCGGATCCTTCAGCAGTTCGCCCGCCAGCTTGCCGATCTCCGACGGCATGGTGGCCGAGAAGAACAGGTTCTGGCGCTTGGCCGGGATGCGGCTGACGATCTGGCGGATCGGCTTGATGAAGCCCAGGTCCAGCATCTGGTCGGCCTCGTCCAAGACGAAGATCTCCGTCTGCGACAGGTCCAGCGTCTTCTGTTGCAGGTGGTCCAGCAGGCGGCCGGGGGCGGCGACCAGGACGTCGAGACCCTGTTGCAGGGCGCGTTCCTGCGGGCCGTATTTCACGCCGCCGAAGATGACGGCCACGCGGAAGCCCAGGTGGGCGCCGTATTGCTTGAAGCTGTCGGCGATCTGGGTCGCCAGTTCGCGCGTGGGGCTCAGGATCAGGGCGCGGGTGGTGCGCGGCTTGGGCGCCACGCGGTTCTCGGCCAGGCGATGCAGGATGGGCAGGGCGAAGGCCGCCGTCTTGCCGGTGCCGGTCTGGGCGATGCCCAGCAGATCCTTGCCCTTCATGACGTCGGGAATGGATTTGGCCTGGATCGGCGTCGGCTTCTCATAGCCGGTCGCGGCCAGGGCGGTCAGGAGAGCCTTGTTCAGGCCCATGGATTCGAAGGTGATGGTGTCGCTCACGTCTGTCTTTCACGAACGGCGGCGCGCGCGGCTGGACAAGCCAGGCCTTCACTAGGGGCGCACGTCGCCTGCCCGAAGATCGGGCGGGGAACGGGCGCCGCCCCGCGTGTATGGACGACGTATGAAATCGAATGATCCGGCCGCTCGACAGACAGGCCTTCCGGGGAGGGAAGCCCAACACGCGCTGGAACGCGCCGGTCACCGCATTGTGCGATGCAGCGCAGATGGGCCTCAATAGCGGCCAAGTCAAGGCGAACCGGCCGAAAGCCTACAACAGGTTGACCGCCAGATTGACCGCCAGAGCCAGGATCACCGTGTTGAACAGCCAGGCCACGATGCTGTGGACGGTGGCGATGCGGCGCAGGCGCTGGCTTGAGATCTGCACGTCGGCGGTCTGGTTCGCCACGCCGATGATCAGGGCGAAGTGCAGGAAGTCCCAGTAGTCGGCGTCGTCCTCGCCCGGAAACATCAGGCCCTGGCGATCCCCCTGGCCAGCCTCGGCGGGCGCATAGAACTCATGGGCGTAATGCAGGGTGAAGATGGTCTGCACGAACAGCCAGCTCAGGGCGATGGTGACCACGGTCAGAACCGCCGCCGTCGCCGTCGGCTTGCCGCCCGAAGCCGCCATGAAGACGATGACGAAGACGCTGGCCCCCGCCGCCAACAGGCTGAGCGGCAGCACCGCCCCGCCCGCCTGGTCCAGCTCCGCCGACCGCGCGCGGATCGCCGCCACCGATCGGGCGCGACTCAACCGCATGAAGGTCAGCAGCAGGAAGGCCGTCACGCCCGCATCCCAGGCGACAGCCAGCCGCATCGGCCAGCCCCAGACGACCGGCGAGACGGCGCTGGCCGCCGCCATCACCGCCAATCCCAACCAAAGGGCGAAATGCAGACGAAAGAGGTGCGCGACCGGCTTCATGGCCGCATGATTGCGCCGTTCCGTGCGAACGGCCAGAGCCCCGCCGCCGGACTTCAGCCGTCAGCTCTTCCAGCGCAGCACCGTCTCCTTGATCGGATTGACGAAGGCGCGGCCCTCGGCGCGGCTCTTCAGCCATTCGCGCTTCAGCTGCTGATACCATTTGGCCTGTTTGTCGGCGTCGTCGATCCAGATCAGGGCCGGGTCGTACTTCAGCCCCTCGTTCTGCAGGTTCACCATGCCGCCGTCCTGCTTCAGGAAGGCGACGACGCCCATCCGCAGGAAGGGCTTGGCGATGCCGAACACCCAGTGGTCGGACCAGAAGATCTGGGTGATGCGGGTCTTGGTCTCGCTCACCGGCGTCAGGCAGGTCAGGGCCAGCACCTGCTTTTCCCCCACCTGGATATGCTCCCAGCGATAGCCCGGCAGGCGGAAGGTGATCTCGGTCGCGGGCGCCCCGCCCAGCACCTTATAGAGGCGGCTGTTCGAGGACGGCGCATGGCGCACCATGGCCCAGCCGAAATCGACCGGGGCGAAGGTCTTGGCTTTCTCGTGCATCGAATGTTCGGACCGCCACCACCACTGCTGATGGACGTAGGGGCCGTGGGCGGGGTCCATCAGGCCGACGACGGCGTGGTCGATATGGCTGTCGAAATCCATCCACTCGACCAGACGCGGCTGGCCGACTGCGCCGGGGAACTGGGGCGGTTCCTGATCCGGCTCGGACGGGTTGCGGGCGTCCGCCGCCATCCAGACGAAGACCATGCCCTGGCTCTCGCGCACCGGATAGGAGCGCACCTTGATGCGGTTCGCCTCGAACGCCTGATCCTCGACCAGGGACGGAATGGCCGCACAGACGCCGTCGGGCCGGAAGCGCCAGCCGTGATAGGGGCATTCGACCGTCTCCCCCTCGCCCGGCTTCTCGACCAGCCGCCCGGCCGACAGCGGCGCCGCGCGGTGGGGGCAGATGTCGCGCATCCCATAGACCTCGCCCGCGCGCGTGCGGCCGATCAGGACCGGCTCGCTCATGATCTCATAGCGCTTCAGACTGGCGACCGGCACGTCGCGCGCCAGGGCGACGAAATACCAGGCGTCGGTGATGAAGCCCTTGCCGAAAGCCGTCGGCGGGGCCTTGGCTTCTGGGGCGGCGGAAGATGCGGGCGCGGCGTCTGCGGTCATGGCCGCCTTGTAGCAGCAGCGACGGTCGGCCGTCCAAAGGCCATTCCCTTCCTCAGCCGATGAATTAATCTGGCGCAAATTCTCTTTGGGAGAGACGCCTTGATCCGCACCGCCTCCACCGCCCTTTTCGGCGCCGCCGCCCTGTTGCTGGCCGCCGCCCCCGCCGCCCTGGCTCAGGACGGCCCCGCCAATCACGCGACGCACGCCGCCTTCGCGTCCGATCGCCTCAGCGTGATGGTCGACGGGCCGCAGGGCGCGCCCGACCTGATCCTGATCCCCGGCCTGTCGTCCTCGCCGGACATCTGGCAGGGCACGGTCGACCATCTGGCCGGACGCTATCGCGTCCACCGCATCCACGTCGCCGGTTTCGCCGGCGCCGCGCCCCAGGCCAACGCGCAGGGCGACGCGCCTCAGCCGGTCGGCGCCCCCGTGGCCGAGGAGATCGCCCGCTACATCCGCGAACAGCACCTGAACAAGCCCGCCGTCGTCGGCCACTCCATGGGCGGGACCATGGGCATGATGCTGGCCGCGCGTCACCCCGATCTGGTCGGCAAGCTGATGGTCGTGGACATGATCCCCTTCATGGGCGCCATGTTCGGCGCGCCCGGCGCGACCGCCGAGAGCGTGACCCCCGTCGCCGATCAGATCTGGATCGCCCAATCCGCCAGCCCGCGCGACGCCTACGTCGCCCAGGCGACCACCGCCATCAACGGCATGATCAAGACCGAGAGCCGCCGCGAGGAGGCCCTTCAGGACATGCGCGACAGCGATCAGAAGGTCTCGGCCGCCGCCTTCCGCGAACTGGTCACGACCGACCTGCGCCCCGAACTAGCCCGGATCACCGCCCCGACCGAGGTGCTCTACGTCAAGTTCAACGACGCCCGCATGACCGATGCGATCACCGACGCCATCTATCAGGCGTCGTTCGCGACCCTGCCCGGCGCGAAGCTGAAGCGCATCGACGACAGCGCCCATTTCATCATGTTCGACCAGCCGACGGCCTTCTATGGCGAGCTGGACGCCTTCCTGGCCCGATGAGCCATCCGGCCGCGGATCGGATCGTGGGCCTTTATCAGGAGAAGGCGGCGGACTGGATTCGCGACCGAGGCTCTGTTCTGCTCCGGGATGAGGGCGACTGGAACGAAGCGGCCTGGCTGGGCCGCTTCACGCAGGGTTGGCCGCCCGGCGCCCGCGTGCTGGACGTCGGCTGCGGCTCGGGCTGGCCCATGGGCGCCGCCCTGCTGGAGCGCGGATTCGAGGTCATCGGCCTCGACGCCTCGCCCGGCCTGATCGCCCATGCGCGCCAGACCCTGCCGGGCGGCGACTGGCGCATCGGCGACATGCGCGAAACCCTGCCGGACGGCGCCTTTCACGGCGTTCTGGCCTGGCACAGTCTGTTCCATCTGACGCCTGAGGCGCAGACGACGGTCCTGCCCGCCCTGGCGGCCCGCGTCGGCTCAGGCGGGCGGCTGATGTTCACCGCCGGTCCCGCTCACGGCGAGGCGATCGGCGAATGGCGCGGCGAACCGCTCTATCACGGCAGCCTGGACCCCGACGCCTATCACGCCCTGCTCAGCGAGGCCGGCCTGACGGTGGAGAGCGCCGGCGATCAGGGCGTCTGGCTGGCCCGGCGCGCCATTCTTTCGGCGAAATAAACGCACACGCTGGCGTGATCGGAAACTTCGCGGGCGACGTGAACGGCTAGAGCGAAATCGGTTCAGTTGGACTGCGTTCAACTGAACCCAGATATTCGCTCCAGCTTAATTCTGGACCATTGTTCTAGGTTCAGTCGATTCCGACTGAACCGAAAATGGTCTAGGGTTCGCGCCGCTGGCATAGAGGGATGTTCATGGCGCGCAAGGACCGCGGACCCGACGGGAACGATCAGGGCGGAGGAAAACCGCGTCGCACCTTCATGGGCCGCCTCTTCTACTGGGGCGCGGTTCTGGCCGTCTGGGGTCTGATCTTCGGCGTCGTCTTCTTCGCCGTCTTCGCGCGCGACCTGCCCGACACCTCCAGTCTGTATGAGGTCGATCGCCAGCCCTCGATCACCTATCTGGACCGCTCCGGCGCCCTGATCGCGGTGCGCGGCACCCAGATGGCGCCGCCCGTCGATCTGGACGCCCTGCCCGACTACGTCCCGGCCGCCTTCGTGGCCATCGAGGACCGCCGTTTCTACCATCACCCCGGCTTCGACCCGATCGGCATGAGCCGCGCCATGGCCTCGAACCTGAAGGCCGGGCGCGTGGTCCAGGGCGGCTCGACCATCACCCAGCAGTTGGCCAAGAACCTGTTCCTGACGCCCGATCAGAACATGAAGCGCAAGGTCCAGGAGCTGATGCTGGCCGTGTGGCTGGAGATGAAGTTCTCCAAGAAGGAGATCCTCGCCCTCTATCTGAACCGCGTCTATTTCGGTGCCGGCGCCTATGGCATCGAATCCGCCTCGCAGCGCTATTTCGACAAGAGCGCCGATAAGCTGACAGTCGGCGAGGCGGCCCTGCTGGCAGGTCTTCTGAAGGCGCCCTCGCGCTATTCGCCGGTGTCCGAGAGCGAGCGCGCCGCCGCCCGCGCCAACGTCGTTCTGAACGAAATGGTCGAGGTCGGCGCCATCACCCGCGCCCAGCGCGACGCCGCCGTGGCTGAGCCGGTGCGGGTGTCCAAGACGCTGGCCAGTCAGCACGCCCAGTACTTCATCGACTGGCTCGACAAGCAGATCCGCGGCCTGGTCGGCGAGCCGACCGAGGACCTGGTGGTCGAAACCACCCTGGACCTGACGCTGCAGACCGACGCCGAGCGCGCCGTGCGCCGCATTCTGGACCGCGACAAGGGCAAGGGCGTCGAGCAGGCGGCCCTGGTCGCCCTGGACGGCGACGGTCGGGTGCGCGCCATGATCGGCGGTTCGTCGTATGGCGACAGCCAGTTCAACCGCGCCGTCGACGCCCGCCGCCAGGCGGGCTCGGCCTGGAAGCCCTTCGTCTATCTGGCGGCGGTCGAGGCCGGCTATACGCCGCAGACCCCGGTGGTGGACCAGCCGGTGACCATCGGCGGCTGGTCGCCGCGCAACTACTCTGGCCGCTTCTCGGGCCAGATGACCCTGGCCCAGGCCGTGGCCCAGTCGACCAACACCGTCGCCGCCTATGTCGCCGACCAGGTCGGGCGCGACAGCGTGGCTCGCGCCGCCCGCCGCCTCGGGATCAGCAGCGAGATCGGCCTGCAGCCCTCCATGGCCCTCGGCGCCGTCGAGGTCAGCCCGCTGGAGATGGCCCAGGCCTATGACGCCTTCGCCAACGGCGGCCGCCGCGTCGACGCCTACGGCATCAGCCGCATCCGCACCCCGTCCGGGCGGGTGATCTACACCCACGGCCCGTCCGAAGGCGGCCAGGCCATCAACAATCCGCCGCTCTACTATATGAACCAGATGCTGCGCGGGGTGATCACCTCGGGCAGCGGTCGTTCGGCCGCCATCGGCGGGCGCGACATCGCGGGCAAGACCGGCACCACCTCGGACTACAAGGACGCCTGGTTCGTCGGCTACACGGGCGGCTTCGTCGCCGCCGTCTGGGTCGGCAAGGACGACAACAAGCCGATGGCCCGCGTCACCGGCGGCTCTTCGCCCGCCGCCATCTGGCGCGGCTTCATGGAGGCGGCCCTGCCGCGTCTGGCGGTCCAGGCTATCCCCAACGGCCCGCCCCTGCCCGAGGGTTGGATCCCGCCCGACCCCGTCGGCGACCTGATGGGCCAGGTCGAGGACCCCTACGCCACGGCCGTTCCCTACGACGACGCCCAACCGCCCGTGGTCATCGACGGCCAGGCCCCGCAGGCGGCCCAGCCGCAACAGCCCCCGGCGGCGCGATCCGCTCCGCAACAGCAACGCCAGCCCGACGCCTTGTTCTTCTGACCTTATCCTTCTCCCCTTGTGGGAG
>DGIZ01000203.1:424-700 GCA_002386585.1 Brevundimonas sp. UBA4609 | reverse complement strand
TCCCCTTGTGGGAGAAGGATTTAACCGACCGCGTGAAGCGCCGCGCCATGCTCGCGCAGCCAGCGTCGGTGCGGGCGATGATCTCCGACCAGACGGGCCACGACCGCCCAATAGGCGGAGCTGTGATCGGCATGGACCAGGTGGGCGACCTCGTGCGCGGCCAGGTAGTCGGCCACGGCGGGCGGGGCCATGATGACGCGCCAGGAATAGCGGATCGAGCGGTTGTGCGGACTGCACGAGCCCCAGCGCGAGCGAGTGTCGACGATGGACACCTTC
>DGIZ01000203.1:0-219 GCA_002386585.1 Brevundimonas sp. UBA4609 | reverse complement strand
GACGATGGACACCTTCACCGGCTTCTGGCCCAGAGCCTTGAGGTGAACCTCGGTCCGCTCGACCAAGAAGTCGCGTGCGGCGCGACGGAACCAGTTCTCGATGCGTCGTGAGAAGGCCTCGCCCTCTCCGCCCGAGCGCAGCACCGGCCCCTCGGCCGTTTCGACCAGGCGCGCCGCGCCTGCGCCGCCCGTCGCCTCCAGCCGCAAGGGACGCCCCTG
>DGIZ01000235.1 GCA_002386585.1 Brevundimonas sp. UBA4609 | reverse complement strand
TCACCGCCCCTTCAGCTCCAGCGCGCGCTTGTAGAGCGGCTTCCTGGGCAGGCTCAGCGCCTTGGACACCTCGGCGGCCGCCTCGCCGGGCGGCAGGCGGGTCAGGGCCTCGGTCAGGGCGGCGTCGGCGTCGGCGGCGCTGGCCGTCTCGGCCTCGCCGGGGCCGACCACCACCACGATCTCGCCCTTGGGCGCGTCCAGGCGCGGGTCGACGGCGAGTTCAGCCAGATCGCCGCGCACGCATTCCTCATAGAGCTTGGTCAGTTCGCGGGCGACGGCGGCGGGGCGAGCGCCCAGAACCTCGGCCATGTCGGCCAGGCTGTCGCGCAGGCGCGGCCCGCTCTCGAAGAAGACCAGGGTCTGACGCCCCGGCCGCAGTTCTTCCAGCGCTGTGCGGCGCGCCGCCGACTTGGGCGGCAGGAAACCCGCGAACAGCACCCGATCGGCGGGCAGGCCGGCGATGCACAGGGCGGCCAGCAGGCTGGACGGACCCGGCACGGGGTGAACCGGCAGCCCCTCGGCCACGGCCGCCCGCGCCACCACATAGCCGGGGTCGGACACCAACGGCGTGCCGGCGTCCGACACCAGGGCCACCACCTCGCCCGCCTTCAACCGTTCGACGGCGATCTCGGCGGCGCGGTTCGAGGCGTGGTCGTCGCACCGCTCCAGCTTCGCCTTCAGCCCGTAGGCGGTCAGCAGCTTGGCCGTCACCCGCGTGTCCTCGGCCAGGACCAGGTCAGCCGCCGCCAGCACGTCCAGCGCCCTCAGCGTCATGTCGCGCAGATTTCCGATCGGCGTCGCCACCAGATACAGGCCCGACGAAACGGGGCGCGCGGGCGGGGCGGTCGGCGGAAAAAGCGGGGCGTCTGACATCGGCCGAACCCTGCCAGTCCGGCGCGGCGCGGTCTAGGTCAGCAGGGTCTTGAGCACGGCGTCCAGCAGCGGCCGCCCCGTCGCCGTGGCGGCGATGCGGTCGTCCTTCAGACTGACGAAGCCGTCCGCCAGCAGATCGGCCAGCCTTCCAGCGTCCGCCGACAGGCCCAGCCGCTGCAGCAGGGTCAGGGGCACGCCCTCTACGGTGCGCAAGCCTAGAAGAACGCGCTCCTCGTCAGCGTCGCGTGGGTCGAGAACCTCGCGCTCGGCCCAGGGCGATCCAGCGACGACGCCCTGCACATAGTCCCCGATGCGGCGCTGGGCGACGGTGGCGACCCGACCCTCGTCCAGGGTCATCCGCCCGTGGGCGCCGGGACCCAGACCCAAATAGTCCCCGCCGCGCCAGACATGCAGATTGTGGCTGGAGCGCGCGGCGACGTCCCGGGCGTGGTTGGACACTTCATAGGCCTCGAACCCGGCTGCCTCGAGCGTCGCCTGCGTCGCTTCATAGAGTTCAGCGGCCAGGTCCTCTTCGGGCGGCGACCAGGCCCCGCGCGCCACGGCCCGCCCGAACGCCGTCGTCCCCTCTATCGTCAGCTGATAGGGGGAGACGTGCTCGAACCCCAGATCAAGCGCAGTCGTCAGTTCCGCCTGCCAGTCGGCGACGCTCTGACCCGGCCGGGCGTAGATCAGGTCGATCGACAGGCGCGGAAAGGCGCGGCCCGCCAGGCCGATGGCGCGGCGCGCCTCGGCGGCCGAATGATCGCGGCCGAGGAATTCGAGCGCCGCGTCGTCGAACGACTGCACCCCCATGGACAGGCGGTTGATCCCGGCCTGGGCCAGGGCGGCGTAGCGCCCGGCCTCGGCGTCGGTCGGATTAGCCTCCAGACTGATCTCGATGTCGCCCGTCGGCGGGAACAGGGCGCGTGCGCGCTCCACCACCGCCGCCACGGCCTCGGGCGGCATCAGGGAAGGCGTGCCGCCGCCGAAGAAGACGGAGGCCAGGGCGCGCGGCCCGACCAGGGCCGACTGGGTCTCCAGGTCGTTCAGGATCGCCCGCGCCAGCCCGGCCTGTTCCTCGACCCGGCCCCGGTCCCGCACGACGTTGAAGTCGCAATAGGGGCAGATGCGCGCGCAATAGGGCCAGTGGACATAGAGGGCGATGGCGCCCTTCTCCCCTCGGGGAAGAAGGTGGGCGGCGGAGCCGCTCGGATGAGGGGGCGGGTTGAGCATGGGGGCCTTCGTAGAATCTGGAGCCGACAGCCCCTCATCCGTCTGCCTTCGGCAGCCGCCTTCTCCCACAAGGGGAGAAGGACCACGATCAATCCATCAGCGCCGCCTTGAGTTTGTCGAAGGCCCGGCCGCGATGGCTGACGGCGTCCTTTTCGGCGGCGTCCATCTCGGCGAAGGTCTTGTCCGAGCCCTCGGGCTGGAAGACGGGATCGTAACCGTGACCGCCGTCGCCGCGCGGCGGGAAGACCAGCTGGCCGTCCACCCGACCCTCGACCACCACGCAGGGACCGTCCGGCCAGGCCACCGCCAGGGCCGAGGTGAACCAGGCCGACCGATCGCGCGAACCGGTTTCCTCCAGCCGCTCCTCGACCTTCTTCATGGCCAGGGCGAAATCCTTGTCCGGTCCCGCCCAGCGCGCGGAATAGATCCCCGGCGCCCCATCCAGCGCGGCTGCCGACAGACCGGAATCGTCGGCCAGGGCGACCTCTCCCGAAACCTGGGCCGCATGGCGCGCCTTGAGCATGGCGTTGCCGGCGAAGGTGCTCTCCGTTTCCTCCGGCTCGGGCAGATTCAGCTCTCCCGCCGTGACGATCCGGTAATGTCCATCCAGCAGCGCTTCGATCTCGCGCGCCTTGCCCGGATTGTGGGTGGCGGCCACGAGCCGCATCCCCTTGATCAGCTTGAGATTCATGACGCGACCTTACTCCCGTCGGATCCATTGCGAAATGGTAACATCGTTAAACGATATGTAAGTTGGCTTTCTGCAGGGCATGACCTATCTTCATTCTCAAGAACGGAGGCCGCACCGTTCAAACGGGAGAAACATCCCGCAACAATGACCCAGCGGTACAACAAATGTGCACAAAAAACGTGCATTGACGGAGAGACTGATATGCAAGCCATGCGAAAGACCAACCTTATGGACCGTCTGGCCCACAGCCTGGGCAACGCCTTCCTGCTGGCCGCCCTGCCGGTCGCGGCGATCGCCCTGATCATCCAGGGTTTCTGATCCTGCGGGATCGGAGGGGGACTTTGACGATCGCCATGAACGCCGCAAAGAATAGAGCCGCGCGCGGGTCGGCCGGACCCGCCGCGGCGACGGCGCCTCCCTTCCCGGCCTGAGACGCCCGATGACGCGCTTGCGGAAACCGAACCGGCTGCCCGCCCAGACCCCGCTTCGCGCCTCCTCCCTGCGGACGCCGAACCTGAGAACCATCGGTCCCGGCTCCGTCGCCAGCCTGCTGAAGATCGCGCTCGACGCCGCCTATGTGGTGATGATCCTCGTCACCGGCCTGCTGCTTCTTCTGTGGGTCGCCTCCATCTTCATCCCGATCGACAATCTGAACGTGACCGTCTCGGACGGCGCCGACGGCCGCGAGATGCCTCTGACGCGTCCGCTGCTGCTGTTCGCCCTGGGCGCCCTGACCGCCTATTTCGGCGGCTTCCTGATCATCCTGCGCCATCTGCGCAAGATCTTCCGCACCCTGACCCTGGGCGATCCGTTCCAGCCGGACAATGTGCGCCGCCTGCGCCATGTGGGCCTGATCCTGGCCGTCGTGACCGGGGGCGTCTGGCTGGTGCAGGGGCTGGTCGCCTCGCGCCTGGCGCCGGGCGTCATGGAGCCGCAGGGGATCAGCGACCTGCTCACCCCCGTCTTTTCCGTCCTGGTCGTCTTCGTCCTGGCCGAGGTCTTCCGCGAAGGCGCGCGCCTTCGCCGCGAATCCGAACTGACGATCTGAACGAGAAACGCTAAAGCTCAACCCATGGCCATCCGCGTCCAGCTCGACCGCATCCTCGCCCAGCGCCGCATGTCGCTGACGGAACTCGCCGACCGCGTCGGCGTGACCGTCGCCAACCTGTCCATCCTCAAGACAGGTAAGGCGCGCGCCGTGCGCTTCACCACCCTGGACGCCCTGTGTCGCGAGCTGGACTGCCAGCCCGGCGATCTGCTGGCCCATGAGCCCGGCCCGTCGGCCGCCTTCGACGACGAGGACTGAGCGTGGCCCGCCCCCCTTCCGGAAAGGGGCCGAAAGCCGCATCCGCGACAACCGATGACGACAGGCGCATCTGGGGCAGGGTGACCGCCACGGTGACGCCGCCCGCCCATCGCAAGGCCGCCCGCGTGACGCCCGGCGCCGTTCTGCCCCAAGCCGATGAGGCGCTCGCTCTTACGGCGCCGCCTCAACGCGGCGCGGCGGGCAAGAAACGCGCGACGGCCCTGACCCCCGCCTCGGCCGGGCGCGTCGCCGCATCGCCCCCGCTCTCGCCAAAGACCGTCGCGCCCCGTCCTCGCCCCGCGCCGGAAGAATTGGAGCCGCGCCGCCAGCGCCGCCTGTCGCGCGAGCGCGA
>DGIZ01000002.1 GCA_002386585.1 Brevundimonas sp. UBA4609 | reverse complement strand
CCATGAGGATGAGGCGGCGATCGAAATTCATGGTCGGGGACGGTCCAGGCGGAGAAATGTCGTCTTCTGTCAAGCTGACGGCTTATAGGTAACGCGTGGTTAACGCGTGGCCCTCAGTGTGGCGCACAACAGTCATCGACCGAGAAATTCGCCTTTTATGCGTTCCTCCCTCGCAGCAGCCCGTCCCCGTTACGGCGTCGTCGACGTCGTGGCCCTGCTGTTCCGCGAGCTGGTGCTGATGATCGTGATCTTCCTGGTGATCGCCGCTCTCGGCGCGGCGTTCGTCATGACGATGAAGAAGACCTACACGGCCGGCGCCAGCCTGTTTGTCGGGGTGGGACAGGAATACGTCTATCAGCCGCGCGTGGGCATGGGCGAGCGCGCCATGCCGCCTTCGGCCAGCGAAGTGGCCCAGTCCGAGGCCGCCATCCTCAACAGTCTTGAGGTCAAGCGCCGCGTGGTGCGCGCCCTGGGCGTCGAGAGCTTCCAGGGCGGGGTCCCTTCGACCGAGAGCCCGGCGCGTCAGGAAGCGGCGGCCATCCGTTCGGTGGCTGCGGGGCTCGGCGTCGAGGTCACGCCGCTCAGCCCGGTCGTGGGCCTGAGCTACAAGAGCGGTGATCCGGCCAAGTCGGCGCGGGTACTGAACACGGTGATCGACCAGTATCTGACCTATCGACGCGAGGTCTTCCAGGACCGCGCGACCTCGGCCATCCGCACCCAGCGCCAGACCTTCGAGCAGGAGCTGGCCGACGCGGATCGCGCCTATGAAGAGTTCCTGCGCACCAACGCCATCGGCGATTTCGCCACGGCCAAGTCCACGGTCGCCAACAGCTATCAGTCCGTCTTCACCGAGCGGATGGGCGTTCAGGCCCAGCTGCAGCAGGCCTCGCAGCGTCTGGCGACCCTGGCGGCCCAGTTGGCGCGCACGCCGGCCGAGGTGGCCCTGTATCAGGATCTGAACGTTTCGGCCCAGGATCTGATCTTGCAGCTGCGCACCGAGCGGGAGAGCCTGCTGGCCCGCTATCAGCCCGACGCCCAGCCGGTGCGCGAGATCGAGTCCAAGATCGCCCAGCTTCAGGCCTATGTCGGCTCCGGCACGGCTGTCGGGGCCAAGGAGGTCCGCACCGGCCCCAACCCCGTCTGGGTCGAGCTGGAGACCACCCGCATCAACGCCCAGGCCGAACGGGACTCCCTGGCCGCCCGCCTGGCGGTTCTGGACCGCCAGCTGGGCGATCTGCGCGCGCGTCAGACGCGACTGACCGAGCTGGAGTCGCGCAACTCGACCCTGGCCGGAAACCGGGAGGTGCTGACCGCCTCGATCCGCGAGTTCCAGCAGCGCGAGACCCAGAGCCGCGCCGACAACGAACTGGTCAAGGCGGGCGCCGACAACGTCACCGTCATCGAACGCGCCCAGCCGCCGTCGAAGGGCAAGAGCCTGCGTTTCCCCCTGATGATCGCCGTCCTGGCTTTCGCCGGGTTCACGGCCCTGTGCGTGGGCCTACTGCGGGTCTTCCTCCGCCGGGGCTTCGTCATGCCGGCCACGCTCAGCCGCACGCTGCAGGCGCCGGTCCTGGCCGTGGCGCCCGCCAAGAGCGCCTGAGCCCTGCGCGTGCTAGGCTGGAACGAAGGGCGCACGTAACGATTCGCATGGTCGATCTGACGACGGAAATGGCGGGACTGTGGGCGGCGCTGGGGCCAGCGCCGGCTCATCGCGGCCGCGTGATCCTGTTCGCCGCCGCCCAGACGGGCGAGGGCGTCTCGACCGTGGCGCGCGAGTTCGCCCGCATGGCGGCCGTGCGCGGCCGTCGCCCGGCCTGGCTGGTGGACGGCGATCTGACGCAACAGGCGCAGATGGAGCAGGTGGAGGCCCAGCCCGATCGCTTCGGGCGGCTGGGACCTGCGGTCCAGGCCTCTCCGGACGGCTCGGCCTTCTTCACGGTGGCGCCGCCGATGCGCGGTCGCGACGGGCGCGCCGTGGCGCCGGGGCGGCTGATGACGGCCAAGGCCTGTCTGGGCGGCCGTCTCTATGTCACGCGTTTTCACAATGAGGTCCTGCGCGCAGGTCAGCGGGCCGAGGCGGTCAATGATCCGCGCTACTGGACGCGCCTGCGCGCCCACGCCGACACCATCGTCATCGACGCCCCGGCGGCCGATCGCAGCGACATGATCCTGACCCTGGCGCCGCTGGCCGACGCCACCGTCCTGGTGGTTGCGGCGGAGACGACCGACGCCGCCGGACCCGTCGCCCTGCGCGACGAGATCGACGCCCAGGGCGGCCGCATCGCCGGGGTGGTAATGAACCGGGCCAGGTGGAAGCCGCCCGCCTTGCTCAAGCGGTTCATCGGCTAGGGCGCGTCAGGTCCGTCCCGCCGCCCGTTGCAGTCGGTCCAGCTCGCGTTGACCGTAGAACTGCGGTTCGAAGCCCTTCATCCAGAACAGCTTGCCCAGCCCCCGCGCCGTGCGGTCGGCCATGTCGGCGCGCCTGGGGTGGCCGATCAGGCTGAGGGCCAGCGTCGCCGCGCCCCAGACCGTCGTCTGCGCCGCGCCGACGGCCATCCAACGCGCCACGCCGGGCCAGTTCTTCGCCTCGGCGGCGGTCTGGCTCGGTCCCTGCCCATAGGCGAAGGCGCGCGTCAGGGCGTAGCGCAGGGTGGCGCGATGCGGCGGGGCGAACTCGTCCACCCAGGCGCCGGCGGCCCACCCGAAGCGGCCGCCGCGCGCCTCAAGGGCGGCGAACAGCACGTCGTCCTCGCCGCCGATCTGATCCGATCCGACGTGGAAAGGCTGGTCGCCGGGCAGGGCCGTGGCCCGCACCAGCAGGGAGTTGCCGCAACCGTGGGCGTGATCCAGCACGCCGTCGCGGTCTGGTCCCTGGCGGCCGAAGAAACGCTCCAGATAGGGCGTGGTCCAGCCGGTCCCCTCGGGCACGCGCCCGCGAATGGGGCCGAAGACGGCGTCGGCGCCGCTCGCTTCCTGCGCGCTCAGCAAGGCGGCCAGCCAGCCGGTTGATGCGGCCTCGTCATCGTCAAGGAAGGCGATCAGGGGCGCGGAGGTGGCGGCCAGTCCGGTGTTGCGTGCGGTGGCGACGCCGGGGCGTGGCGCATGGGTCCAGATCAGCGGCACAGGTGCTTCGGGCCGCAGAGCCTCGACCGTTTCGCGCGAACTGGCCTCGGGGTCGTTGTCGACGACGACGATCTCGCGCAGGCGCGCCGTCACGTCTTCCTGAGCGAAGACCGAGCGCAGGGCCCGCGTCAGGCTGTCCAGGCGCTGCATGGTGGGGATGACGACGGCGACGTCGGGCGCGCTCATATTGCCTCCGCATAGAGGGCCGCGCGATACAGCCGCAGGGCGAAGGCGCGCAGGCCGGTCGGCAGGATCGGCGCGCAGGCGGCGGTCTTGATCAGCGGGCGCAGCGCTTTCAACCCCGGCACGGCTTTCAACGCCCTGGCGACGCGATAGCTGGGATAGGCCGACACGAAGTCGGGATGGCGGGCCACGACGCGGGCGAAGTTTGGCGCCGATTGTTCGTATTTGGCGGCCAGGGCCTCGACCGTGTCCAGACCCATGTGGGTGGCGGGGTTGTCCAGATGCACGACCTCGAACCGGCGCGAGACGCGCATGGCCCACTCGACGTCTTCCCAGCCCCAGCCGCTGAAGCCGGAATCAAAGGTCTCCGTATCGAAGACGTCGCGGCGGACCAGCAGATTGGAGGTGAAGACGTATTTCTCGGGCTGATCGGCGCGCTGGACGGCGGGGATGCAGTCGGACCGGGCCGCCATGTGGCGATGGACGGCGAAGCGTGCGTCCTGCGGCGCCTGCAACAGGGAGAAGCCGCCAAAGGCCACAGCCGGACGCACGTCGCGCGCCAGATCGACCCACGTCTTCAGGAAGCCCGGATGGTCGGGCCTCATGTCGCTGTCCAGGAACAGGAAGGCCTGACCGCGCGCAGCCTGCGCCAGGCGGTTGCGGCCTTCCGAGCGTCCTTGATTGGCGCTGAGCGAGATCAGCCGCACGGGCAGGGCCATGCCGTCGATCAGGGCGCTCAGGCGGGCGGTCAGTGCGGCGTCCCTGGTGCCGTCGTCCAGAACGATCAGTTCGGCCTGTCCGGCCAGCGCCGGCGTCTCGGCGTCGAGCCGCTGCAACAGGTCTGTGGGATCGTCGCGCAGGAAGGGGATCAGCACCGACAGGATCGGTTGCGCCTCGGCCCATGCGGAGCTGTCGTGGTGAAGAGCCTCACTCATGCCGCCTGCCTCCGTGCGCGCAGGAAGGCTTTCAGCCGCACGCTCAGATCGCGCACTCCGGCCGCGTTCAGGGCGTAGGCGACCACGCCGTAGACGATCACGCCCACGCCGGCGTCCATCATCAGTTCGGCGAACCCGCCGATGGCCGGCAGCATCATCACGACGCCCGCCATGACGGCGGCGGCCAGACCGCAGCGCGCCAGCGCGTTCCACGGCACGGGCAGGGGCAGGATGCGCCGCCCGATGGTCATGGAGGCGGCCAGACCCAGCGCAAAGCTGATCGCCGTCGCCCAGGCCGCGCCCATGACGCCGAAGCGCGGGATCAGCAGGACGTTCAGGACGATGTTGCTGCCCGCCGGAATGCTCATGGCCAGCAACAGCCAGCCGGTGCGGCGTCCCAGGGTGAAGGCCTGCCCGAAATAATAGGTCGTCATGCCCGACAGGAAGGCGCCCAGCGCCACCCACGGCGTGACCGAGGCGGCGACCGTGCGCAGGTCTTCGCCGATCATGAACTCCGCCAGCGGCCGCGCGACCAGGGCCACGCCCACGGCGGCGGGCAGGCCGATCAGCACCAGGGTCGAGGCCTGCTCCCTCGCGGCGGTTTGCAGATCCTCGCGCCCGCCGCGCTCCAGCGCCATGACCAGAGCCGGGGCGCCAGCCGCGCCCAGCCAGACGAACATGACGTCCAGCGTCCGGTTGGCGATGCTGTAGGCCGCGTGATAGGCGCCGACCGCCGCCTCGTTCATGAACAGGGCCAGCAGGAAGCGGTCGGTCGAGGCCAGCACCACCGTCAGCCCCAGGCCGACAGCGATGGGATAGCCGTAGACGGCGTAGGCCTTCAGACGCTCGCGATCCAGCCGCCCGCGCCGCGCCTCGCGCAGTTCGGCGGGAAGAACGAAGGGCAGGGCCGCCAGCGGCGCCAGCAGCATCCCCGCCAGCGGCGCCTCGGCCCCCAGGCCCAGCAGGGCCAGACCGACGCCGAAGGCCAGCCCTGCGACCGCGCTCCAGATGTCGATGGCGGCGGCGGGACCGACCTCGCCCGCGGCGCGGAACCGCTCCTGCGCCAGCTTCAGGAAGCAGCGCACGGGAATCCCCGCCAGCGCCACGGCCAGCGGCAGGCGGAAGCTGTCCGGCATGGGCCACAGCCACACCAACAACCCGGCGACGGGCGTGAAGACGGCGGTGATCAGGAAGGCGGCGCGATACAGGCTGGCGAAATGCCCGGCCATCTGCGCCTCGTCGGACTGGGCCGCCCAGAAGCGGGCCATGGAGGCTTCCAGCCAGCTGAACGTCGCCACATGGGCCAGCGTCAGCACCGAATAGGCCAGCGCGTAGCGCCCGAAATCCTCGGGCGACAACAGGCGCGTGAAGATGATGATGGTCAGAAATCCGACCACGCCCTGCACGATATTGGCCGGCAGGTAGCCGAACACCCCCCTCCAGAACATCAGCGCACGGCCATCCGGTCGCCCAGCAGCACGGGAACGGTCACGGCGATGATCCACAGGTCCAGCCAGAAGGACTGGCGCTCGATGTATTCGATGTCGAGCTGCACGCGGCGACGCACTTCATCCGCCGTATGCAGCGGCCCGCGCGAGCCCTTGATGGCGGCCCAGCCGGTCATGCCGGGCTTGATGCGGTGGCGGTGGGCGTATTCGGCGACCAGGCGCGCCGACTCGGCGTCGCCGGTCTTCATGCCGATGGCGTGCGGGCGCGGCCCGACCAGGGACATCTCGCCGCACAGCACGTTCACCAGTTGGGGCAGTTCGTCCAGGCTGGTGGCGCGCAGGAATTTTCCCAGACGCGTCACCCGGTCGTCGTCGGCCGTGACCTGGCGGCTGGCGGTGGCGTCGGAGGCTTCCTGACGCATGGTGCGGAACTTCCACACCACGATCTCTTCCTGGTTGAAGCCGTGGCGGCGCTGGCGGAACAGGGCCGGACCCTTGCTGTCCATCCGCACGGCCAGACCGATCAGGAACAGCGCGGGGCTGAGCACGACCAGGGCCAGGGTCGACAGGATGATGTCTAGGATGCGCTTGTTGAAGGCGCGCCGCTCGCCGTCCACCGCGCCGCCCAGCAGGGGCAGGGAGGCCGAGGCCAGCTTCTCCAGCGCCTCGTTCCGCTGGGCCGCGCCCCTGGGATCGACCAGCATGGTCAGGGGGATGGGCAGGGTCTCCAGCCGATGCGTCAGGGCGCGGACCCGCGCTTCGGCCTTGGGATCGATGGCCAGGATGACGCGGTCGATATAGGGCGTCAGCCGGTGCTCCATCAGGGCGTCGGTCCCGCCCAGCACCGGGACCCCGGCCAGGGCGTCGGGCGTGCGGGCCAGGCGATCATCGAAGACGCCCAGGATATTCAGGTCGCGACGATCCAGCGCCTCGCGGATCAGGGCCTCTGCGTGACGCGTGGCGCCGACCACGACGACATTGGGGGTCAGGTCGCCGCGGCTTCTCCACTGCGCCACCAGCATCCGCCAGATGGTGTGCAGACCGGTCAGCAGCACCGCCGAGGCGATCGCCCACCAGCCGTATTCCGCCAGCGGCGCTTCGCCGCCCAGCAGGGCGAGGCCAAGGAGGCCGGCCGCCGCGCCCTGCTGGGC
>DGIZ01000040.1 GCA_002386585.1 Brevundimonas sp. UBA4609 | reverse complement strand
ATGGAGCGGACCGGCACGCGCGCCTTGCGGGCGGCGCGACGCACGGCGTCGTCGGCGCCGACCGGCCGCGATCCCTTTTCGCCCGCCTTGTCCTGAATCAGGCCGATGGCGAGCAGCAGCAGGCTTTCGCGCCTCCACTGATCGTTCTTCTCGGTCGCCATCACGGCTTCCAGCCGCGCCTGGTCCTCAGGCGAGAGATAGTCGGCGGTCGTCGCACCTTCCGGCAGCCAGCCGATCGTGCGGATGCGCCACATCAGGCGCAGGACGTCTGCGGGCGAGGCGCGGCCGCGCTGCGGGAACAGGATGCGGTCGGAACGCGCGGCGGCCTCCTCCAGCGCCTGCGCCCGCCATTCGAAGCCGCGCGGCGCCTCCTCGATGGCGCCGACCAGGATCATCACCCCCTCGCCGTCGCGCCGCACCGTCCACATGGGTGCGCCCGCCCGTCGCGCGCTGACGACCACCTCGTCCACCTGCGTCGCCGCCTCGGTCTGGGCCTGGCCGGCGCGGGCCGCGATCGGAACCGCGGACACGGCCAGAAGAGCGGCGATGAGAGCGGGAAGGGCGATCGGCGCGAGGCGAACTTTCATACTCCTAATACTAAGGTCTCGCCGATCCGCCGCACGTGACTATTCCGTAATGCTGTCAGCGATTTAATCCACCTGTCCCGCTTGTAACTGGAGATCGGGCGTCGCCGCCGTCACACCTCTGCCGACACCGAGGGAGAGGAAAGATGAACACCAAGAGCGCCCTGCTGGCGACCACCGCCCTGCTGCTGGCTGCAGCTCCCGCCGCGGCCCTGGCCGCCGAGAAGACGGACGCGCCCGCCCGCCAGACGGCCGTGCCCAGCGACCAGGCCGTCCTGATCTTCACCCCCGACTTCTTCGCCGACGCCCGTCCCAACACCGCCCTGGACATGGTCAACCGGGTGCCCGGCTTCTCGGTCAACGACGGCGACGGCGCGCGCGGCTTCGAAGGCGCGGTCGGCAACGTCCTGATCAACGGCTCGCGCCCCGCGTCGAAGAACGACACCGGCTCCAACGTCCTGGGCCGCACCGTCGCCGCCCAGGTCGAGCGCATCGAACTGATCCGCGGCGGCGCGCCGGGCATCGAGATGCAGGGCTATTCCGTCGTCGCCAACGTCATCCTGAAGAACACCGTCAGCCGCGAGCACATCCTGACCGGCAACGCCTTCCTGTTCGAGGGCGGCCAGGACCTGTTCGGCGGCTCCTATCAGTTCACCGAGCGCAAGGGCGACCGCACCTGGGGCGTGACCTTGAGCGACGGCATCTCCAACAGCGACTCCAACGGCGCCGGCCCCCTGCGCCGCGTCGGCCCGAACGGCGAACTGCTGCGCGCCGAGGACTACTACAACGACGGCTACGGCGGCGGGAACTCGATCCGGGGCACCTACGCCGGCCCTCTGATGGGCGGCAGGATCGACCTGACGGCGCGTTACGGCATCAACGACTGGCACGGCGTCTATCGCCAGACCGCGCCGGACGTGCTGCGCGAAAGCCTGTCCGACGAAGACTCCAAGAGCGGCGAGGTCGGCGTCGTCTACACCCGCCCCCTGTCGGAGCGGCTGAAGCTGGAGACGCGCTTCATCCACGAGTTCGAGGAATTCGACAACGTCGCCACCGCCCTGAACCGCGAAGCCGGGGTCGAAGAGCCGATCGAACGGTTCGCCGCCAACGGCGACTCTTCCGAGACCATCCTGCGCGGCCTGCTGCGCTTCGAGCGGTCCGCCGCCCTGGAGTTCGAAGGCGGCGGCGAGATCGCCTACAACATGCTGGAGATCGATCAGACCTATTCGGTCGGCGGGGTGAGCAAGCCCCTGCCCTCGGCCTCGGTCAAGGTCGAGGAGACGCGCGGCGAACTGTTCGGCAAGGCCACCTGGCGCATCAACCCCAAATGGACGCTGGAGGGCGGCCTGCGGCTGGAATCCTCGACCATCAGCCAGTCGGGCGACGCCGAGCAGGAGAAGAGCTTCTTCTACGCCAAGCCCCGCCTGCTGACGACCTGGACGCCGACGGCCTCCACCCAGGTGCGCCTGCGCATCGAGCGCACGGTCGGCCAGCTCGACTTCGGCGACTTCGCCGCCTCGGCCGATCTGGAGGACGAGAACGTCTTCGGCGGCAACGTCAATCTGGAGCCCGAATCCCGCTGGGTCGGCGAGCTGACCTTCGAGAAGCGCTTCTGGGGCGAAGGGATCGTCAGCGTCGGTCTGCGCCACGACGAAATCTCGAACGCCATCGACGTCATCCCCCTTGAGGGCGGTTACGCGGCCGTGGGCAACATCGGCGACGGCACGCTGGATCAGTTGGTGCTGAACGTCACCGTCCCGACCGACAAGCTCGGCCTCTCGGGCGGCAAGTTCGGCTTCAGGAACACCTGGAACCACACCGAGGTCACCGACCCGACCACCGGCGAGATCCGCCCAATCTCGGGCATCCGCCCCAGCCAGGCGACCATCACCTTCCAGCAGGACATCACCAGCTGGAAGCTGCAATGGGGCGGCGCCTGGATCCCGCTGCTGGGTCAGAAGACCTTCCGCCCCGACGAAATCAACGGCTGGCGCGGCCACGACTATTACGAGCTGTGGGCCGAGTACAAGCCGACCCCGACCCTGTCGATCCGCGGCCAGGTCAACCTCTGGGACGACTTCAACGTCGAGCGGACCGTCTTCGGCGACCGCGAGACCCGGCCGATCGCCTTCGTCGAGAACCGCTTCATCGATCCGCGGACCTTCTATCAGATCCGCCTGCGCAAGACGTTCTGAGCCACAAGAAGAGGACCCGTCGGCGTCGCTTCGTCTCCCCAACGCGAAGCGGTCCAGGCGGGCGACCCGCACCAACTGAAAAGGGCGGCGCCTCCTGCGAGACGCCGCCCCTTCCTTGTCGCAAACCGATCAGGCGATCAGTGAACGCCCGCCATGCCCTTCTTGAGAAGAGGCGACAGGGCCAGAAGCACGACGCCGACGCCGACGCCGGTCCAGCCGATGGTCCCGAAGATGGAGCCGTAGGTCTGCAACGCCAGCTGCGGGTTGGTGACGACGCCGGCCACGGTGTCCGTGGCGGTGGCGGCGGCGATCCAGCCAGCGACGATGTGGGCCACCGACGACGACAGGAACCACACGCCCATCATCAGGCCGACCACGCGCGCCACCGACAGTTTGGTGATCATCGACAGGCCGACCGGCGACAGACACAGCTCGCCGACGGTGTGGAAGGCGTAGGTCAGGAACAGGATCATCAACGGCACGCGGAAGGATTCGTTGAAGTTGTTCGCCGCCGCCCACGACAGCAGCAGGAAGCCCGCGCCGACCAGGACCAGGGCGACCGAGAACTTGACCGGAGTCGAAGGTTCGCGGTTGCGCTTGCCCAGCCAGACCCACAGGGCCGCCATGATCGGGCCGCCGATGACGATGATGCCGGGGTTGAACATCTGGGTGTAGCCGGCGTTGAACCAGCTCGGCATCTGGGTCGACTGGTCGGCGAACAGGGTCAGGGACGAACCCGCCTGTTCGAACAGGGCCCAGAACAGCACCGAGAAGAAGATCAGCACCTGGGCGACCAGCATCCGCGACCGCTCGGCGCCCTTCAGGCGGAAGACGGTGTAGCCGACCACCGAGACGAAGGTGACCAGGGCGATGGGGATCAGGATGGTCTGCACGATCTCGTGACGCTGCATCAGCATCCAGATCGGGAACACGGCGACGATGCCCGCGATCCAGAAGAAGGCCTCGACCGGCACGCCGAAGATGGAGCGCCCCTTCAGCGGGACCGGCGGTCCGCCGCGGCCTTCAAGCCAGGGCGCGCCGATCAGGAAGGTCAGCAGCCCCAACAGCATGCCGAAGCCCGCCAGACCGAAGCCGTAGGCCCAGCCGTAGGTGAAGCCCAGATAGGAGCAGGCCGCCGTGGCCAGCAGGGACCCCAGGTTGATGCCGACGTAGAAGATGGTGAAGCCGCCGTCGCGACGCGGATCGTTCTCTTCATAGAGGGCGCCCACCACGGTCGAGATGTTGGCCTTCAGGAAGCCCACGCCCATGATGATCAGCGACAGGGCCAGGAACAGGACCGGCTCGCCGAAGGCGGTGTCGCGCTTGGTCTCGACCTTGTAGCCGCCTGCGGGCGTGAAGGCGGGGAAGCCCTCGCTGACCGCCGCGACCGCCGCAGCGTCGGCGGCCTGGGCCGCCGCCGGCTCGGCGCCGACCTTGGACACGCCTTCCGGGGTAATGGAGATCTGGACCCGCTCGTCGCCGCTGACGGCGAACATGGTGCGGTTCTGATCGCGGCCGACGACCTCGATCTGATAGGCGCGCTCGCCGATGGTAAGGCTTTCCTTACCGCCCGAGCCTTCGAACGCCATGGTGAAGTGGCCCGCCACCAGCAGCACGGCGCCGATGACCACGGCCTTGCGCGCGCCCAGGTATCGGTCGGCGATCATGCCGCCCAGGACCGGCATCAGGTAAACCAGCGCGGCGTAGGCGGCGTAGATGCCCTGCGCCTCGGCCGGTCCGAACAGGAAGTGCTGGGTCAGATACATGACCAGCAGCGCCCGCATGCCGTAATAGGAGAAGCGTTCCCACATCTCCGTGAAGAACAGGATCACCAGCCCCCGCGGGTGACCCAGAAAGGTCTTGCGTGGCGCCTCGAGCGCGCCCCCTGCGTCCGTCGTGCTCAACGGCAAGCTCCATCTCTTGCGCCCCCGACGGGCGCGGAAGCGTGCAGAAACAGCACGGTCACGGATTGCAAACAAGCGTTAACGGCGAAATCCGGCCTACATGACGTCGCAGCGGCGGCGTTTCTTCGCCCTATGCGTGTCATTAGCCGAATGGACACTCTTTTACGGCCAAGTAGCCTCAATATGTTCGCCCATGGAGACGCGCTGAATGTCGATCCGCCCGGTTCGCCAATCGGATCTCGAGGCCGTGAACGCCCTGTACCGCAGCGTATGGTGGCCGCAACGCTCGGCCGAAGGATGGGCGTGGCTATGGTCGAACCCTGCGGCGGCGGGACGAAACACGCCCCACGGCTGGGTCATTGACGCTGGCGACGGCCCTTTCGCCTGCGCCGGAAATTTCATCCAGCGCTTCTGGAGAGGCGATCAGGCGCTGTATGGCGCGACCGGCTACTCCATCGTGGTGCCCCGCGAACACAGAGGCCGCAGCCGGGATCTGGTCCGCGCCTTCGTGGAGCAACCCGACTGCTTCGCGCGATACACGCTGAACGCGAATGCACGCTCCAGCCCCCTTTATAGGCGTCACGGCATGCTTCCGTGGCCGCCGCTCACCCACGACGTCAAACTATCCTGGCTGGTGGACCCGCTGGCCTGTCTTTATGGCCGTGGTCTGCGCCGCATCGTCGATCAAGCGCCGCAGGTGGCGCGCCTGCTGGGCGAGCAATTGTCGCCCCTGCCCCGGCTGCTTGGAGGTCGGATGCAGCGCGCACAGGATCGCCTGCCCTCAGCCGTGAGTCTGTCGGACGATCTGACGGACGATTCGGACTACAGCCGCTTCTGGGACGCTCTGCGGGGAGAAGGTCGGCTGATCGCCGACCGCAGCCCCGCCATCATGCGTTGGCGCCTGTCCGACCCCGACCTGACGGTGCCGCCGCTGACCCTGGCGTATCGCGCGAACGGGCGCATCACGGGGTTCGCCGTCGCCATGCTGAACAAGCAGACGCCGCTGGAGCCGCCGATCCTGGAGATCATCGATCTGATCGCCCTCGAGACCGAGGCTGACGCTCTCCAGTCCCTTTTGGAAGGGCTGCGCACCCTCGCGCCGGCCTTGGGCGCGGCCAAGGTGCGATTGCAGACGACCTCGCCCGAATTGCTGCAGGCGCTCGGCCCGCTCGTCGACAAGGCCCACCGCGAAGGCGGCTGGGGCCACTGTCACGTCGCCTTCGACGCGGGGATGCAGGACGCCGGCTGGCGGCCCACCCCCTATGACGGCGACTATTCCTTCTGTCTGCGGCCGCTGCCCGCGCGGGCCAGCGCCGCCCTGCGGC
>DGIZ01000255.1 GCA_002386585.1 Brevundimonas sp. UBA4609 | reverse complement strand
CGCCGGCCAGCAGGGCGGCGGCGAACAGGGCGGCGGCGCGCCTCATGCCTGCGCCTCCACGGGCTCGACCCGCTTAGAGGCCTTCTTCACGCGCGAGCCCGCCCCGACGCGCAGACGCCGGTCCAGCAGGGAGATCAACCCGCCCAGCGCCATCAGCGCCGGTCCCAGGAAGATCAACCGCGCCCAGGGGTTGTAATAGATGCGCACGATCCAGGCGCGCTCGCCCGTGTCCGTCGCCGCCCGATCGCCCATGACGGCGTAGACGTCGTCCAGCCCGCGGAAGTCGAGGCCGACCTCGGTCGTCGTCTGGCCGCCCGCCGGGAAGAAGCGGCGCTCGGCGGTGATGACGCGCTCAGGCGCGCGGCCGTCCACCGACATGATGGTCAGACGGCCCTGCTCGGCCAGATAGTTCGGCCCCTCGATGACCTGCACCGCGTCCAGCCGCGCCTTCCACGGCCCCGCGGCGACTTCCCCGCCCAGCGGAAGGGCGGCGGCGGCCTCGGCCTTGAAGCTGGTCTCGACCACGGCCCCCAGGATGAAGACGCCCAGACCGGCGTGGGCGAGCGCCATGCCCCAGGCGCCCAGCGGCAGTCCCTTGGCCCGGCGCAGGGTCTCAGGCAAAGGCGCGCGAAAGACCTTGGTCCGCACGCCAAGCTCCGCCAGCGCGCCGCAGATCAGCCACGCCCCGACGCCCAGCCCTGCGGCGGCCAGCGCCTTCTTCGGCTCGAACAGGAAGAAGGCGGCGAAGGCTGCGGCGATCGCCAACACGGCGGCCAGCCACAGGCGCTGGAAGGCGCCCTTCAGATCGCCGCGCTTCCAGGCCAGCAACGGCCCGGCGGGCAGGATCAGGCAGGCGACAATCATCAGCGGATTGAAGACGGCGTTGAAATAGGGCGGGCCGACCGAGATGGTCGCGCCGGTCGCGGCTTCCAGGATCAGGGGATAGAGGGTGCCCAGCAGGACCGTGGCCGCTGCCGCCGTCAGGAACAGGTTGTTCAGCACCAGCGTCCCCTCCCGGCTGACCGGGGCGAAGGCGGCGCCCGAGCGGATGGCCGGCGCGCGCAAGGCGAACAGGACGAAGGCCGCGCCCGCCGCCACGCCCAGAATGGCCAGCAGCATCATCCCCCGCTGGGGATCGACGGCGAAGGCGTGAACGCTGGTCAGCACGCCCGAGCGCACCAGGAACGCGCCCAGCATTGAGAAGGTGAAGGCCAGAATGGCGAGGAACACAGTCCAGCCCGCCAGCGCCCCGCGCCGCTCAGTCACGATGGCCGAGTGCAGCAAGGCCGCGCCCGCCAGCCACGGCATGAAGCTGGCGTTCTCGACCGGGTCCCAGAACCACCAGCCGCCCCAGCCCAGTTCGTAATAGGCCCAGAAGGAGCCCAGCGCGATGCCGACCGTCAGCAGCGCCCACGACGCCAGCGCCCACGGCCGCACCCAGCGTCCCCAGGCCGGATCGACGCGCTTTTCGATCAGGGCAGCGACCGCCAGCGAGAAGCAGACCGAAAACCCGACATAGCCCGCGTAGAGCAGCGGCGGATGCACCGCCAGCGCCGGGTCCTGCAGCAGCGGGTTCAGCGACGCGCCCTGTACCGGCGCCGGGTCCAGCCGGAAGAAGGGGTTGGAGGTGAAGGCGGCGAAGGCCAGAAACAGGCTCGACAGCCCCGCCTGCACCGCCACCGCCGAGGTCTTCAGTCCGAACGGCAGGCCGCGCGCCAGCGCCAGCGCCCCGCCGAAGACCGTCATCACCAGACACCACAGCAGCAGCGAGCCTTCATGGCTGCCCCAGGCGGCGGCGACCTTGTAGAAGACCGGCTTGTCGGTGTGGCTGTTCATGGCCACGTTCGACACCGAGAAGTCCGACACCACGAAGGCGTAGATCAGCGCGCCGAAGGCCAGGGCGATCGCTCCGGCCGAGGCCAGCATGGCGCCGCCCCCCGCCCCGGCCAGAACCGGGCTGAGACGCAGACGCCCCGCCGTGGTCAGCGCCAGACTCAGCACCGACAGCGCCAGCGCCAGGATCAGGGCGAAGGCGCCCAGTTCGACGACCAAGGCTTAGGCCCCCTGCTGCGCGGCGACGGCGGGCGCCGCCGCATCGTCAGGCCGCCACTCGCCCTTTTCCTTCAGCCGGTCGGCGACTTCGCGCGGCATATAGGTCTCGTCGTGCTTGGCCAACACCTGGCTGGCCTCGAAGGTGCGGTCTGGGCGGAAGGCGCCTTGGGCCACGATCCCCTGCCCCTCGCGGAACAGGTCCGGCAGGTCGCCGTGATAGATCACCCGCGCCGTCGCCCCGTTGTCGGTGACGACGAAGACGACCGAACCGTCAGCGGCCTTGGTCACGCTGCCCGCCTCGACCAGACCGCCCAGACGGATCATCTGACCGGCAGGCACCTTCTGCGGCGTCACTTCCGAAGGGGAGTAGAAGAAGGTCACATTGTCCTTCATCGCCCACAGCGACAGGCCGACGGCCAGCGCCAGCACGGGCGCCGCGGCGATCACGACCCACAGGCGACGGCGCGCCTTGGGCGATTTGGGCAACCAGCTCATGTCAACGATCCGGGAACGGCGGAAAACACCGCCGCGTATAAGGCGGGAGTCGCACAGGGCCAACGGCTCATCGGGCAGCCTCGGCCAGACGTTTCTGCAGGTCGGTGCGGCGCGGATCGGCGGCGTCCAGCACGGCGATCAACGGGCTCCACATGGCCTCTGCCTCGGCCCGGTCGCCGCGCGCCAGGGCCGCCTCGCCCAGATAGAAGCGCGCGCCCAGCTGATCCGGGTCCAGCTTGATCGCCTGACGGAAGGCCGCCTCGGCGTCGCCGTCGACCGCGCCGCCGTTGGCCCGCACCAGGCTTTCGCCCAGCCGCGCCCAGCTGCGGGCGTCGTCCGGCTGGATCGCCAGAGCGCGGCGGAAGGCCGAGGCCGCGCCGATGGGATCGCCCGCCTCGAACCGGGCGGCGCCCAGCATGGTCAGGGCCAGACGGTCGTCGGGCCGGTCCTTGACCACCTGTCCCAGCACGGCCGCGACCTGGGCCGGCTCCAGCGTCTCCGGCGCCGAGGCCCATTCGCGCACGCGCGTCTCATAGGCCTGATCCTTCATGCCCGGCGCGCCGAAGACGGCGTAGAGGCCCAGCGACACGGCGGCCGTCGCTCCGATCCCGCCCAGCACCCAATAGCGATCGGCCGAACCCGCGATCGGGCGGCGATCCGCACGACGGGCGGCCAGCAGGCGACGCCCCGCCTCGGCCCGAGCGGC
>DGIZ01000217.1 GCA_002386585.1 Brevundimonas sp. UBA4609 | reverse complement strand
ATGAAGGGGAGGGAGAAGCGCTGTGATCGACCGCCGCGCCCTGCTGGCTTCGACCCTCGCGCTCGCGTCCTGCGGCGCGGGCGAGGCGCCTGTTCCGTCGCCGACCGATCCCATCCGCCCGCTGAAGTCCGTCGCGTCCTTCCCTGTCGGGACCGTCGCCATGTCGGGCCAATTATCCGATCAGGACTGGTTCCGTCTGGTCTCCACCCACTTCTCCCAGCTCACGCCCGAGTGGGAGATGAAGATGGAATACATCCTCCAGAAGGACGGCTCCCTGCGCTTCGACGCGCCGGACCGCATCGCCTATTTCGCGCGTGATCTGGGCATCCGCCTCTTCGGCCACGCCCTGATCTGGTACGCGCAGGAACACCCGTGGTTCACCGCCATTGTCGACGACCGACCGCGCTTCATCGCCGAACACGACCGCTATATCGCCGAGGTCGCCGGGCGCTGGCGCAGCCAGATCGTCGGCTGGGACGTGGTCAACGAACCGGTCGAGGATGACGGGAGCGGCTATCGCGACTGCGTGTGGAGCCAGGGCCTGGGCGGCGTCGACGCCTATATCATCCGCGCCTTCGAACAGGCCCGCATCGCTGCGCCCGAGGCGACCCTGTTCCTGAACGACTACAATCTGGAGAACACGCCCAAGAAGGGCGCCGCCTTCCTGCGTCTGGTGGAACGGTTGCTGAAGGCGGGCGCCCCGGTTCAGGGCATCGGCGTCCAGTCCCATCTCGACATCGAGATTCCCGACGGCCGGATCGCCGGCTTCATGAACGAGGCCCGCCAGTTCGGCCTGCCCATCCATGTCTCCGAACTGGACGCCTCGCTGAAACGCGGCGGCCGGATGCCCGACCTGCGTCCCGGCGCCCAGCGACGCGAACAGCAGACGGCGCGCGTGGCCGAACTGGCGGAAGCCTTCATGGACCTGCCGCCCGCGCAGCGCTTCGCCTTTACCGTCTGGGGCGTGCGCGACAGCGACTCCTGGCTGCGCCGCGCCGAGAACGACGACGGCAAGGACAGTCCGCTGCTGTTCAACGACGAGGGGCGGCCGAACCCGCTGTTCGGGGTGCTGTCAGGCGCGTTCGGCGCCTGACGCCTCTCCAGGGCCGGGCCTACAGGCTGATCGGATTCAGCACGCGCACGGGCTGGCCGCGCTCCAGGCCCAGTTCGTCATAGGTCCAGCTGACCGTCTTGCCCTCGGGGACCAGGGCCTTGCACAGGTCAGGCGAACGGCGGGCCAGGGTCAGTTCGGCGGGGTCGCCGTCCTTGATCCGCACCTCGAAGCTGGACGCCTCGGTGCAGCCGTTGGAGCCGACGACGACGTTCAGGCGCTGGCCGTCGAAATCGACCTTGCGGACGGCTTCCAGCGGCTCGTCCCGAGCCGCGCTCTGGTCCGTGACGATCGAGACCTTCTCTCCGCCCTCGTTGGAATAGATGACGCAACCGCCCAGCAGCGGCAGCAGGGCGACGGCGGCGACGACGGCCAGGCGCATCAGTTCGCCTCGGCAGGGGCCGAGTGGATGACGCGGGTGGTCGGCTTCTCGGTGGCGATGATGATGCAGCCCGACAGCATGGGCGCGGCGACCGCGGCGACGGCGAGGACGATGATGAGACGACGCATAGGTGTTCCCCTTGTTGGTTGGCGGCAAACTGCCAGCCTCGCGGTTGGGGATCACGTGAATAATCGGAAAGGGAGGCCTTGAACCCAACCGCCACAGTCATAGCTACTGTGCCCCGCCTCCCCGGGGTTCATCGAGAGAGTCACGCATGAGCCTGCTGTTCACCCCGCGCGCCGTCGGGCCGCTGACGCTGAAGAACCGCATCGTCATCGCCCCCATGTGCCAGTATTCGGCCGTGGACGGCGTCCCTCAGCCCTGGCACGCCCAGCATGTGGCCAGACTGGCTCTGTCGGGCGCCGGACTGGTGGTGATCGAAGCCACGGGCGTCGAGGCCGCGGGCCGCATCTCCTGGGCCGACACCGGCCTGTGGAACGACGAGCAGGAAGCCGCCTTCGCCCGGATCATCCGCGACATCCGCACCTATTCGGACACGCCGATCGGGATTCAGCTGGCCCACGCCGGACGCAAGGCCTCGACCAATCCGCCGTGGATCGACCGGGGCGGCCCGGCGCCGGCGGACAAGGCGTGGGAGACCTTCTCCGCCTCGACTCAGCCCTATCGCGACGACTGGCATACGCCGACCGCCCTGGACCAGGCGGGCATGGACCGCGTGGTCGCCGCCTTCGTCGATGCGGCCGAGCGCGCCGACCGCGCGGGGTTCGACCTGGTCGAGTTGCACGCCGCCCACGGCTACCTGCTGACCCAGTTCCTCTCGCCGTTGTCGAACGAACGGACGGACGAATACGGCGGCTCGCTGGAGAACCGGATGCGCTTCCCCCTGCGCATCGCCCAGGCCCTGCGCGACGCTTGGCCCCGGACCAAGGCCCTGGGCGTCCGCTTCAACGGTTCGGACTGGACCGAGGGTGGGATCACCCCGGCCGAGGCCGCCGTCTTCGGCCAGGCCCTGCACGAGATGGGCTATGACTACTTGCACCTGACCAGCGGCGGCAACGTCGCGACCGCGCGCATCCCCGGCGACCAGCCGGGCTATCAGCTTCCCTTCGCCGAGGCGGTCAAGGCGGCGGTCCCCGAGGCCAACGTCATGGCCGTGGGCATGATCGTCACGCCGCAACAGGCCGAGGCGGTGCTGACCGAGGGCAAGGCCGACCTGATCGCCGTCGCCCGCGCGGTTCTGGACGATCCGAACTGGGGCCATCACGCCGCCGTCGCCCTGGGCGCGAAAGAGGCCCTGCCCGTCCAGTACGAACGGGCGGACGCGACGCACTGGCCGGGCTACGCCGCCGCGCGCTCGGCCTGAGGCTCGACGGTTTCCGTCGCCGCGATCCTGACCGCGCCGTTCAACAAGGCGTCGGCTTCGGGCTGAGGCCGACCCAGCAGGTAGCCCTGCACCTCATTGCAGCCCTGGGCGCGCAGGAAGGCCAACTGCTCCGCAGTTTCGACGCCTTCGGCCAGGACCGGGATCGACAGACTTTCGCCGATGGTCAGGACGGCGCGGATGATGGCCCGCGACTGCGGCGCCTCGCCGTCCAGTTCGGTCATGAAGGAGCGGTCCAGCTTGATCTTGTCGAAGGGGAAGGCCTTCAGCGTCGACAGGGAGGAATAGCCCGTGCCGAAGTCGTCCATGGCGATGCTCACGCCCAGGGCCTTCAGCTGGCGCAGCACATGGGTGGTGCGCTCCATGTCGGTGATCATGGCCGTCTCGGTGATCTCCAGCTCCAGGCGCGACGGCGCCAGGCCGGTCTCCAGCAGGATCTGGTGCACCAGACGAGGCAGGTCGACGTGGCTCAACTGGACCGGCGACAGGTTCACGGCGATGCGATGCGGCTCGTCCCAGGCGGCGGCCTGGCGGCAGGCTTGGCGCAGCACCCATTCGCCGATCGGCAGGATCAGACCGTTCTCCTCGGCCACAGGGATGAAGTCGGCCGGCGAGATGTAGCGGCCGTCATGATCCTTCCAGCGCAGCAGAACTTCATAACCGGTAGCCTTGCCGGTGCTGACCGAGGCCTGCACCTGATAGTGCAGCTCGAACCGCTCATTCTCGAGCGCCTCGCGCAGGGCCTGGGTCACACGACGGCGCGCACGGACCGCCTGGTCCATGTCCGCCTCATAGAAGCAGACGTCCTGAGTCAGGGAGGCCTTGGCGCGATACATGGCCAGGTCGGCGTTGTTGATCAGGGTAGAGACGTCGTGAGCGTCCTCAGGCCACAGCGCCACCCCGATGCTGGCGCCGCAGGACAGGTCGGCGTGGTCGAGGGTCACGGTCTGAACAACGGCCTGACGCAGGCGCTCGGCGACAGCGCGAGCCTCGTCGCGGTCGCCGACCGAGGCCAGGGCCAGGAATTCGTCGCCGCCCTGGCGCGCGATGAACTCGCCCTCGCGCAGCGCCCCCTTCATCCGCTGGGCGATGACGCACAGCAACTGGTCTCCAACCGCGTGACCGTACAGATCATTGACTTCCTTGAACCGGTCCAGGTCCAGGGCGAACAGGGCCAGGGCCTCCCCCTCGGCGGCGGTCTGCTTCTGGCGGGTCAGACGCTCCAGGAAGGAGGCGCGGTTCGGCAGACCGGTCAGGCTGTCGTTGCGCGCGAGATGAGCGATGCGGCGCTCCTGGGCCATGCGGGCGCGCAGGTCGCGTACGGCGTAGATCATGGTGCGGCTGCGCGCAGTGAGGTCGCGACGGGCCGACAGTTCGACGGGAATCTCCTGTCCCTTCGCCATCAACACGGTCTGGGTCACGGCCCCGTCATCGAGACGGCGGGCGTCCTGCACCCAGGCCTCCAGATCCGAGCCGATCAGGGCCTGGCGATCCGCGCCCGTCAGTTCCGCCAGCACTTCGTTGACGGCGACGATGACGCCGTCCCGCTCGATCGCCATGCCGTCCACGCCGGTCTCGAGCAGGTACTGCAGGCGTTCACGATTCTGCGCCAGAGCCTCGCGGTCCAGAGCGTGGCTGGCGGCCCCGGCGCCCAGAACCAACAGGCCCACCCCGGCCACGCCCAGCGCCAGCACGTCACGCGCATTCTCGCCCGTCAACATGCCGTCCAGCGGCGCCAGGGGGATGACCGTCATCGCCGCCATGGCCGTGAAGTGCAGGCAGACGATGCCCAGCACCATGGCCGCTCCGCCCTTCAACCGGGCGTAACGGTCGTCGGCCGACGCCAGATGGAAGCTCAGAGCGCCGAACAACACCGAACCGGCGACGGATACGGCCAGATAGACGGCCGACCAATGAACCACGCCCTCGACCGACAGGGCCGCCATTCCCACAAAGTGCATTGCCGCCACGGCCGCGCCGAACAGGATTCCGCCAGCCTCGACGGAGAACCGGCGGCGCATGGAGGCGGCCGCCAGCGCCAGGCCGACGCCCAGAATCGCCACCGCCAGGGAGACCCCCGTCAACAGCGGCTCATAGGCCGTCTCGACGCCTGGCCGGTAGGCGATCATGGCCACGAAGTGGGTGCACCAGATCGTCGCCCCGCCCGCGACGGCGCCCAGAAAGAGCCAGGACAGGCGAGCCATCCCTGCGTTCTCCCTGACCCTTTTCAACAGTCCTGTGGTGATGAAGCTGCCCAGCAGGCAGATCAGGGCAGCGAGGGCGACGAGCCCCAGATGATGCTCGTCGGTAAGGCAGGTCAGGACACGCATGGAAGACGCCGGGGAGGAAAAGAGCCGGCCGTTCTAGCTCCCAGGCGTTAACCCTGGCTGTTTCGATATGGATAAAGGAAAGTTGAAAAAGGCCGCCCTAACGGCCTTCGCCCTCACTGGCTGATGGCTACGGCCGCGCCGTCCATCATGTAGGGGTTGTTGACCACGACATTGGCGCCGGGCGGCAGGCCCAGTTCCTGGAAGGTCCATTCGACCTGGACCCCGCCCTTGATCGGACGGGTGCAGCGATCCTCGTCCAGGCGGCGCAGGGTGATGACCGCCGAATCCTTGAGCCGGGTGATGAAGGGCTTCACGTCGCTCTTGTCGGTGCAGCCGTTGGAGCTGACGCGGAACACGGCCAGGTCGCGGGTGAAGGCCGCGGCGTGGATCGGCTCCAGCTGGCCCGGCATCCCTTCGGTCCGCACCAGCGAGCCCGGCTTCTGGGCGCAGCCGGTCAGGACGACGGATAGCGCCACAGCGGCGCAGAAAGCGATCCGATATCTCATTTCAGCCTCCCGCGGCTCGATCCTGACAGCCGGCGCAACATGCCTTGGTTTGGCCCAAAAGGGAACCGCCGCTGCGTCGGATAAAAAAAGAGGCCCCGGCGAGCCGGAGCCTTTTCTTGACCCTGAAACCGCGCCCGACGGATCGGGCAGGTCCGTCGAACTTACGAGGAGTAGTATTCGACGACCAGGTTCGGCTCCATCTTCACCGGGTACGGAACGTCGGACAGTTCCGGCACGCGGCCGTAACGGACCGAGAAACCGCGATCGCCCAGTTCCAGATAGTCAGGCAGGTCGCGCTCGCTCGACTGCTGGGCTTCGAGCACCAGAGCCATGTTGCGCGACTTTTCCTTGACCTCGATGACCTGGCCCGGCTTGACGCGGTACGAACCGATGTCGACCTTCTTGCCGTCCACGGTCACGTGGCCGTGCGAAACGAACTGACGGGCGGCCCAGACGGTCGGCACGAACTTGGCGCGGTAGACGATGGCGTCCAGACGCGATTCCAGCAGACCGATCAGGTTTTCCGAGGTGTTGCCCTTGCGACGGGCGGCTTCGGCGTAGGTCGCCGCGAATTGCTTCTCGGTGATGTTGCCGTAGTAGCCCTTCAGCTTCTGCTTGGCCTTCAGCTGCAGGCCGAAGTCAGAGACCTTGGACTTGCGGCGCTGGCCGTGCTGGCCGGGGCCGTAGGAACGCTTGTTGACGGGAGACTTGGCGCGACCCCACAGGTTTTCACCCATGGCCCGGTCGAGTTTGTACTTGGCGCTATGGCGCTTGGACATGTGTCACTCTTCATCATGATGCGGCCCGGCCCCTCCCCTATTGGAGCGGCGATCTCAACGGCGGTCCACGCATCGTCCGTAATAGACATCGCGCCTCGGGCGAAACCCGGTGCGAGAAGGCCGGGCTTATGAAGGCGACGCGGCCGGGAGTCAATGTCGGCGGCCGTTCTCGCCTCCAGCATGACAGAAAGGAAACTTGAGCCTGCAGCCTCCGCCCGTGCAGTTGTCCGAACCAGAAGAAACAGCTCGGGAGGAGACGACATGATGGGCAAGCTCTGGCGCACGGCGGCGACGGCCCTGGCCGTTCTGACCGCGACGGCGGCGCAGGCCGGCGAGGCCGACCGACCCGACGCCCTAGTGCTTTCCGGTCGGATCATCGACGGCTCGGGCGCAGCGCCGATCCCTCAGGGCCGGGTCGTGGCGATCGACGGCGTCATCACCTGCGTCGGCAAGGCGGCCGATTGCGCCGCGCCTCCAGGCGCCGTTTTCATCGACGCGGGCGAAGGCAGCATCATGCCGGGCCTGATCGATCTGCACGCTCACCCGCGCCCCCATTACTACGGCTGGTTCCTGGCTTCGGGCGTGACCACGGTGCGGTCCGCCAACACCGACCTGGCGATGGTCCGGACCCTGAAGGCCCTGCCCGCGCCGCAGACCCGTCTGGTCTGGGCCGGGCCGATGCTGGACGGCGAGAACAGCATCATCAAGCGCTTCTACCCCGCGGCGGGGCCGGACGGGCCGTCACCGGCGCGCCCGGCCGACGGTCCGTCGCTGGAAGGCGTCGAACTGCTGATCGCGGAGACGCCCGAGCAGGCGATCGCCGCCGTGGACGCCCTGACGGCGGAAGGCGCCGACTGGGTCAAGCTGTACGAACAGCTGCCGCCCGACGCCTTCGCCGCCGCTGTCCAGCGCGCCAGGGCGTTGGGCCTGCCGACCATGGCCGATCTGGGCATGGCCTCGACGCGCGGTCTCGGAGGCGCGGAGGTCGATCTCCTTCAAGCCGCCGCCCTGGGCCTGGACAGTCTGGAGCACGCCAGCGGCGCGGCCCTGGCCTACCGTCGTCTGGGCGGCGATCTGGATGCAGACGTTCTCGATCCCGCCCTGATCGATCAGCTGGCCCGCGCATTGCTGACGGCGCAGACGGCGCTGGTCCCCACCCTGTCCGTCTCCCACTTCACCGCCGAGACGCAATCGCCCGATCCGGCGTTGGCCGATCTGCCGTTGGGCGACGCGCAGGGGTCGGTCCGCGACGGGCTGGATCAGCAATGGCGCGGCGTCCATCAGCATTTCCACGCCAATGCCGAGAGCAACGGCAAGGCGAGGCTGGACGCCCGCATCGGCGCGGCCGTGATGGTGCGCTTGGCCCAACTGGGCGGCCGCATAGGCGCGGGCTCCGACACGCCCGCAGGCGCCTACAACCTGCCGGGCGGCGGTCTTCATCTGGAAATGGAGCTGATGACCCGCGCGGGCCTGAGTCCCCTCCAGGCGCTGTCGTCGGCGACCGGAACCGCAGCGGACATCCTGCAACGTGAGGACATCGGCCGCATCGCCGTGGGACGCCGCGCCGACCTGCTGATCGTGGAGGGCGACCCGTCGCAGGACATCCGCGACACCCGACGCCTGCGTCAAGTCATACTGGACGGTCAGGTCCTTGACCCCGCCGCCCTGAAGAACAGGGCCCTGGAGGACGGCGAGGCGCTGCTGGCCGCCCTCATGGCCGAGGAGCAGGCGGACTAAATGGAAACGGCCGCCGCTTCCCTTCGGAAACGACGGCCGCAGATCAGGCGCTCAGACGCCGGGCGATCAGCCCTTGGCGGCTTCGTACAGTTCGTTGACCTTGTTCCAGTTCACCACCGACCAGAAGGCCTTGAGGTAGTCGACGCGGCGGTTCTGGTACTTGAGGTAGTAGGCGTGCTCCCACACGTCGGCGGCCAGAAGGACGGCGCCCTTCTCGTCGGCCAGATCCATCAGCGGGTTGTCCTGGTTCGGGGTCGAGGTGACCTTCAGCTTGCCGTCCTGCAGGATCAGCCAGGCCCAGCCCGAGCCGAACTGGCCGGCGCCGGCGGCGTCGAAGTCGGCCTTGAACTTGTCCATGCCGCCCAGTTCGGCGTCGATCTTGGCGGCCAGTTCGGCCGAGGGCGCGCCCGCCTTGTCGGCCGGGGCCAGCAGTTCCCAGAACAGGCTGTGGTTCCAGTGGCCGCCGCCGTTGTTGCGGACCGCCTTGGGCAGCTTCGACATCTGGGCGAACAGGTCTTCGAGCGACTTGCCCTGCAGGGAGGCGTCGGCGTCGATCGCCTTGTTCAGATTGTCGACGTAGGTCTGGTGATGCTTGTCGTGGTGGAAGGTCATCGTCTCCTTGTCGATGGCCGGCTCCAGCGCGTCATAGGCGTAGGGCAGCGGGGGCAGGGTGAAGGCCATGGGAGACTCCTCTTTACGGCGTTTGATTCCTCTGGACCCTATCTAGGGCCGCGCGCGACATACCCAAGCCTTGAACGTCGCCTTTGTTCACAATTCTCGAGCCAAAGCCGATTTTCGGAACCTAAAGCGCGAAATAGCTGTTTTCCGAACGCCCCTGACCGTCTTTCCGGTCGCTTTTCAGGGCGGTGCGCCATGTCTGGTCGTTCTCGCGACGCCTTCCTCTCCGACGCCGAAGCCGAAAGCCTGCGCCTGCAGTTGCTGGAAGTGATTCCGCGTCTCCGCCGTCATCAGTTGCTCGATCTCGCCGATACCCTGCACGAAGCCGCGCGGGAGCGGCGCTGGTCGTCGGACGATCGGCTCGACCTGAGGGCCTGACGCCCTCGCCCTGCATCAGCCCGCGTGAAGCTCCTGCTTCACCCGTTCGGCCAGGGTCTTGATGTCCAGCGGCTTGGGCAGGAAGGACACCCCGACCTCGTCCTGCAGCAGGTCCGAGAAGTCGCTCTCGGCATAGCCCGAGATGAACATCACCGGCGCGTCGCCCAGGAAGGGCCGCGCCTTCCTCAGCAGCGACGGCCCGTCCAGCCCCGGCATGATGACGTCCGAGATCAGCATGTCGATCTGGCCCGCCCATTCCTCGGCCAGGATCAGGGCCTCCTCGCCGTCGGCCGCCTCGATCACCTCATAGCCGCGCTGGCGCAGCAGGCGGGCGGCGATGCCGCGCACGGCGGCCTCGTCTTCCACGAACAGGATGCGGCCCGCGCCCGACAGGTCGCGCGGCGCCTTGACGACCTTCTCGACCACCGGGGCCTCGACAAGTTCCTCGGCCGTGGCGGCGGGCAGGAAGATGCGGAAGGCGGCGCCCGCATTCTCAAGATTGGCGACCGTGATGTGGCCGCCCGCCTGCTGGGCGATGCCGTAGACTGTGGCCAGACCCATGCCCGTTCCCTCGTTCACCGCCTTGGTGGTGAAGAAGGGCTCGAAGATCTTGTCCAGCAGGGCCGTCGGCACGCCGGGGCCGGTGTCCGACACCTCGATCAGGGCGACGTCCTCGGAGGCCTCGCGCCAGCCCAGGTCGCGCGCCTGCGCGCCGGTCAGACGACGGGTCTTGATCGTGACCACGCCCGCGCCCGGCTCGACCACGCCGCGCATGGCGTCGCGGGCGTTGACCGCCAGGTTCATCACCGCCGTCTCCAGCTGGCTCTTGTCGGCCAGCACCAGCGGCAGGTCGCGGCCGTAGTCGGTCTCCAGCCGCACGTCCTCGCGCAGCAGACGACGCAGAAGCACGGCGAACTCGCCGACCAGCTCGCCCAGGTCCAGCCGCTCGCGCCGCACCGTCGACTTGCGCGAGAAGGCCAGCAGCTTGCGCACCAGATCGGCGGCGCGGATGGCCGTCTGGCGGATCTCGTTCAGCCCCTCATAGGAGGGATCGCCGACCGGGTGCCGCTCCAGCAGGCCGGACAGCTGCAGCTGGATCGCCGTCAGCAGGTTGTTGAAGTCGTGCGCCACCCCGCCCGCCAACTGGCCCACGGCCTGCATCTTCTGGGCTTGGGAGAGTTGCAACTCCATCGACTTTTGCGCCGCCACGTCGAACAGCCAGACGCGGCGCTTGTCGCCTTCCAGCGCGACATAGAGGTGAAGTTGCCGATCCGGGTGGGCGCGGGCGATCAGCTCGATCGGGCCGGACGATCCGGCCTCCAGCTTGGTCCTGGCCTCGGCCACGCCCGCCGGGTCGAACAGATGGCCGAAGGCGGCGTCGCCCGAAGCGGCCGGGCCGGTCAGCAGGGCCAGGGCCGCATTCGGCTCCTCGACCCGACCGGCGAACAGGTCCTCGCCGCCGATCACGGCCGAGCCGAAGGGGGCGCCGGCGGCCATGGCGCGGGCCTCGCCAGATC
>DGIZ01000012.1:21661-30686 GCA_002386585.1 Brevundimonas sp. UBA4609 | reverse complement strand
GCCTTGGCCGCATCTGCGGCCTTGGCCGCATCTGCGGCCGTGGCGAGGGTTGCGGAAGGCGCGGGCGGAGCGACGGCCTCGGCTTCGGCCGGGGGAGCGGTTCCGGAAAGATCGGTCGGGGCGTCCGCTTGTGCGAGACGGTCGAAGGTCGGGACCGGTTCTGCGGCCTCATGATCGGCCTGCGGGGCGGGCGTCATCGCGCCGGCGGCGGGAGGCTCCGCCGCCAATTCGGCGGCGGCCGGGGCGGCGTTCGTCTCAGGCGCGGGCGATGAGGGATCGACGGCGGGCTGGAGAGGCTCCGGTTGCGGCGTCGGCGGAGGCGCAAACCAGACGGGCGGGGCCGGGGCGACGGCGGTGTCGTCCCTGGCGGGCTCGGCGGCGACGATGATCTCGAGACCTTCAGCCGTTCGAGCGGTCGGGGCGGCCGTCGGCGCGTCCTCCTTCAGCATCAGCCCTGCGAAGACGGCGCTGTCCGTCGCCGCCTCGGCGGAGGCGTCGAGGCTCGCGCCGGCGGGGGCGGCGGGCGTCAGGACGGACAGGAGGCTGACGGCGGACATGCGGACGGCAGGCGCTTTCGGTCGGTGAGGGCGGCGCCTGCTGCGCCTGGGTCATTCGGCAGAGCCTCCGCAAACGCCGGGCCAAGCGCAGGTGTTCAATTCAAAATATTGAATTATATAGATATTTATAGATTTCTCGCCGTGGGCGTCGACGTGTGAAGCCGGGCGCTTCTTGCCGCGCCTGTCGCTTTTTGCCGGGCGCGGGCGGCGCCTGCGGATTTGGCCCGCCGCTTGCCTCCTCTGTCTTCGAATGCACAGGGGCCGAATGCCGATGTCGAGGAAAATCAAAGAGATGGTCAGAAGGCCTGCTCAATTCGCCGGGCAAGATCTGCACGCTCGCCTGCAAGGCTTGCCGAGCGGGCGCATGCGGCTGAGCGTGGGAGGCGTCTGATGTCCCTCAACTCGATCATGAACATCGCCACCTCGGGCATGAATGCAGCCCAGACGCAGCTGCGGGTGGTCTCGGACAACGTCTCCAACGTCAACACGCCCGGCTATGTCCGCAAGATCGCCGACCAGCAGTCCTGGGCCAGCCAGGGCGTTGGCGCGGGGGTGGAGATCGCCCGCATCCGCCTGGCCACCGATCGCTTCCTTCAGGCCGCCAGTCTGAACGCCAGCGCCGACGCCGGGCGCCAGACGGTGCGCTATGAGCTGTATGACCGCATCCAGTCGATGTTCGGCGATCCCGGCGCGAACAGCGGCTTCTTCTCGCAGATCGACAGCGTCTTCGCCGCCTTCGCGGCCTCGGCTCAGGACGCGACGTCCGGTCCCGCGCGCCAGGAGGCCATCTGGAAGACGCAGGGCCTGTTCGACGAAGCCGCCCGCATCAACGCCCAGATCCAGTCTGTGCGCGAAGACGCCGACGCCCGCATCAAGAGCGCGGTGGAAACGGCCAACAGCCTGCTGGAGCAGATCGAGAAGCTGAACGTCGAGATCGCCAAGGCCACGGTGGTCAATGCGGACTCCTCGGGCGCGCAGACGGCCCAGGCGGCCCTGATCGACCAGTTGTCCACCCTGATGGACGTGCGGATCACCGGCCGGGCCGTCGGCGGGGTGGAGATCCGCACCGGCGCCGGCATCCTGCTGGCGGGGCAGGGGGCGGCCAAGCTGGACTATGTGCGCGCCGGCGCCGTCTCGGCCGAGACGGTGTTCAATGAGGTCATGGTCATCGAGCCGCCCGCCGGAAAGGCGCGCTCCCTGGCCGAGGGGCTGAGCTCGGGCGAGATCAAGGGCCTGCTGGAGCTGCGCGACGGCGAGGCCCCGGCGACGGCGGAGCGTCTGGCCGAACTGATGTCGCGCCTGGCCGACGAACTGAACCGGGCGCACAACGCCTCCTCGGCCGCGCCGCCGCCGAACAGTTTGACCGGCCGCAACGTGGGGCAGTCGCTGGAGACCGCTTTGCAGGGCTTCTCCGGCCGGACCTCCATCGTCATCACCGACGGCCAGGGCGTCGTCGTGCAGAAAGTCGATCTGGACCTGGCGACGTTGAACCCGGCGACCTTCCTGGCCGATCTGAACGCCCAGCTGGGCGCCAACGGCAGCGCCAGCTTCGTCGACGGACGGCTGAAGATCGAAGGCGCGGCCGGCACGGGCGTGGTGGTGGTCGACGATCCGGCCGCGCCCTCGAACAAGGGCGGACGGGGCTTCTCGCACTTCTTCGGCCTGAACGACCTGATCGCCAGCGAGCAGCCGACGATCTATGAAACCGGCATGACGGGGGCGTCGCAGCACGGCTTCACGCCGGGCGACGCCATCACCTTCCGCTTCAGCGACGCGGCGGGCGCCAAGCTGCGGGACATCGAGGTGGCGGTCCCGGCCGGCGGCGACATGACCAGCCTGCTGGCCGCGCTCAACGATCCGATGACGGGCGCCGGGCGGATGGGGACGTTCAGCCTCAGTGCGGCGGGCGAGATGACGTTCACGCCGCGCCCCGGGTCGGGCGCGACCCTGTCGGTGCTGCAGGACCGCACGACCCAAGTTCCGTCGGGCGTGTCGATGAGCGAGCTGTTCGGCCTGGGCGGCGCGCGCGCCTCGCGGGCCGACGCCTTCTCGATCAGGGCCGATATCGCGCGCGACCCGGCCCTCATGGCCTTCGCCCAGGCCGATTCTGCGGCCGGGGTCGGCGCCGCCGTGGTCAGCAGGAACGACGCGCGCGGGGCGCGGCTGTTGGCGAGCGCCGGCGAGAACGCGGCCTCCTTCTCGGCGGCCGGCGGGGCGGCGGGCGGCTCCATGTCGCTGTCGCGCTATGCGTCGGAAATGTCAGGCGAGATCGGCAGCCGGGCCGCCATGGCCAAGAATAACGCCGCCAGCGCCACGGCCCTGGCCAAGGAGGCGACGGCGCGCCGCGTCTCCGTCGAAGGCGTCAACCTGGACGAGGAGCTGGTGCTGATGACCACCTATCAGCAAGCCTTTAACGCTTCCGCCCGCATGGTTCAGGCCGCCAAGGACATGTACGACATCCTGCTGGGAATGGTGCGATGACCCGCGTTTCGACCTACGGAAACTATCAGTCGGCCCTGCTGGATCTGATGGCGGCCCAGTCGCGGGCCGACGCCGCCCAGAAGAAGGTCAACACGCAGAAGAACGCCACCGATCTGGTGGGCTTCGGGCGCGGTTCGGAGACGGTCAGCGCGCTGAAGTCCAGCCAGACCCGCATTCAGACCTTCATCGACACCAACAAGGCCGTCGCCGCCCGGCTGGAGACCCAGGACCTGGCCATGGAGCGCGTCGCCGACGCCGCGACCGCCGCGCGCCAGGCAATCGCCGACGCCATCGCCGCCGGGCGGATGGATGCGCTGATGGGCTCGCTGGAAAGCCTGTTCGCCGAGGCCCAGGACGGGCTGAACATGAAGCATCAGGGCAAGTATCTGTTCGGCGGCGGCGTCATCGACCGCGCGCCGGTGGACCTGCCCGAGATTCCCGGCCAGCCGGGCGCGACCATGATGGCCAAGCTGGCGGCCCTGCCTGACGAAGGGGCGGCCTTCCGCAACGATCAGCTGAAGCAGTCGTCCTGGCTGGACGAGAACGTATCGATGGACACGGGCTTCCTGGCGGACGCCATGGGAACGGAGCTGTTCGCCATCTTCCGCGACATCCAGCTGGCGCATGAGGCGGCGCCGCTGGAGGGGCAGATGACGGACGCCCAGAAGGCCTTCCTGACCACGCAGATGGGTCGTTTCCAAGCGGCGGCCAAGGGCATGGTGGAGCTGCAGGCCGCCAACGGCGGGATGCAAAACCGCGTGGATCGCCTGCTGGAATCCCAGGAGACGCGGAAGATCTCCGTGGACACCATTCTGGCCGGCAAGACCGACGCCAACATGGCTGAGGCGGTGGTCGAACTGGAGATGGCCCAGATCGCCCTGCAGGCGTCGGCCCAGGTGATCAGCCAGCTGCGGCAGGTCTCCCTGCTGGACTATCTGAGATAGGTCTTTCGCCTTCCGGCGGCGCTGAACGAAAATCGCCCGACGACGTTCACAAAGCTGCGCCGTGACGGGAGGGCTTGGCTTGCGCCCAGCAAAGCCGGAAGAGATCGAGGTTTGTCATCCGTCGTTGACGCGGCGCGAAAAGCATAGCTTTAACCGCCGTATGCGTGCAGGCGGGCCTGTGTCAGTGTCGGACTCATGAATCGGGCGGACTTCCAGATTGACGAGCATCAGGACGGCCAGGCGCGACTGCGACTGGCCGGTGACTGGTCGACGGTGTCCGTGGGCCGCCTGGGCGATCGGCTGAAGACCGAGCTGGACGGCCGGCCGGTGACGGCGCTTGATCTGGACGACCTGGGCCGCTTTGACACCGCCGGCGCCCTGGCCGTGGCTCAGGCGATGAGCCGTCCCATTCCCGAAACCGCCTGGTCGGCCCGGCCCGAGGCGGGGCGTCTTTACCGCATGGTGGCCAAGCTCGACTGCATGACGGCCGAGCCGCCGCGCCGTTCGGCCTCGATGACGCGCGGCTTCGCCAAGGTCGGGCGCGGGGTCTATGATTTCGGCGCCGAGGCCATGCTGTCCCTGGCTTTCCTGGGCCGGTTGATGGCCGCCGTGGTGACGGCCCTGAGGAACCCCGGCCGCATCCGTTGGGCCGCCTGGTTCAGCCAGGCCGAGCGCACCGGCCTGGACGCCATCCCGATCGTGGTGGTGACCAACTTCTTCATCGGCGCCGTGGTGGCCTTCATCGGCGTGGACCTGCTGACCCAGTTCGGGGCGGGGGTGTTCTCCGTGCAGTTGATCGGCGTGGCCGTCTTCCGCGAGTTCGCGGTGGTGATCACGGCCGTTCTGCTGGCGGGCCGCTCGGCCTCGTCCTTCGCCGCCGAGATCGGCTCCATGCGCATGACGCAGGAGGTGGACGCCATGCGGGTGATGGGCGTCGATCCGTTCCAGGCCCTGGTGATCCCGCGTCTGGCGGCGCTTCTGGTCATGCTGCCCCTGCTGACCTTCCTGGCCATGGTGGGCGGGTTGCTGGGCGGGGTCATGGTGTCGTGGAGCCAGCTGAACCTGGGCCCCGTCTTCTTCTTCCAGCGGCTGGTCGAGGACGGCTACATGCCGACCCACATGATGGTGGGCCTGATCAAGGCGCCGGTCTTCGCCCTGGTGGTCGCAGCCATCGGCTGTCGTCAGGGCATGGCCGTGGCGGGCGACGTCGAGAGCCTGGGCCGTCGGGTGACGGCGGCGGTGGTGCAGGCCATCTTCGCCATCATCCTGCTGGACGCCGTCTTCGCCCTGATCTTCATCGAGCTGAACATATGACGGGCGAGACGCGCAAACCCGACGACGGCGAGGCCCTGATCCAGGTGCGGGGCCTGCTCAGCCAGTTCGGCGACCGGGTCATCCATCAGGACCTCGACCTGGACGTGATGCGCGGCGAGGTGCTGGGCGTCGTCGGCGGCTCCGGCACCGGCAAGACGGTGCTGTTGAACTCCATCATCGGCCTGAAGGAGCCGGAGGGCGGGGAGGTGCGCCTGTTCGGCCAGGACCGCAGCGCCATGACCAAGGAAGAGGCGGCCGCCGTCGAGCGCCGCACCGGGGTGCTGTTCCAGCAGGGGGCCCTGTTCTCCGCCCTGACGGTGCTGGACAATGTCGCCTCGCCCCTGGTCGAGCACACGAAACTGCCCAAGAGCACGATCCGCGAACTGGCGGAGATGAAGGTGGCCATGGTCGGTCTGAAGCCCGAGGCCCTCTATCTGAAGCCGGCGGAGCTGTCGGGCGGGATGCGCAAGCGCGTCGGCCTGGCCCGCGCCCTGGCGCTGGACCCCGAACTGGTTTTCCTGGACGAGCCGACAGCGGGGCTGGACCCCATCGGGGCGGCGGCGTTCGACGATCTGATCCGCCAGCTTTCGGATGACCTGGGGCTGACCGTCTTCATGATCACCCACGACCTCGACAGCCTTTACGCCATCTGTGACGAGGTGGCCGTCCTGGCGGACAAGCATGTGGTGGCCAAGGCGCCGGTCGCTGAGCTGGAACGCTCGGACCACCCCTGGATCAAGGAATACTTCCTGGGGCCGCGCGGACGCGCCGCCCACAAGACCGCGGCCTGAGGAGGGCGCGAAACGATGGAAAGAGACGCTCATTACGCCGCCGTCGGCATCGCCACCGTCGCCCTTCTGGTGGCCCTGGCCGTGTTCACGATCTGGCTGGCGCGGCTGCAGTTCAACAAGGACTACGATGTCTATGACATCGTCTTCTACGGACCCGTGCGCGGCCTGTCCGAAGGCGGAGAAGTCCATTTCAACGGCATTCGCGTCGGCGAGGTCACTGATCTGAACCTGGATCCCAAGAAGGCGGATCAGGTCATCGCCCGCGTGCGCCTGAACGGCACGACGCCGGTGCGGGTGACGTCGCGGGCGCAGTTGGAGCCGCAGGGCATCACGGGCCTGAACTACATCCAGATCACGGCGGGCGACCCCAATAGCGCTCTGCTGAAGACGCAGTATCCCGAAAACGTCGTGCCGGTGATCCAGAGCCAGCCCAGCCCCATCGCCGAGCTTCTGAGCGGATCGGGCACGGTGTTGGCGCAGACGGTGGACGCGCTGAACCGCATCAACCGCGTCATGTCGGACGACAACATCCGAAGCTTCTCGACCAGCGTGAAGAACGTCGAGGCCCTGACCGCCGAACTGGAAGCCCGCAAGGGCATGTTCCAGCAGCTGGAAGAGACGATCACCAAGGCCAACGCCGCTGTCGGCGAATATCAGGCTCTGGGCGCCAGCGCGCGCCAGATGGTCGACACCGACGGCAGGCAGGCCATCGCCAACATCAATAAGGCGACTGAGGAGGCCCAGGCGGCCATCGCCTCGATCAACCGCTCGGCCAGCGGCCTGGAAGGTCCGCTGGGCGACTTCGGCACGCAGACGGTGCCGCAGTTGAACGACACCATCCGCCAGCTGGATCGGGCGACGCGCTCGCTGCAGTCGCTGATCGACAATGTCCGCGAAAGCCCGCGCGACTTCATCGCCAAGGCGCCGTCCAAGGAAATCGAGGTGCAGCCGTGATCCGTTCCACACTGATGATTGCGGCGGCGTCGGTCGCCCTGTCCGGCGCCCTGTCCGGTTGCGCTCTGCTGTCGTCGCCGGACCCGGTCCAGCTGTATCGCTTCGGCGGGGCCTCGGCCTTCGCCGGGACGGGGGCGACCTCGGCCTGCCCGGACGTCCATGTCTCCATGCGCAGGGTGGACTTCCCCGAGGCGGCGCGCGGCGATCGCCTGCTGGCCGTGACCGGGGCGGAGGCGGCCTACATCAAGGGCGCGCGCTGGGTGTCGCCGGCCGAGACCCTGTTTGAGGAAGCTCTGCGCAACGCCTTCCTGGACGGCGGAACCTGCACGGTGCTGAGCAGCGGCCCTCTGACGCGCGACGGCCTGCTGCTGAGCGTGGACGTGCGCCGGTTCGAGGCCGCCTACGCCGCGCGGGGCGCCGTGCCGGACGTCAACATCGTGGTGCTGCTGCGCCTGGTCCGGCAGGGCGACCGCTCGATCGTGGCCGAGGATCGCATCTCGGTCAGCGAGGGCGCGGGCGAGAACCGCCAGTCGGCCATCGTCGCCGCCTTCGATCGCGCCACCGCCGAGGCCAGCCGCCAGATCGTCCTGTGGACGGACCAACAGGGCTTCCAGGCGATGCGGGACTAAATACCCTTCTCCCCTTGTGGGAGAAGGTGGCTCGCGGAGCGAGACGGATGAGGGGTGTCTGCGCCCCGGCGTCCAGTTTGCGCGCCAACGCGTCGATGAAACTCTAAAGGCGGCGTCCTCACCCCTCATCCGAGCGCCTTCGGCGCCCACCTTCTCCCGCAAGGGGAGAAGGAAGAAGTAAAAACCCCGGCGGCCTCGCGGTCGCCGGGGTTTTGCGTTTCAGGCGGGGCGGGCGGCTCAGACCAGGTTCGCCGCCACCGTGTAGTCGGCCTCGGTCTTGGCGGCGACCTCGTCCAGCGTGACGCCGTCGGCCAGTTCGATCAGTTCGAGGCCCGAGCCGTCCGGCTTGACGTCGAAGGTCGCCAGGTCGGTGATGATGCGGCTGACCACCCCCGTGCCGGTCAACGGCAGACTACATTCCTTCAAAACCTTGGACTGGCCGTGCTTGTTGGCGTGCTCCATGACCACGACCACGCGCTTGACGCCCGCGACCAGGTCCATCGCGCCGCCCATGCCCTTCACCAGCTTGCCGGGGATCATCCAGTTGGCGATGTCGCCGTTCTGGGCCACTTCCATGGCGCCCAGGATGGACAGGTTGATGTGGCCGCCGCGGATCATGGCGAAGCTGTCCGAGGAGCTGAAATAGGCGCTCTCGGGGATTTCGGTGATCGTCTGCTTGCCGGCGTTGATCAGGTCGGGATCTTCCTCGCCCTCATAGGGGAAGGGGCCCATGCCCAGCATCCCGTTCTCCGACTGCAGGGTCACGACCATGCCGTCCGGGATGTAGTTGGCCACCAGGGTCGGGATGCCGATGCCCAGGTTCACATAGAAGCCGTCCTGCAGCTCCTTGGCGGCGCGTTCGGCCAGTTGTTCGCGAGTGCGGGCCATTATGCGGCGCTCCTTTGACGAACGGTGCGCTGTTCGATGCGCTTTTCGGACACGGTCTGGATCAGGCGGTCGACATAGACGCCCGGCGTGTGGATGTGGTCGGGATCCAGCGAGCCGACGGGGACGATCTCTTCCACCTCGACGACCGTCACCTTGCCGGCGGTCGCCATCATCGGGTTGAAGTTGCGGGCCGTCTTGCGGAAGACGAGGTTGCCGCGCTCATCGGCCTTCCACGCCTTGACGATGGACAGGTCGGCGATCAGGCCGGTCTCCATGATGTAGCGGCGGCCGTCGAACTCGCGCTCTTCCTTGCCCTCGGCCACCAGGGTGCCGACGCCGGTGGCGGTGAAGAAGGCCGGGATGCCGGCGCCGCCCGCACGGATGCGCTCGGCCAGGGTGCCCTGCGGGTTGAACTCCAGCTGCAGTTCGCCGGCCAGATACTGGCGCTCGAACTCCTTGTTCTCGCC
>DGIZ01000012.1:0-21462 GCA_002386585.1 Brevundimonas sp. UBA4609 | reverse complement strand
TCGGGGATGCCGCACAGGCCGAAGCCGCCGGACATGACGGTCATGCCGTCGAATGTCAGCCCCTCCAGCGCGGACTTCACATCAGCGTAAATCTTGCTCATCGGACTCCCTTTTTCACCGTCTGATGAATATCGCGGTCTCCTCCGTCCTTAAAGCGGGCGGGGAGGAGGGGCAAGCGGCAAGCGCGACGCAGACGACGACAGGGCGACAAGCCTGACGGTTGACCCCGGACGAAGGGGGTTTCACACCTAGGGCCGCTTAAGACTCGTCTCAGTGGGGAAACTCCATGCGCCATCGACTGTTGCGGGCGGCCTTGCCCGCCCTTGTGCTCGCCGCCGCCGTTCCGGCCCTGGCCATGCCGGTCGTCGCGGTCGCCCAGGACGCCGCGCCGACCTATCAGCAGCCGCCGGCGCCGATCGCCCAGATTCTGGACGCCAAGCCCAATCCGGGCGTCAGCATCAGCCCGGACCGCAAGACCCTGCTGCTGACTGATCGCGCCAATCTGCCGGCCATCGCCGAACTGGCCGAGCCGATGCTGCGGCTGGCGGGCTATCGCATCAATCCCAAGAACAACGGACCGGCCAACAGCCGCGTCTCCTGGCTGACGGGCCTCAGCTTCCAGACGGTCGACGGCGGCGCGGCGCGCCCGGTGACGGGCCTGCCCGCCAATGCGCGCCTGACCAACGTCAGCTGGGCGCCGAACGGCCAGACCGTGGCCTTCCTGGTCAATGCGCCCAACGGGCTGGAGCTGTGGACGGCCGACGTGGCCCAGGCCAGGGCGCGCAAGCTGAACGGGCCGATGGTCAACGCGGCGGCGGGGTCGGGCTTCTCCTGGCTGTCGGACTCCTCGGGCCTGCTGGTTCTGGCGGTGCCGGCCGGGCGGGGCGTGGTCCCGAACGTGGATCATCCGCCGGAAGGCCCGATCATCACCGAGACCGGCGGGCGCGCCGCTCCGGTGCGGACCTATCAGGACCTGCTGTCCAACGTCGGCGACGAGGCCCTGTTCGACTACTACTTCACCAGCCAGCCGACGGTGGTGTCGCTGAACGGCCGCGCCCGCTCGGTGGGCCAGCCGGGCGTCATTCTGGGGGTCTCGACCTCGCCGGACGGGCGCTACATCCTGCAGACGCGGGTGAAGAAGCCCTATTCCTACGTCGTGCCGGCCAGCCTGTTTCCGTCGGACGTCATCGTCACCGACATGAACGGCCGCGAGGTGCACCGCGTGGCCGACCTGCCGCTGCGCGACAACGTGCCGACGCCGTTCGACGCCGTGGCGCCCGGTCCGCGTGCGGTCCAGTGGCGGGCCGATGCTGACGCCACCCTGGTCTGGGCCGAGGCTCAGGACGGCGGCGATCCGCGCAACGCCGCCGAGGTGCGCGATCGCGTCTTCATGCTGCGCGCGCCCTTCAACGACCGGGTGCAGACCCTGGCCGACCTGAAGGAACGCTACGCGGGAACGACGTGGGGCCGCGACGACGCCGCCATCGTCAACAGCCGCTGGTTCAACACCCGGCACGAGACCCGCACCCTGGTCGATCCGTCGAACCCCGGCGCGGGCCGCGTCCTGGTCGATCGCAACTATCAGGACCGCTACAACGATCCGGGCTCGGTGGTGACCGAGCCCAATGCGCGCGGCCGTTCGGTCATGCGCTTCAGCGCCGACGGCTCCAGGGTCTTCGTCGAGGGGAATGGGGCGACACGCGAAGGCGCCTACCCCTTCCTCGACCTTCTCGACCTGGAAAACGGCGAGACCGAGCGCGTCTGGCGCTCGGCCCAGGGTGAATATGAGACGGTCGTCGGCGTTCTGGACGAGGCGGGCCGCAAGCTGGTCACCTATCGCGAGAGCCGGGTCGATCCGGCCAATCTGCGCATCCGCGACCTGGACGGCGGCGTCACCCAACTGACCAACTTCCCCGATCCGGCGCCGCAACTGGCCGAGGCCACGCGCCAGTTGATCACCTACACCCGCGACGACGGGGTGGAGTTGTCGGGGACGCTGTATCTGCCCGCCGGTTACGACAAGGACCGCGACGGTCCGCTGCCGCTGCTGATGTGGGCCTATCCGGCCGAGTTCACGGACGCGGCGGTCGCCGGCCAGGTGGTGGACACCGACAACCGCTTCGTGCGTCCGTCGGGATCAAGCCATCTGTTCCTGCTGACCCAGGGCTACGCCATCCTGGACAACCCGACGATGCCGATCATCGGCCGCGACGGGGCCGAGCCGAACGACACCTACATCGAGCAACTGTCGGCCAGCGCCAAGGCGGCGGTCGACGCCGTGGCGGCTCTGGGCGTGGCGGACCGTGAGCGGATCGCCGTCGGCGGCCACTCCTACGGCGCCTTCATGACGGCGAACCTCCTGGCCCACACCGACCTGTTCAAGACCGGCATCGCGCGTTCGGGCGCCTATAACCGCACCCTGACGCCCTTCGGCTTCCAGGCGGAGCAGCGCTCCTATTGGGAGGCGACCGAGACCTATACGGAGATGTCGCCCTTCACCTACGCCAACAGGGTGAACGAGCCGATCCTGCTGATCCACGGCGAGGCGGACGACAACTCGGGCACCTTCCCGGTGCAGACCGAACGCTTCTATGCGGCGCTGAAGGGCAATGGCGCGACGGCGCGTTATGTCGTCCTGCCGCTGGAAGCCCACGGTTACCGCGCGCGGGAGTCGGTGGGGCACGCCCTGTATGAGATGTCGTCGTGGCTGGATCGGTGGCTGAAGCCGTAAGGCGGTCTACCTGTCCCATTCTGGCACATCGCCATACAGGCCGGACAGGAAGTCGATGAAGGCGCGGACGCGGGTTTCGGCCCGCGCCCGCCCGGCCGTCAGGGCGAAGATCGCCACGTCCGACGACCCCGCATACTGAGGCAGCACCACCTTCAGCCGCCCGTCGCGCAGTTCGTCCCCGACATCCCATGTCGAGCGCAGGGCGACGCCGACGCCCGCCAGCGCCAGTTCGCGCGCCACTTCGCTTGAGTTGGTCCGCACCTGGCTGCGGGCGCGGAAGACGACGGCGCCTTCGGGACCTTCCAGCCGCCAGGTTGACTGGTTCTCGGCCGCCAGCTGGGCGTGACGGCGCAGGTCGTCCAGACTCTCCGGCGCGCCGTGCTCGGCCAGATAGGCGGGGGAGGCGCACAGTACCCGCCGGTTCGGCGCCAGGCGGTGCATCAGCGGGTCAGCCGCCTCATAGCCGCCGATCCGCACCGCCACGTCCACGTCCTCGGCCATCAGGTCGACGAAGGCGTCGGTCAGGTTCAGCTCCAGCGTCAGGCGGGGCTGGGCCGCCAGAAACGGCTGGAGCAGGGGGGCCAGCCGTCGCCGCCCGAACGAGGTCGGCGCCGAGACGCGCAGCAGGCCGCGCGCCTGCGTCGTGCGGCGCGACACCACGGCCTCCAGATCCTCGACCCCTTCCAGCAGTTGCGCCGCGCGGTCATAGACCAGCCGTCCGGCCTCCGTCGGGGCCAGACGGCGCGAGGTGCGCTCGATCAGCCGTACCCCCAGACGGTCCTCCAACCGCGCCAGCCTGCGCGAGGCCACGGCGGGCGAGAGGTCCAGCCGACGCGCGGCGGCGGACAGGCTGCCTTCCTCCAGCGCACGGACGAAGATTTCATACTCGGCCAGCATGGCAGGCTCTCATCATTGCAGATTTTGCAAAGATAAGCCGCTTTCTTCGCCGTGGATAGCGGCGGCCACTAGGGCGTAGTCTTTAGGCTGAAGGAGACCGCCATGTTCGACGCCCCCACGACTCCCGCCGACGCCTATGTCCGCCACGGCAGCCTGAAGGTCGCCGCCGAGCTTGACGCTTTCGTGCGCGATCAGGCGACGCCGGACACGGGCGTGAGCGCCGAGGCCTTCTGGGCCGGGGTCGAGGGGCTGCTGGCCCGCTTCGGCCGCCGGAATCGCGACCTGCTGGAACGTCGCGATGAACTGCAGCGCAAGCTGAACGACTGGCACCGCGCCTATCCGGGCCAACCGGATCAGGCGGCCTATCAGGCCTACTTGCGCGAGATCGGCTACATCGAGCCCGAGCGCGACGGCGTGCGGGCCGAGACGGCGAACGTCGACCCCGAGATCGCGACCCTGGCCGGGCCGCAGCTGGTCGTGCCCCTGACCAACGCCCGCTATCTGCTGAACGCCGCCAATGCGCGCTGGGGCAGCCTGTATGATGCGCTTTACGGCACCGATGCGCTGAGCGAGGCGCCCAGGGCGGGCGGCTATGACGTCGAGCGCGGCGCTCGCGTCATCGCCCGCGCCCGCGCCTTCATGGATCTGGTCGCGCCGCTGGCTGAGGGCGGTCATGCCGAGGCGGTCGGCTATCGCGTCGAGGACGGGCGGTTGGTCGTCGCCCTGTCCGGGGGGCGTGAAGCAGGGCTGGCCGATCCGGCCGTCTTCGCCGGTCATGCGGGGGAGGCGGCGGCGCCGTCGGGCGTCCTGCTGCGCCACAACGGCCTGCATCTGGAGATCGTCATCGACCGCGCGCACCGCATTGGGCGGGACGACCCGGCGGGCGTCGCCGATGTGCTGGTCGAGGCGGCCCTGTCGGCCATCGCCGACGCCGAGGACAGCGTCGCCGCCGTCGATGCGGCGGACAAGCGGCAGGTCTACGCCAACTGGCTGGGCCTGATGCGCGGCGATCTTCAGGCCGATTTCGAGAAGGACGGCCGCACGGTCGAGCGGCGCCTGAACCCCGATCGCCTCTATACGGCTCCGGATGGATCGACGTTGGCGCTGAAGGGGCGCAGCCTGATGCTGGTGCGCAACGTCGGCCTGCACCTGACGACCGACGCCGTGCTGGACGCCCACGGCCGCGAGACGCCCGAGCATCTGCTGGACATCGCCATGACGGGCCTGATCGGCCTGCACGACCTGCGCCGTCCGGCCGAGGCGCGCAACAGCCCGGCGGGTTCGGTCTACGTGGTGCGGCCCAAGATGCACGGCTCGGACGAGGTGGCCTTCGCCGACGAACTGTTCAGCGCGGTCGAGACCATGCTGGGCCTGCCCGCCCTGACGCTGAAGATGGGCATCATGGATGAGGAGCGTCGCACCAGCGTCAACCTGATGAACTGCATCGCGGCGGCGAAGGGACGGGTGGTCTTCATCAACACCGGCTTCCTGGATCGCACGGGCGACGAGATCCACACGGTGATGGAAGGCGGCCCCGTCGTCCGCAAGGAGGCGGTGCGCGAGACCGGCTGGATCAAGGCCTATGAGGATCGCAACGTCGACATCGGCCTGAAGGCGGGCCTGTCGGGCCGGGCGCAGATCGGCAAGGGGATGTGGGCCGCGCCTGACCGCATGGGCGACATGCTGGCGGCCAAGGCGGGCCATCCGCGCGCAGGCGCTTCGACGGCGTGGGTTCCGTCCCCGACGGCGGCGACCCTGCACGCCCTGCATTATCACGAGGTCGACGTCTGGGCGCGTCAGGCCGAGATCGCCAGGCGCGCGCCCACCGGCCTGACGCCCCTGCTGACCCCGCCGTTCGCGATCGCGATGCCGGGCGCCGACGAGATCCGGCAGGAACTGGACAACAACGCCCAGGGCATCCTCGGCTACGTCGTGCGCTGGGTGGATCAGGGCGTGGGCTGCTCCAAGGTGCCGGACATCCACGACGTGGGCCTTATGGAGGACCGGGCGACGCTGCGCATCTCCAGCCAGCATCTGGCCAACTGGCTGCGCCACGGCGTCACGACCGAGGACGAGGTCCTGGAGGCGTTGAAGCGCATGGCCGTGGTGGTGGATCGCCAGAACGCGGGCGATCCGGCCTATCGTCCTCTGGCCCCGGCCTATGACGGCCCGGCGTGGCACGCGGCCTGCGATCTGGTGTTCAGGGGGCGGGAGCAGCCCAACGGCTATACCGAACACCTGCTGACCCACTGGCGGCGCAAGGCCAAGGCGGGCTGACACAGGGAAATACCCTCACAATCCCAAAATGAAACATTTACTTGCCCGCGCCGGAGCTTCGCACTAGAGAGCTTGGCGTTAACGTTTCATTAACCTTTGCTGGCGGGGCGCGTTCGTCGCTCGTCCGGTTGGTTGTGTGCCAAAATGGGATGGCACGCCTCTTGGAACGCTGACCAGCGAACCCTGTCTGTGTGGACGGGGCGGCCGCAAGGGCGGCCACGGGAGGCGAACGTTGGGTGGGACCGCAAGGACAAGAAGTGCGCGCCGGGCGACGGCTGGTCGGCGTCTGATGCGTATCGGCGCCTTGGCGGGCGGCATGCTCGTCGCTCTTTCGGCGGCGGCCGCCCAGGCGGATTCCATCGAGAGCGCGACGGGATTCGACGTCCTGGTGACCGGGCGGATCGTCGCCGACTGCCGCCTCTCCGGCGGGGGCGTCATCGACTTCGGGGAACTGACCGGCAATGAGGTCGTGACGGCGGACCTGGGTCTCCGTTGCAACGTGCCCTTCGATCTGAGTTTCGAATCCGCCAGCGGCGGGTTGGCTCATGTGGCCAAGCCTCGGGGCGAGGGGCCTTTCGCCGGGACCCTCCGCTACACCCTGAATGTCGCCGTTCCGACCCTTGCGCCGCAAGACGGCATGATGAGCGCGGCCTATTCAAGCGCCGAGCTGACGGCCCGCAAGACCTTGAGCAGCGGCGACGCGATCGCTGCGGGCGGCGGTCGGCTACAGATCCGAACTCAGCCGCCCGAAGGGGCCGGGCTGCTGGCTGGTGATTACGCTGAGACTCTCAGCGTTACAATTCAGCCTAGAGTTTAGTAAAAACGTCTAAGTTAACGTCAGTAATGTTCGGCCAATTTGGTCGTATAATGCGGCAATTTGTTTTCGCCTTAGAAGAGAAATTCAAAAATCGACTACAGAACGTCGATTTTTTTCTTGACCTAGTCTTTTACAGTTCGTTACCATCCAAGGCAGATCGAGGGCGCTTTCAGTCTCGGTCGCTGGAATTTCAAAAACCTCGCTTGGAGAAATCATCATGAAGATCGCTACCCTGCTGGCCGGCGTCGCCGCCGTCGCCCTGACCGCCTCGGCCGCTTCGGCCGACACCATCAACCGTGGCCAGACCACCCTGCCGATCGTCGGCACGCAGAATGTCGTCGGCGGCGGCTTCTTCGAAGACATCGCTGCCGGTCTGAACCGCGCGAACGCTCAGAATGGCGGTTCGGCCATCTCGTCGTGGCACGCCTTCGGCGGCGCTCAGGGCGACAACGGCACGGCCGCCGGCGACGACGGCGCGACCTTCACCCTGAAGGGCATGGTGTCGACCGACTGCGCCTACTACTCGGGCAGCAGCACCTCGCAGACGATCGATTTCGGCACCATCGGCATCTACGCCTCGGACAACACGGGCCCTGCGGCCGCCTTTGACATGACCGCCCCGGCCAACGTCACGATCGACAGCAACCTGGCGGGCTGCAACACCTCGAACACCGTCACCCTCTCGAAGTCGGACATCCGCGGCCTGGTGAACAACAGCTCCGCCGGCTACGACACCAATGTGTTCCAGGCGAACCTGCCCTTCTCGGTGACCGCCAACTACACCGCCGGCGACGTCGGCATCGCGGGCGCGGCTTCGGCGACCTCGCTGGTTCTGCCGACCGGCTCGAACTCGGTCAGCAAGCAGCACGGCGCCTGGAAGTCCGCCATGGCCCTGAACGTCAACATCCCGGTCCCGTCCAGGTCGCTGCTCGCCGGCAGCTATGAAGGCGATCTGACCGTCAACATCGCCGCCTTCTAAGCGACGACGTTCATACCGATTGCGCGCGGCGCGGCCTGGCCGCTCCGCGCGTTTTCTTTTCAGTGATCAATGGTTGTCAGACTGCCTCGATGCTGGCCCAAGGCGCGGCATGGCGGGCGGTTTTGCCTGGGCGGCCGAAAGCGGACGCCTTTGGATGGGGTTTGGGGAGCGTCGGTGATGGTGCGATTGAGCATACGTATGCCGCGGCTGGGACGGTTGCTCCGGGGCGCTGCGGTCGTGATCGCGGGGTTCCTGGTCGTGACGTCGGCCTGGGCCATGCGGGTGTCGCCGATGGTGTCGGAGCTGACGACGTCGGGCGCAGGATCCGCCGCGCGCATCGAAGTGGGCAATGTCGGCTCGGCCGCCCTGCCGTTCGAAACCCGCATCACGCGCATGGACATCGACGCCGACGGCAATATCGTCGAGACGCCGGCGGATGAGGACTTTCTCGTCTTTCCGCCTCAGGGCGTGGTGCCCGTCAGCGGTCGGCAGGTCGTTCGCGTCCAGTGGATCGGCGATCCGGCGATCGACGTATCGCGCGCCTATTATCTGTGGGTGAAGCAACTGCCCGTCGCCACCGACCCGGACGTGGCCGAGGGGGGTGGCGCGGTGGCCGTCCAGGTGCTCTACACCATGAAGGCCCTCATCGTGGTGGCGCCTCCGGGCGCCCAGCCCAAGGTCGAGATCGTTTCGGTCAGGCCCGCGATGGTCACGCCTCCCGCGCCTGAGATCGATCCTTCGCTCACGGGCGGCCAGCCCGTCGCGGCGCCTCCGGCGGAGCCGGGCGTCGAGATCGTCGTCGCCAACAGCGGCAAACGCTACGCCCTGATGAGTGGCGCTACCTGGATCGTCGAAGGGACGGACAAGGCCGGTCAGCCGTTCCGTCGCGAATACAACAGCGATGAAGTCTCCCAGACCGTCGGCGTCGGATATCTGGCGCCCGGCGGGGGCCGTCGCACGTTCAAGCTGCCGACGGGCGTTGAACTGGACCCGGCGAAGCCCGTGACCCTTCGGTTCGGACGCTGACCATGAGGGGGGCGAGGATCAGGGGGACGGCGTCGCGCTTGGCGCTGATCGCAGCCATGCTGGCGGCGTCGACGGCTGCGGCCCAGGACGGGCAAGCCGAGGAAGGGCAGGCCGTCGCTGCAAGCCAGACGACCGGCGCTGCGCAGCCGCGGCCCAACATCAACCCCTACGACCGCGACATCGCCATGACGGTGCCGCTGAACTTCAACAGCCGGGTGCTGGGCGAGATGCCGGTCCTGCTGACGCGCGACGACCGCTTCATCGTCGAGAGCGCGGGGTTCCAGCGTCTGATCAACCCCTTGCTGACGCCTGAAGCACAGGCGGAACTGGCGGCGCGGCTGGAAGGCGTGGAGTCTTTCGCGCCCGAGGAAATCAACACGACAGGCATTCGCCTGGAATACGACCCCGATCAGTTGGCGGTGCTGGTGCTGCGCATCGATCCGACGAAGCGCTCGGTGGAGTCGCTGTTTCAGGGCGGTCGACCCGACGATCCCGGCGTCGCGCCGGAGGACTTCTCGGCCTATCTGAACACCAACATGTTGGTGCAGCGGCGCAATTCGACCGGCGAGGTCGGAACGCCCAGTCTTTATCTGAATGGCGCGATGCGCTTCCGGAACCTGGTCTTCGAAACCGACGTCCAGGGGCGAGAGGACCTGCTCACCGGCGATTACGAGGTCGACCGACGCTACGCGCGCTTCGTCTACGATCAGCCCGAAGCCTTCCGTCGCTGGTACCTCGGCGACCTGGATCCCGAGACGCGGGGCCGACAGGGCTACGTCCAGATGGGCGGCGTCGGCGTGGCGCGCCAGCGGCAGCGCTTCGAGAGTTTCCGCAACAACGTCCTGGCGGGCGGGCGGCAGCTGGTCCTGCAGGAAGCCTCCACGGTCCGTGTCCTGCGCAACGGCGTCTTCGTCCGCGAGTTTCGCCTTGATCCGGGCCAGTACGACCTCTCCAACCTGCCGCTCGAAACCGGTTCGAACGACGTCCAGCTGGAGATTCAGAATGAATCGGGGCGGATGGAGACCGTCTCCTACAGCGCCTATCTGGACGCCATCGACCTGGAGCCCGGCGACTATGAATACGGCGCCTACCTGGGGGTGACCAACTCCGGACTGTTCGGCACGCCGGACTACAGCGACGGGGAGCTGGCCTTCACCGGCTACTGGCGCAAGGCGTTCGAGAACCGCCCGGCGCTGGGCATAGGGCTGCAGGCTTCGGAAGAGGTGCAGAACCTGACCGGCCAGACGCAGGTGATCCTGAAGAACGGCGCGCGGGCGCGTCTCGACCTGTCGGTCAGCAACAGCGACTACGGGCAGGGCTACGCCTATGCCCTGAGCTATGACCTGGCCGTCGACCGGGGCGATACCTACGACAGCTGGACTTTCGTGGCGGACTATACCTCCGAGGACTATTCGAGCCTGGGCAACGCCTCGGGTCAGAACCCGATTTCGTGGATCTTCACGGGGGCCTATTCGCACCGCTTCTCCGCGGACTGGCTGGCGAACGCGACGGCCTCCTACCGCATGAGCCGCAGCACCTTCATGGACGATTCCTACACGCTGTCGGCCACGACCACCTATCGGGTGACGCCCGCCTGGGGGCTGCAGTTCGGGACGGAGTATACGGACTACGGCAACCGCTTCGGGACGACGCGCGACGGCTTCGGCTTCACCATCGCCCTGATCTGGTCGCCGCGATACGATCGGCGCGGCGAGGCGCGTTATAATTCGGCGCGCAATTCCGGCAGCATGCGCTTCCAGCAGTCGAGCGAGAACCGCGTGGGATCGTGGGGCTACTCGGTCCAGTCCACCTATGACGACGGTCCCGGCACGGTCTCGGGCCAGCTGGACTATGTGGGCAACCGTTTCGACGCCAGCCTGTCGCACACGGCGTTCGGCGAGAACTTCAGCAGCATCTCGGACGAGCAGGTCACCACCCTGCGCATCGGCAGTTCGATCGCCACGACCGGCGGTCGGGCGGCGATCGGGCGGAACATCTACGACAGCTTCGCCATCGTCTACCCGCACGACACGCTCGGGGATCACCCGGTCATCGTCGGCGAGTCCTTCCAGGGCGGGGCCTATACGTCGCGCAGCGGCGCCCTGGGGCCGGCGCTGTCTAACACCCTGACCTCCTATGTGAACCAGTCTGTGCGCTACGACGTGCTGGACGTCCCGTTGGGCTATGATGTCGGCGACGGCGTGCTGCGCGTTCGGCCCGCCTACAAGAGCGGCTATTCCATCCAGGTCGGCAGCGACGCCTTCGTCTCCGCCCTGGGACGGATCGTGGGCAACGGCGGCCGGCCGGCGGCCCTGCTCTCGGGCCGCGTGCGTCCCGCAGACGAGCCGAACGCCGAGCCCGAACTGTTCTTCACCAACTCGGTCGGCCGTTTCGCCGTCCAGAAGCTGAAGCCGGGCAGGACCTATCGCGTTGAGCTCTTCACCAGCCCGGCGGCGGGTTTCGAGTTCACCGTGCCGGCCGACAACGAGGGCTTGCTCGACATGCAGACCGTAACCCTGCCGATCGACGTGCCGGAAGAATAACGGGAAGGAAGAAGAACATGATCGCCGGAGATGCTCGTAAACTGGCTGTCGCCGCCGTGGGCGCCCTGGGCGTCCTGGGGCTGGCCGGCCAGGCTTCCGCCCAGGCCAAGTGCAACCTGAGCCTGGACCCCGCAGTCGACCAGTGGGTCATTCGCTATAACCCGCTCGAGGACGACGCCGCGTACCGCACCTTCGACATGGCGCTGGTCAACACGGGTCAGACGCCGTGCAACGGGCGCTTCAGCGTCTCACTGCGCGGTGAGCCGTTCGGCCTGGGAAGTCCCGGCAGCAGGGTGCGCGTGCCCTACGCCATGCGCGATGAGCAGAGCACCGCCGATATCACGCCGCGTTCGGGGGTGAGCGGCATCGTCACGGGGGCCCAGATTCATGTGCCCAAGGAAGGGCGCGAACTGGCCCGGATCGGCGTGGCCGTCCGCCCGCCCGCCAATCTGCCTTACGGGCGCTACAGCCAGGTCGCCTATATCGCCCTGCAAGCGGCCAACGGCGAGGTCCATGCCGAACGGCCCGTGACCATCGTTCTGGAAATGGCGGCGGCCGCCATGATCGGCCTCAAGGGCGAGTTCACCCGACAGAACGGCGTGCCGACGATCAATCTGGGCGAACTGAATGAGGGGACGCGGGCGCTCAACACCTCGGTCTACGTCCACAGCACGGGCGGATATCGCGTGTCCGTCACGTCTCAGAATCTGGGCAAGCTGCGTCAGGCGGGCACCGCCTGGGCCATCGACTATGGGCTGCAGATGGGCTCCCGGCAGGTCAATCTGACGGCGCCGTACAGTTTCGACGTGGCCTCGGCTCAGGCGCGTAACGACGACTATCCCCTGACCGTCCGCATCGGCGATACCTCCGGCAAGCGGGCGGGGGACTACAGCGACACCCTGACCTTCACCGTCGCGGCGATCTGATCAGCGGGGGCGAGGCCGTTCGCCCCTGAGCCGCAAGTGAAAACGCCCCGCAGAGCGATCTGCGGGGCGTCATCGTTTGAGAACTATGAGCCTGTCAGATCGGCTGGATCGTCAGGGCGAGGATCAACGGCTCGTCCAGTTGAACGTCGTCGAAGCGGTAGTCGACGGTCCGAATGGTCGCCATGCTGGAGCGGCGCAACTCCAGAAGGCCGGTTTTGGTCAGATCCAGCGAGCGGTCGCCGTAGATGATGCGGGCCTTTTCGGTCTCCGCCAGGGGGCGGTACTGGGCCGAAACGGTGAAGCCGCCGGGGCTGTTGCAGGCCTCGACCACCGAGCCCATGCGGCCGGTTTCGGCCATGACGGTCCGATCGGGGCGCACCCAGCAAGCGACCGGCACGGTGGCGCGCAGCTTGTAGGAATGTCCCGCTGTCGGACCCGCGGCCGCGATCTGGGGCGCCGCCGCCATTGTAAGGCCGGCGGCTATCGCCAGAAGCGCACGGCGTTTTGCCTGCATCAGCTTGGTCATGACGTCCTCATCACCCTTGATTTCCAGGTGACGATACTCGGCCGCTGTTAACGTCAGGCGATCAGACAGACTTAGCGGGCGCTTAAGTCCTATCGTAAACGGCCGATAACCTTATCGAGGCGAAGAGACCCGCAGATGTCACAAGGGCGGCGCGCTTCTCCGAACGCGCCGCCCTTGATCATGAGGCGACGTCCGATCCGGCGGTCAGGCCTTGGCGCTCGCGCGCTCCTTGGCCAGTTCGCGATTCAGCCACAGGGCCAGAAGGGTGCAGATCGCGCCCGACAGCAGATAGGCGCCGCCCGCCACCAGGCCGAACCGGCCCGACAGGGCCAGGGCCGCCAGCGGGGCGAAGCCCGCGCCGAACAGCCAGGCCAGGTCCGAGGTCAGGGCCGAGGCGGTATAGCGGTTGGCCAGGCTGAAGCTGGAGGCGATGGCGCCCGAGGCCTGGCCGAACGACAGGCCCAGCAGGATGAAGCCCAGGATCATATAGGTCAGCTCGCCCGCCGGGCCGCCGTCCAGAAGCTGGGGCGCGAAACCCGAGAAGGCGGCGATGCCCGCCGCCGTGACCGCCAGCAAGGCGCGGCGGCCGTAGCGATCGGCCAGCCAGCCCGAGGCCAGGATGGCGAACAGGCCGAAGACGGCGCCGATCAGCTCGATCATCAGGAAGCGGCTGGGCGCCTCGTCGGTGTAGAGAAAGACCCACGACAGCGGGAACACCGTCACCATGTGGAACATGGCGAAGCTGGCCAGGGGGGCGAAGGCGCCGATGATGATGTCGCCGCCTTCCTCGCGCACGGCCTTGGTCACGGGCGCGGGGTGCAGCTCCAGAGTCTCGAAGGCCGCCTGGAAGGTCGGCGTCACCACGATGCGCAGGCGCGCGAACAGGGCCACGACGTTGATGGCGAAGGCCACGAAGAAGGGATAGCGCCAGCCCCAGTCCATGAAGTCGGCCGCCGACAGCTTGCTGAGGAAATAGGCGAACAGGGCGCTGGCGACCATCAGGCCGATCGGGGCGCCCAGCTGCGGCACCATGGCGTACCAGCCGCGTCGCTTCTCGGGCGCGCTGACGGACAGCAGGGAGGCCATGCCGTCCCAGGCGCCGCCCAGGGCCACGCCCTGACCGATCCGCAGGGCGATCAGCATGGCGGCCGACCAGTGGCCGACCTGCTCATGTCCCGGCAGGAAGCCCAGGCAGACCGTCGACAGGCCCAGCAGGAACAGGGCGATGGTCAGCTTGGTCCCGCGCCCGAAGCGTCGGTCGATGGCGATGAACAGGGCCGTGCCGAACGGCCGGGCGATGAAGGCCACAGCAAAGACGGCGAAGGACAGCAGCGTCCCGACCAGCGGTCCCGCATAGGGAAACACCAGCTGTGGAAACACCACGACCGAGGCGATGGCGTAGACGAAGAAGTCGAAGAACTCCGACGTCCTGCCGATGATGACGCCGATGGCGATTTCGCCCGCGTCGATTTTGCCGTCTCGCGCGTTGATCCGGCTGGCGTCCCGCTCGAGGGGCTCTGAAGAAGGCGCGCCGCTGGCTGCGTTCATGACCGATGAGGCTCCAGGAACCGGGGCGCACGCGCGCCCGCGACAATAGAATGTTGGAACGGCCCCTTTGCTCCCGATGGTCGGCGCAAGGGATAGGGCAGATTGTCCAATGTCGCCTGTTCGGGGGCGGGGTTACGGGGCCTGCACGATGACCGCGACCTCGCCTCGAACCTCGACTGGAGCCGCCGTGCGCCGACTGCGCCCCCTGTTGCTGTTGCCTCTTCTGGCCTTGCTGCCCGGCTGCGAGGCCGTGGTGCTGTCGCCTGCCGGCGACATCGCCGCCCAGCAGCGCGACCTGCTGGTCATGTCCGTCATATTGATGCTGATCATCATCATTCCGGTGATGATCCTGACCGTCTTCTTCGCCTGGAAATACCGGGAATCGAACAAGGAGGCCCGTTACGAACCGGACTGGGATCACTCGACCCATCTGGAGTTGGTGATCTGGGCCGCGCCGTTGCTGATCATCATCTGCCTGGGCGCCATCACCTGGGCCGGGACGCACCTGCTGGACCCCTATCGCCCGCTGGACCGCGTGGCGGCGGGACAGGCCGTGGCCGAGGATCACCGCCCGTTGCAGGTCGAGGTGGTGGCCATGGACTGGAAGTGGCTGTTCATCTACCCCGAATACGGCATCGCCACGGTGAATGAGCTGGCTGCGCCGGTCGACCGGCCGATCCGCTTCCACATCACCTCGACCGGGGTGATGAACTCCTTCTACATCCCCGCCCTGGCCGGCCAGATCTACGCCATGCCGGGCATGGAGACGAAGCTGCACGCCGTCATCAACCGTCCGGGCGAATACGTCGGCTTCTCGGCCAACTATTCCGGCGACGGCTTCTCGAACATGCGCTTCGCCTTCCACGGTCTGGACGAGGCCGGCTTCGACCAATGGGTCGCAGGCGTGCGCGCGGCCGGCCAGGGGCTGGACCGCGAAACCTATCTGGAGCTGGAAAAGCCCAGCGAGAAGGTGCCCGTCATCCACTACGCCTCGGTCGACGATCGCCTGTTCAACGCCGTGGTCAACATGTGCGTCGAGCCGGGCAAGATGTGCATGGGCGAGATGATGGATATCGATCGCAAGGGCGGCCTTGGCCTGACGGCGGTCAAGAACACCCTGCCGCTTGTCTATGACAAATACGCCCGTCGCGGCGACGCCGTCTTCGGCGCCGGCGAGTCCTATGTGCTGACGATCTGCACTCCGCTGGAGGCCGAGGCCGCCGCCGTCGAGGCGGCCCGTCGCCGTCAGGCCTTCGGCGAGGACGTCGCCCGCGACACCCCTCTGAACCGCGTCATGGGGCAGGGGCTGGAGCGCCCCGGCCGCGCCGGTTCTTCGTCCGGCGAGCGGTTCGCCTCCCTTTTCACCGCGCCTTCCACGGCGTCCGCGCCCGCCGCGTCGCAATCCTGAGCGCCTGAACGATCATGACTGTCGAACATTCCACATCGCCGCTTCTGGGTCGGTTGAACTGGGAGTCGCTTCCGTTCCACGAGCCCATCCTGGTCGCCACCTTCGCCGTCGTCGTCATCGGCGGTCTGGGGGTGCTGGGCCTGATCACCCGCTACAAGCTGTGGGGCTATCTCTGGAAGGAGTGGTTCACCACCGTGGACCACAAGAAGATCGGGATCATGTACATGATCCTGGGCCTGATCATGTTCCTGCGCGGCTTCGCCGATGCGGTGATGATGCGTCTGCAGCAGGCGATGGCCTTCGGCGGGTCCGAGGGCTACCTCAACGCCCACCACTATGACCAGATCTTCACCGCCCACGGCGTGATCATGATCTTCTTCGTGGCCATGCCCCTGATCACCGGCCTGATGAACTATCTGGTGCCGCTGCAGATCGGGGCGCGGGACGTCTCCTTCCCCTTCCTCAACAACTTCAGCTTCTGGATGACCACGATGGGGGCCGTGCTGGTCATGGCCTCGCTGTTCATCGGCGAGTTCGCGCGCACGGGGTGGCTGGCCTATCCGCCGCTGTCGGGCATCGGCTACAGTCCCGGCGTCGGGGTCGACTACTACATCTGGGCGCTGCAGATCGCGGGGGTAGGGACCACCCTGTCCGGCATCAACCTGATCGCGACCATCGTGAAGATGCGCGCGCCGGGCATGGGCCTGATGAAGATGCCGGTCTTCACCTGGACCTCGCTGTGCGCCAACATCCTGATCGTGGCGTCCTTCCCGATCCTGACGGCGACGCTGGTCCTGCTGTCGGCGGACCGCTACATCGGCACCAACTTCTTCACGAACGACTTCGGCGGCAACCCGATGATGTACGTGAACCTGATCTGGATCTGGGGCCACCCCGAGGTCTACATCCTGATCCTGCCGCTGTTCGGCGTGTTTTCCGAAGTCACCTCGACCTTCTCGGGCAAGAAGCTCTTCGGCTACACCTCCATGGTCTATGCGACGGTGGTCATCACCATCCTGTCCTACCTGGTGTGGCTGCACCACTTCTTCACCATGGGCTCGGGCGCGTCCGTGAACTCCTTCTTCGGGATCACGACGATGATCATCTCGATCCCGACAGGGGCCAAGCTGTTCAACTGGCTGTTCACCATGTACCGCGGCCGCATCCGGTTCGAGCTGCCGATGATGTGGACGGTCGCCTTCATGCTGACCTTCGTGATCGGCGGGATGACGGGCGTCATGCTGGCGGTGCCGCCTGCGGACTTCGTGCTGCACAACTCCCTGTTCCTGATCGCCCACTTCCACAACGTCATCATCGGCGGGGTGCTGTTCGGCCTGTTCGCCGCCATCAACTTCTGGTGGCCCAAGGCCTTCGGCTTCCGGCTGGAGAAGAAGTGGGGGCTGGTCAGCTTCTGGTGCTGGGTGGTCGGCTTCTGGATGGCCTTCATGCCGCTGTACGTCCTGGGCTTCATGGGCGTGACGCGGCGGATGCGGGTCTTCGACGATCCGGCCTATCAGATCTGGTTCGTCATCGCGGGCGTCGGCGTGGCCGTCATCGCCGTCGGCATCCTGGCCATGCTGATCCAGTTCGCCGTCAGCATCATCCATCGCGACAAGCTGCGCGACGAGACCGGCGACCCCTGGCTGGGCCGCACGCTGGAGTGGGCCACCTCGTCGCCGCCGCCGGACTACAACTTCGCCAAGACGCCGATCATCCACGACAGCGACGCCTGGTGGGACATGAAGACGCGCGGCTATGAGCGTCCGACGGAAGGCTTCAAACCAATCCACATGCCCGCCAATACCGGGGCCGGCTTCATCCTGTCGGCGCTGTCGCTGATCGTCGGCTTCGCTCTGATCTGGTACATCTGGTGGCTGGCGGCGGCGGGCTTCGCCGCCCTGATCGCCTACGCCATCTTCCACACCTTCAACTACAGGCGCGACTACAACATCCCGGTCGAGACGGTTCAGGCGACCGAGGACGCGCGCACCCAGGCCCTGACGGCCGCAGCAGCGACGCAAGGGTGATCCGATGAGCCACGCACCAACCCTCAACCCCGACTACGTCGACGAGGCCGGGCGGCCGATCTTCCACCCGGTCGAGGAGCCGCATCACCCGGAAGGCCACAGCACCATGCTGGGCTTCTGGATGTATCTGATGAGCGACTGCCTCATCTTTGCGATCCTGTTCGCGGTCTACGCCGTGCTGGGCGGCAACTATGCCGCAGGTCCGGCGCCCAAGGATCTGTTCGACCTGCCGCTGGTGGCGCTGAACACCTCCATGCTGCTGTTCTCGTCGATCACCTACGGCTTCGCCATGCTGGCGATGTACCGCAACAAGGTCGCGCAGACGCAGGTCTGGCTGGCGGTCACTGGTCTGTTCGGCCTGTGCTTCCTGGGGATCGAGCTCTATGAGTTCGCCCACATGATCCACCTGGGCGCGACGCCCCAGCGCAGCGGCTTCCTGTCGGCCTTCTTCATCCTGGTGGGTACGCACGGCCTGCACGTCACCTTCGGCTGCATCTGGCTGGTCACCCTGATGGTGCAGGTGGCGCAGAAGGGCCTGATCCAGGCCAACCGGCGCCGCCTCATGTGCCTGAGCCTGTTCTGGCACTTCCTGGACGTCATCTGGATCGGCGTCTTCACCTTCGTCTATCTGTTCGGGATACTGCGATGAGCGCCGAAGCCCACAACGAGCACGCCGTGACTCACGACGATCACCACGGCGACGACCATGATCACGGCACCTACAGGAGCTATCTGATCGGCTTCGCCCTGTCGGTCGTGCTGACCGCCATTCCCTTCTGGCTGGTCATGGCCGGGGTGCTGGCGCCGCAGCTGACGGGCTTGATCATCACCGCCTTCGCCGTGGTGCAGATCGTGGTCCACATGATCTTCTTCCTGCACATGAACCATAGGTCCGAGGGCGGGTGGAACATGCTGGCGCTGATCTTCACCCTGGTGATCGTGGTCATCGCCGTCGCCGGGTCGGTCTGGGTCATGTATCACCTGAACACCAACATGATGCCCGTCCACGACATGCAGGGGATGGGCTGAGCCCTCTCGCACGCGGAGACGCCGCTTGACGTCATCGTCGGCCCCTGAACCCGCCGCTTGTCCGGCGTCACGCCGCCGATGGCTCGCGGGGCTGACGGCCTTCGCCGTGCTGATCGCGGGCTTTTCGGCGTTGGGCGTCTGGCAGGTGCAGCGCCTGGCGTGGAAGCAGGAGCTGATCCGCCAGGTCGACAGCCGCATCCACGCGGATCCCGCTCCCGCGCCGGGACCTCAAGGCTTCGACGCCGTGACAGGCGAGGCGGACCAGTACCGCCGCGTCACGGCCAGCGGCCGGTTCCTGCATGACCGCGAGGCGCGGGTGAAGGCGGTGACGGACCTGGGGCCGGGCTTCTGGGTCGTCACGCCGCTGGCGGATGCGCGGGGCTTCACCGTCCTGATCAACCGGGGCTTCGTCCCCGCCGAGCGAACGGCCCCTGAAACCCGCGCCGAAGGTCAGGTCGACGGCCCGGTCTCCGTCACCGGCCTGTTGCGGATCACCGAGCCCAAGCGCGGCTTCCTGCGCGACAACGATCCGGCGTCTGATCGCTGGTTCTCGCGCGATGTGGCGGCGATCGCCGAGGCCAAGCGGCTGGAGGGAGCCGTCGCGCCCTACTTCATCGACGCGGACGCGACGCCCAATCCCGGCGGCTGGCCCCGCGGCGGGCTGACGGTGGTGCGGTTCGCCAACAGTCATCTGGTCTACGCCCTGACCTGGTTTGGTCTGGCCCTGATGTCGGCGGGCGGCGCCGTTCTGTGGCTGCGCGACGAGCGGCGCCGCAGGAGGGGAGGGCGATAGTGCAGACCCAGACTCTCAGCCGCTTCGCCCGCACGGTTCTGGGCATGGACGCAAACGCCGAGACGCCAGTGTCGCCGGGCGCGGCCGGACGGCGCAACATGCTGCTGCTGATCCAGCTGAGGTGGCTGGCGGTGATCGGCCAGGTGGCGACCATCGTCATCGTCCATTGGGGACTGGGGATCAGCCTGCCGTTGGGGCCGCTGCTGCTGGCGCCGACGGCTCTGGCGGTGATGAACCTGGTCAGCGCGCCCGTCACCCTTCGGCGCAAGGTGGTCACCGACCCCGAGATCCTGCTGGCCTTGTGCGTCGATGTGGCGGCGCTGAGCTGGCTGCTCTACTTCAGCGGCGGAGCGACCAATCCGTTCGCAGCCCTGTATCTGATGCAGGTGGTGCTGGCGGCGGTGCTGCTGCGGCCGGTCTACGCCTGGGGCTTCGTGCTGGCGACCGGCGCCTGCCTGGCCTTCCTGGCGATCTGGCGTCAGCCGCTGGACCTGCCCGCAGGGGCCGATGCGCGGCTGGGCCTGATCCAGCAGGGCGCCCTGATCAACTTCATCCTGATCGCCGTGCTGCTGGTGGCCTTCGTCACCCGCACCAGCCAGAACGTGCGCGCCCGCGACGCCTATCTGGCCGAGGCGCGGCAGCAGGCGGCGGAGCAGGACCACATCGTGCGCATGGGGCTGCTGGCTTCGGGCGCGGCGCATGAGCTCGGCACGCCCCTGGCCTCGCTTTCGGTCATTCTCAGCGACTGGCGGCGGATGCCCGCGCTGAACCGCGACGAGGATCTGGCGCATGACATCGAGCAGATGCAGGCCGAGGTCGAGCGCTGCAAATCCATCGTCACCAACATCCTGATGTCGGCGGGCGAGGCGCGGGGCGAGGCGCCGACCGTCACCACCCTGAAGGCCTTCCTGCAGGAGATCATCGCCGAATGGTCCGACAAGGCGGGCGACGCCCTGGGCGTGACCCTGGACGGCCCGGCGCCCGGCAACCCCAGCATCATCGCCGATCCGGCCCTGAAGCAGGTGTTCAGCGCGCTTCTGGACAACGCCCATGAGGCCGGGGCGCGAAATCTGGAGGTGCGGGCCGCCGCCGACGCCGGTGGTCTGTTCATCGCCTTCGAGGATGACGGCCCCGGCTTCCCTGCGGCCATTCTGGAGAAGCTGGGCCAGCCCTATCAATCGACCAAGGCGCGCGCCGGCGCGGGATTGGGGCTGTTCCTGCTGGTGAACGTGGTGCGCAAGCTGGGGGGCACGGTCGTGGCCGCGAACCGACCGAGGGGGCAGGGCGGCGCTGCGGGCGCCGTGGTGCGTCTGACCTTGCCGATCGACGCCCTGGCCCCGAGATAAGGGGTCTGGAAAGAGGGAATGAGATGACCGACGAGCCCCGCCAGCTTCTGATCGTCGAGGATGACGAGTCCTTCTCCCGCACCCTGCGTCGGTCGTTCGAGCGGCGCGGCTATCAGGTCGTGTCCGCCCACAGCCACGACCAGATGGTCGAACTGCTGAAGACGCACCATCCCGACTACGCCGTGGTGGACCTGAAGCTGGGAACGGCGTCGGGCCTGACCTGCGTGCAGACGCTGCACGCCTTCGATCCCGACCTGGTGATCGTGGTGCTGACCGGCTTCGCCAGCATCGCCACGGCGGTCGAGGCCATCAAGCTGGGCGCGCGCCACTACCTCGCCAAACCGGCGGGCACGGACGACATCGAGGCGGCCTTCGGTCGCGAGACGGGCGATCCCGATGCGCCTCTGACCGCCCGCCCGACCTCGATCAAGACGCTGGAGTGGGAGCGCATCCACGAAGTGCTGGCCGAGACCGACTTCAACATCTCCGAGACGGCGCGGCGTCTGGGGATGCACCGCCGCACCCTGGCGCGGAAGCTGGAGAAGCGGCAGGTGAGCTGACTCTTCCGTTTCCGCTCATCCCCGCGGAG
>DGIZ01000017.1 GCA_002386585.1 Brevundimonas sp. UBA4609 | reverse complement strand
TCGGCCGCCGCGGCCAGTCGCTCGACGGTCTCCGGGCTTCGCACAAACGCTCCGTAGCCGCCCCGCCATGTTTCCGCCCAGCGCATCGAATCCTCGCCTTCCGCAAACGTTCCGGTCCTGAACCGGTCGCGCGTATGACGCCGCTCGCCTGGAATCCTTACGGCCCGGCCCATCAACGCGCCGGCTTGCCTGCGGTCCGCCGGAGCGACATAGTGAATACTCGCCCAACAAAACGGATAACGATATGTGCCTGTCGGCGCCCGTGAGCTTTGCCGCCGCCGCTTTTCTGATCCCGTCCGGCGGCTTCACCCTGGCCACGACGCTGAAGCGCGACCGGCGCTACGCAATGCTGGCGGCGCTGCCGATCCTTCTGGGCCTCCAGCAGCTGATGGAGGGCTTCATCTGGTTGACCGGCTCGGGCGTCGAGCCTGGAGGCGCGCGCGTCTATTCCCTCGTCTATATGTTCTTCGCCTGGGTGGTCTGGCCGATCTGGCTGCCGGTTTCGGCCTATTTCCTTGAGCCGCACCGCCGGCGCTCTGCCTTTTTGATGTTCGCGCTCGCTGGCGCCGCCCTTGGTTCCGTCCAGTTCATTCCCTACCTGGTCCACGAGGGATGGTTGCAGGTCACCCTGCTTCCTCGGGCCATTCGCTACAGCGACACTGAACTGCTCGACGCGGTTATCGGACGGCCGATGACCTACCTGGCCTATGTCGCCCTCCTCATCGTCCCCCTGTTGCTTTCGACCGATCGCACGGCGAGGCTGTTCGGCGGCCTGGTGGCGCTGGTGTTGGCGATCACCGTTAGCTTCTTCCAATGGGCCTACATTTCCGTATTCTGCTTCGGAGGCGCAGTAGCGTCACTATACCTGATCTGGGCGATCTACCGGAAACCGGCCGCGATGCGGGCGACCTGCTGAGGCAGAGGTCACGGCGTTTCATGCGATCCGCGGGTCCGCTCGGCCGCGCGATGGCCGTCTTCCAGGGGACGAATTTCACAAATGAGCAGCACCCTTCGAACGACAGGGCAACACGGCATGCGACTGATAATTCCGCTTCCCGGCAACGAAATATTCGCGCGCCGGCTAGCCGAAGCCGGCGGGTGGGAGTTGGGCGCGATCGAGACCCGGCGCTTTCCCGATGGCGAGAGCTATGTCCGCATCCTTTCCGACGTCGCGGACAAGATGGTCTACCTCGTCTGCACGCTCGCTCGACCCGATGACGGTTTCCTCCGCCTCGTCTTCGCGGCAGACGCCGCCCGCGCGCTCGGCGCACGCGAGGTGACGCTGATCGCGCCCTACCTCTCCTATATGCGCCAGGACCGACGCTTCCAGCCTGGCGAGGCCATAACCTCCAAGACATTCGCGCGCCTTGTTTCCTCGACCTTCGATCGCCTCGTGACAGTCGATCCGCACCTGCACAGGTATCCAGCGCTCTCCGCGCTCTACACGATCGCCGCCCAGACGCTGCACGCCGCGCCTCTCCTTGCAGACTGGATCGCCGCAGAGGTCGGTGAGCCCTTGATCATCGGGCCGGACGAGGAGAGCGAGCAGTGGGTGTCGGAGATCGCCAGGCGCATCGGTGCGCCTTATGCGGTGCTGCGCAAGGTTCGGCACGGCGACCGCAACGTCGATGTCGAGGTTCCTGACCTCTCGCAATGGAAGGACCGCTATCCGGTCCTCGTCGACGATATCGCCTCGTCAGGGCACACCCTGATTGAAGCCGCTCGAAAACTGCCGCTTCAGGGCTTCCCGCGACCGGTCTGCGCGGTTGTCCACGGCGTGTTCGCGGAGGACTCCCACGAGCGACTGAAGGAGCTCACCGACCGGATCGTCTCAAGCGATTCCATTCCTCACGACAGCAACGCCATCCGGCTTGCGCCGCTGATCGCTGCGGCGATCGCCGCTGAAGACGCTCAGGATGGCGTCATTCGGCGCCGTCGCCCCCCCGAGCCCCTCGATGAAGTGGAGCGGGCGGGCGTCGACTCATTTCCGGCCAGCGACCCGCCGCCCTGGACGAGCGGCTTTGACTGACGGGTCGCCCATTGGAGCCAATTTGGCTTCAACCTGAACGAACCCCACCAGGCTCCTTGAGCATTCTGCGACTCGATTGAGTCGAAGGAGTTCCCAAGGCCAGCAGGTTCCGATTCAACTCACCTGCTTGAGATCGAGACCGCCAGGCTCAAGCAGGCCGCTTTCGTCGGATCTTCGCGACCAGGCGGTCGCCGCGATGATCGGGGTACATCGTGCCGTCAGGCGGCTGCGCGATTGGGGTAAGCGCGACGGCCGCAATCCTCGCCGCTGGATGCGATGCAGACGGTCGTTTGGCCCAAAGGCTGCGCCGCTATCGCAGCCGGGCGCCCCGCGCCCCAAGCGCGTCAAAGGATCTCGATTCAGACTCGCCTGGACAGTGCGGGCTGCTGGCGTCGCCGCCCAGCCCGTCATCCCGAATGATCATCGTTCAGGCATGTCCCGGCCCCCTCGGGATGCAGTCGCGCCGACGACGATCCTGGGACCGCCGTCGGCTTTTCGGCACGATCAGAACCAGGCCCTGATCCCGACGACCAGGCGGACATCTTCGGGATCCTCGCCGCGCGCCTTGGCGTAGTCGGCGGTGTCGCCCAGCGACCGGTTCCACTCGACCCCCACGTAGGGCGCGAACTCCTTGCGGATTTCGTAGCGCAGACGCAGGCCCGCCGTGACCGAGGTCAGGCCCGAACCTATCTCCAGTTCGGGGATGTCGCTGGCCGAAAGGGCCAATTCAATCGCCGGCTGCAGGATCCACTTCTGGGTGATGCGCTGGTCGTATTCGGCCTCCACGCGGGCGGTCAGATCGCCCTCGGTCGACAGGAAGGCGGCGGCCCCCATCTCGAACCAGTAGGGAGCGACGCCCTGCACGCCGACGGTCAGATGGGTGGTGTCCTCGCCGTCGGGACGGAAGTCCTGGCGCACGCCCGCCTGGACGTCCCAGAAGGGTGCGACGGCGCGGCTGTAGAGGGCCTGAACCTCGGCCTCGTGCAGCTTACCGTCGAAGACCCCCTCGCCTTGGGTCTTCCACCAAAAGCGGTTGATGTCGCCGCCGGTCCAGCCCTGAGCGTTCCAGCTATAACCTTTCTCCCCATCGCCGAAGCTGGATTCAATCGCATCGATCAGCACGGCGGTTGAGCGAATGTCGCCGTTCTCGGCCAGCAGTTGCTTGCGAGAGGCCGCCATGACGGCGGGGTCGAACAGCAGGTCCGCCGCATGGGCGGGCGCGGCGCGGGCGGCGGCAGGCGGCGGCGTCTCAACCATCCGTCCCCCGACAGCGTCCACGCTCGTCGGGATGTTGGGCGCGCCGCCCGCCATGCCGCTCATGTCATGGCCGGCGTGGGAGTCCGCCGCAGTCGCCTGGCCCATGTTGTGACCCGCGTGAGGATCAGCGGCAGGGGCCTGAGCCGGCGCTGCCTGCATACCGCTCATATCGTGGCCGGCGTGCGGGTCCGCCGCTGCCGCCGGAACCGCGCTCATCTTGTGACCGGCATGAGGATCAGAGGCAGGCGTCTGGGCCGGAGCCGTCCGCATCGCGCTCATGTCGTGCCCGGCATGCGGGTCAGCCGCCGCTGGAGTTGGGCTGATGTTGTGACCCGCGTGAGGATCAGCGGCAGGCGTCTGGGCCGGAGCCGTCCGCATCGCGCTCATGTCGTGCCCGGCATGCGGGTCAGCCGCCGCTGGAGTTGGGCTGATGTTGTGGCCGGCATGAGGATCGACGGCAGGCGTCTGGGCCGGAGCCATCTGCATACCGCTCATGTCATGACCCGCGTGGGGATCTGCAACACGAGTAGGCTGAGCGCCGTGCCCCCCGTGGCTCTGAGCGACGGCGGACCCCGCGGCCAGCATCAAGGGCAGAACCGCGACAGCGGCGAACAGGGCGCGGCTCATCGGGCGGCTCCTTCCAGCGGACGAACCGTGACGACGTTGAACATCCCCGCGTGCATGTGCATCAGCAGGTGGCAGTGGAAGGCCCAGTCGCCCGGCGCGTCGGCGGTCAGGTCGAAGGTCACTTTCGATCCCGGGGCCACATTGACCGTGTGCTTCAGCGGCTGATGGCCGTCGTGGCCGTTGACCAGTTCGAAGAAGTGGCCGTGCAGGTGGATGGGGTGGGCCATCATGGTGTCGTTGACCAGGGTGACGCGCACCCGCTCGTTCAACTCGAACCGGATCGGCTCGACCAACTCCGAGAACTTGCGTCCGTCGAAGCCCCACATGAACCGCTCCATATTGCCGGTCAGGTGGATCTCCATCGACCGCGACGGCGGACGCGTGTCCTTGTTCGGCTCAAGAGAACGCAGGTCGGTATAGACCAGCACCCGGTGATCGACGTCCTGAAGCCCCTGCGGCCGCTCGCCGAGACGATTGGCAGGCGCGGGCGCGATGGCGTCCACCCCGACGCCGACGGCCATGTCGGCAGGGGCGTTGTTCGGGTCGCGCATGCTCATGGCGCCGTGGTCCATTGGCGCCGCGGCAGCTCCGGCGACGGCGGCGCCCGCCGCTCCATGGGCCGAGTGGTCCATCCCGGCCATGCTGCCATGATCCATGCCGCCCATGCCCATGTCGGCCATGGTCAAGTTCGGAACCTTGCGCAGCGGCGGCACCTCCGCCGTCATGCCCAGACGCGGGGCCAGGGTGGCGCGGCCCATGCCCGAACGGTCGATGGCTTCGGAGACGATGGTGTAGGCGCGGTCCTCGGTCGGACGGACGATGACGTCATAGGTCTCGGCGACCGAGATCTGGAACTCGTCGATCTCGACCGGACGGACATTCTCGCCGTCGGCGTTGACCACGGTCATGGCCAGACCGGGGATGCGGACGTTGAAGATCGACATGGCCGAGGCGTTGATGATGCGCAGCCGCACCCGCTCGCCGGGCCGGAACAGGCCGGTCCAGTTTTCCTGCGGGCCGTGGCCGTTGATCAGATAGGTGTAAGTGGTGCCGTTGACGTCGAGCACATCGCGAGGATCCATTCGCATGGCTCCCCACATCCGGCGCTCCTCAAGGCTCATGCCGTCCGAGCCGTCCAGCAGGCCCGCCAGCGTCGTCTTCTGCATATTGAAGTAGCCGGGGCTCTTCTTCAGCTTGGCCAGGATTTCATGCGGATGCAGGAAGCTCCAGTCCGACAGGACCAGGACGTGCTCGCGGTCGTAGCCGACGGGATCGACGCCCGCCGGGTCGATGACGATGGGACCATAGTGGCCCATGGCCTCCTGCAAGCCCGAATGGCTGTGATACCAGTAGGTGCCCGACTGCTTCAGCGGGAACTCATAGACAAAGGTTTCGCGCGGCTTGATGCCGGGGAAGCTAACCCCAGGCACGCCGTCCATCTGGAAAGGCAGCAGCAGTCCGTGCCAGTGGATCGAGGTGTCCTCGTCCAGGGTGTTGGTCACCGACAGGCGCACGTTCTGGCCCTCGCGCATCCGCAGCAGGGGCGCCGGCAGCAGGCCGTTGATCATGAAGGCATGGCCCGTTCGCCCCCCCACTGTAAAGCTGGCATCTCCGACGGTCAGGTCGATGTTGGGTCCCGTCAGCGTCGGCAGGTCAGCGCGCAAGCCAGGGGAACCCGACTGGGCCCAGGCCGGCATGAGGCCGGACAGGCCCAGTAATCCGCCGCTAACGGCTGCGCCCCGTAACAGGGACCTGCGATCGAGAGCCATGCTCGACATATGATGGATCATCCTTCCTTGAACGCACTTCACGACCGACGACTTCGGCGTGAGCTTCACAGGGTATTACGCACCCGCACGCGCCATCCCTTGCGACAGGTCGCCACACAAGCGAGTGCGAAGTTCGCTTCTGGAGAACTCAAGGCGATCATATGTGAAGACGCCGGAGCATCCATGCGCCGAAGTCATTGGGACGACCCGTGTCAGGAACGTCGCTGCCCCTTCTCGACGACGAACACAGCCGCTTAGAGGCGCTTCAAGATCGCCTGCATCTGAGCGATCTCATCGTCCTGGGCCCGGATGATCCGATCGCACAGCGCGAGGATCTCCGGATCGCGGATCGAGGCCTGCTCGCACATCAGGATCGCGCCTGAATGATGCGGGATCATGGACCGGAGGAACTCCTTGTCGCCCACGCCGGCCTGGGTCCGCATGCCGACGAAAGCGAGGGTGAACACCGCCGCAGCACCACCGACGATCGCCAGATTCAGCTTTCGCGAGGGGTACATGGACCGCATGAACCAGAGCATGAGGGTCGCCATGGGAGTGACCATCATGAGCGTCATGTAGACGTTGTTGAGGTTAAGATGGAAATGATCCAGCGTGGCGATCATTGTATACATGACGAGATACATGACGATGAAATCGAGAACCAGCTCGATCCCGAATGACCGGTATTGACCCTTGTTCACGTCGCGTTTCCTGCGCCAAAATTCGATTTCCCTTGCGCACGCGCGCATCAGGGCCACCCAGCTAACCCATACAGAAAACCATGGTTCCAGCCGTTGACCTTCCCATTAGGGTAAGGATTAGAACCGACTGGCGTCCATTATTGAAAGGTTCGCCCATGTCCGCCCATGTTCCCGGGGCTACCGATCTACAGGTGCTCGACATCCCCAAGATCCGTTGCGGCGGCTGCGTCGCTAGCGTCGAGAAGGCCATTCACGCCGTGGACGCCTCGGCCCGGATCACCGCCGACATCGAGGCCCGTCGCGTCGAAGTGACGACCGACGCCGACCGCCCGACCCTGCTGAGCGCGCTTGCCGCCGCCGGCTATCCGGCCGAGGCCGCCTGACCATGAACAAGTTCAAGCTTTCCGCCCTCGCCGCCGGCGTCGCTATCCTCGGCGGCGCGGGCTTCCTGCTGAACGGTCTGCCCACCGTGGCCCAGGCCTCGGACATGACCGTCTACAAGAGCGATTCCTGCGGCTGCTGCGGCGGCTGGGTCGAGCATATGCGCAAGGCCGGCTACACGATCAGCGTCGTCCCCACTGACGACCTTGCGCCGGTGAAGGCCCGCCTCGGCGTGCCGGAAGCCCTCTGGAGCTGCCACACGGCCGTCGTCGACGGCAAGGTGATCGAGGGCCACGTCCCCGCCGCCGCCGTCAACGCCTTCCTGAAATCGCCCGGCGCATCGCGCGGCATCGGCGTCGGCGGCATGCCCACCGGCTCGCCCGGCATGGAGGCCCCCGGTTACGCCCCCGAACGTTATGATGTCATGCGCTTCGGCGCGGGCCAGCCCGCCCGCTTCATGACCTTCGAAGGCGCAGCTCTGGTTCCTCGCTAACAAGGCAGAGGCCCCGCCGACTATGCGGCGGGGCCTCTCATTTTACGCTCGGCGTAGACCAGAAAAGGCGTCAACTTCGGCCAGCGTCCGGTCCCGCCTTGTCGGGATGACCGACCTATTCAGGCCGGATCGCAGTCACTTCGGATTCTCGACCTCGCACCGTCACGTCGAACTGGACGCGCTCACCGACCTTAGCCTTCTCAATGACCGTCGGGCCTGCCTTGAAACGCATGCTCATGGCGGGCCAGCCAATGCCCGGCATCGGATCATGATCGATCATGATGGCGCCCTTCGCCGCATCGATCGCCGTGATCATACCCGTTCCGACATCCGTTTTTTCGGCCTCGGCCGAAGCCATGGGCATGGCGGCCATGTCGCCGCTCGGCGCCGGAGCGGCGGCCGGCGCCTCGATCGGCGCGGGTTCCGTGTTCTGGCCACAGGCGGCCAGGCTGATGGCCAGACCGGCCGAAAGAATGAGGGCGTGTTTCATTTGAAGTCTCCAGGGTTGGACGTGGGGGTTGGAAGTTTGCGACGGCGGAGCAGGAGGTATCCGGCTGGTATCACCAGCATGGACAGCAATGGCGCAGTCAGCATGCCGCCGATGACCGGCGCGGCGATGCGGCTCATCACCTCGGAGCCGGCGCCGTGGCCGATCAGGATCGGCAACAGGCCGGCGATGATGACGGCGACGGTCATGGCCTTGGGGCGCACCCGAAGCAGCGCGCCTTCCCGGACCGCCGCCTCCACCTGATCGCGATCGGGGTTCGGTCCCCGATCCCTCAACGCATGCTTGAGGTAGATGAGCATCACCACGCCGAACTCGGCCGAAAGGCCCGCCAGGGCGATGAATCCGACGCCGGTCGCCACCGACTGGTGATAGCCTAGAAGGTAGAGCATCCAGATTCCGCCGGTCAGGGCGAAGGGCAAGGTCGCCATGATAAGCAAGGCCTCGTCGAAACGACCGAACGTCAGGTAAAGCAGGATGAAGATGATCACGAGCGTGACCGGCGCCACGATCTTGAGCCGGTTCGCCGCCCGCTCCAGATACTCGTACTGCCCCGAATAGGCGATGACGACGCCCTGGCTCAAAGGCACGTCTCTGGCCACGACCTCTTGCAGGTCGGTGACGACAGACGCTAGATCGCGCCCCCGCACGTCGACATAGACCCAGGTCGAGGGGCGGCCATTCTCGGACTTCAGCATGGGCGGTCCGTCGGCGATCTCGAGTTTCGCGACCGTGCCCAGGGTGATCTGCTGACCCGACGGCGTCAGGATAGGCAGCGCCCTCAGTTGCTCAAGATCGTCGCGAAGTTCGCGCGGATAGCGCACATTGATCGGATAGCGGGCCAGGCCCTCGACCGTCTGGCCGATCGTCTCGCCGCCGATGGCGCCGGACACGATCGACTGGACATCGGCGATGTTCAGCCCGTATCGGCCCGCCGCCTGACGGTCGATGTCGATATCGACATAGCGCCCCCCGGTCAGCCTCTCAGCCAGGGCCGAGGTGACGCCCGGCACGGTCTTGGCGACCTTCGCCACCTCGCCGCCGATGCGGTCGATCTCGGCCAGGTCGGCCCCGGAGACCTTGACCCCGATCGGGCTCTTGATCCCGGTCGCCAGCATGTCGATGCGGTTGCGGATCGGCGGCACCCAGAGATTGGCCAGGCCCGGCGCGCGCACGACGCGGTCCAATTCCTCGACCAGTTTCTCCGGCGTCATGCCGGGCCGCCACTGGTCGCGCGGCTTGAACTGGATCGTGGTTTCGAACATTTCCAGCGGCGCGGCGTCGGTCGCGGTCTCCGCCCGCCCCGCCTTGCCGAACACAGTCTCGACCTCGGGGACAGAAAGAATCATCCGGTCCGTCTGCTGCAAAAGCTCAGCGGCCTTGGCGGCCGACAGTCCCGGCAGGGCCGTGGGCATATAGAGCAGGTCGCCCTCGTCCATCGGCGGCAGGAACTCACCGCCCAGCTGGCTCAAGGGCCAGGCGGTGGTGGCGAATGCGAGGACTGCGATGACCAGGGTGGCCCTTGGCCGCTTCAGCACCCAGTCCAGCGGATGACGATAGAGCCGCGTCAGCCAACGGTTGATCGGATTGCTCTGCTCGGCGGGTATTCGCCCCCGGATCAGATATCCCATCAGTACGGGAACCAGAGTGATGGACAGGATGGCCGCCGCCGCCATGGCGTAGCTCTTGGTGAAGGCGAGCGGCGAGAACATCCTCCCCTCCTGCGCCTGGAGCGAAAAAACCGGCACGAACGACAGGGTGATGATCACGAGGCTTAGAAACAGCGCCGGACCGACCTCGGCAGCCGCCTCGGTGATGACCGTCCAGCGCGCCTCGCCGACCAATTTCTCGTCGGGATGGTCGTGCTCCCATCGTTCGATACGTTTGTGGGCGTTCTCGATCATGACGATCGCCCCGTCGACCATGGCCCCGATGGCGATGGCGATCCCGCCCAGGGACATGATGTCGGCGTTCACCCCCTGAGCGTGCATCAGCAGAAAGGCCGCCAGCACTCCCAGCGGCAGGGTCAGGATGGCGACGAGCGCTGAACGCGCGTGCCACAGGAACAGGCCGCAGACGAGCGCGACGATGATGAACTCCTCGATCAGCTTGCGGCTGAGGTTGGAGACGGCGCGGTCGATCAGTTGCGAACGATCGTAGGTCGTAACGACCTCCACGCCCGGCGGCAGGCCCGCCTTCAGGATCTCGAGCTTGGCGCGCACGGCCTTGATGGTCGCCCGGGCGTTCTCGCCCGAGCGCAACACCACCACCCCGCCGGCCACCTCGCCCTCGCCGTTCAGCTCGGCGATGCTGCGCCGCATCTCCGGGCCGATCTGGATCGTCGCCACGTCGCCCAGCGTCACGGGCACGCCATCGGCTGCGGTGCGGATCGGTATGGCGCGGAAGTCGTCCAGATCGGTCAGATAGCCGTTGGCCCGGACCATGTATTCGGCCTCGGCCAGCTCCAGCACCGAGCCGCCCGTTTCGCCGTTGGCGCGCTGGACGGCCTCGACCGCCTGCTGGTGCATGACGCCGTAGGCGGCCAGTTTGATCGGGTCCAGCACGACCTGATACTGCCGCACCATGCCGCCGATGGCCGCGACCTCGGCCACCCCCGGCACGGTCTTGAGCTCATAGCGCAGGAACCAGTCCTGAAGGCTGCGCAGTTGCGCCAAATCGTGACGCCCGGTCCGGTCGACCAGGGCGTATTCATAGATCCAGCCGACGCCAGTGGCGTCAGGGCCCAGCGCTGGCCGCGCACTATCGGGAAGCCTGGACTGAATTTGGCTGAGGTATTCCAGCACCCGCGATCGGGCCCAGTAGAGGTCGGTTCCATCCTCGAACAGCACATAGACATAACTGTCGCCGAAGAAGGAATAGCCGCGCACGGTCTTGGCGCCCGGCACCGACAGCATGGTGGTCGCCAGAGGATAGGTGACCTGGTTCTCGACGATCTGCGGCGCCTGGCCGGGGTAGCTGGTGCGAATGATAACCTGGACATCCGACAGGTCCGGCAGGGCGTCAACCGAGGTGTTCCTGACCGCCCAGAGTCCTGCGACCAGCAGCGCCAGCGCCGCCATCAGGACGAAGACCCGCCCCTTCACGGAGGCTCTGATTACGCCGGCGATCATTGACCGACCTCCTTCTTGGCTGTCACGGCGACCGAAGCCGCCGGGAGCGCGGCGCCATCGATAGGCCGCGCCTCTACGCCCGTCAGGCTGGCCTCGGAATCGATCAGGTACTGGCCGGAGGCGATGATCTTCTCGCCAGCGCGCAGGCCCGCCAGGATCTCCGTCCGACCGCCGCTCTCGCGTCCGATGCGGACCTGGGCCGGCTGATACCGGCCCTCGGGCAGGGCCAGCATGACGATGTCGCGCTGGCCGGTGCGGATGACCGCCTCGGACGGCACCAGAAGCGCCAGCGTCGTCGCCCCGCCGAAAACAACCCGGCCGAACATGCCCGGCCGCAGGCGTCCGCCCCGGTTCGCCAATTCGATCCGACCTGTGAGGGTGCGGCTGTCGCCCGACACCTCCGGCAACAGGGCGCTCAGGCGGCCGGTGAACCGTTCGGATGGAAAGGCCGACAAGGTCGCTTCGACCGACTGTCCGACCCTTAGTTGTCCGGCAAGGGCCTCGGGGATGGCTGCGTTGAGCCAGACGGTCGACAGGCCGCTGATCTCGGCCAGGGTAGCGCCTTGCGTGACGCTCATGCCGGACCGGACCGCCAGGGTGCGGATGGCGCCGGCCGTCGGGCTGGCGATGGTGATCGTGTCGCGCGGCCGCCCGCTGCGTTCGACCGCGGCGATCAGGCCGTCGGACATCCCCATCAACACCAGCCGACGCCGCGCGGCCTGGGTCAGCGCGGCGTCGCCGGTGCGCCGCACCGCCAGATATTCCGTCTGGGCCCCGCCCCAGCTCGGGACCAGCAGATCGACCAAGGGCGCGCCCGCAGCGACGACATCGCCGGGCGCACGCCCATAGACCCGCTGCACGAAGCCGTCGGCTCGCGACTGCACGATCGCCACGTCCCGCTGATTGTAATCGATCACGGCCGTGGCGGTCAGATCCCCGCCCAGGGTTCCCATGCGCGCCGTCGCGAACCGAACCCCAAGGTTCTGGGTCAGGGCCGGGTCGATGCGCACGCCGCTGGACGAGGGGCCAGTATCGCCCTCGTCGGCGTATTTGGCGACCAAGGCCATGTCCATGAAGGGCGACGGTCCCGGCTTGTCGAACTTTTGGTCCGGATACATCGGGTCATAATAGTAGAGGACCTTGCGGTCCCCTGCCCCGTCAGCGGAAGGGACGCCCGCGTCGCCGGATCGCTGACCAATCACCACCCCGGCGCCGACGCCGATTCCTACCAGCACCAGAGCGCCCAGGGCGACGCCGAGACGATTGTAGCTGAACCCGCTCATCGGTCGCTCCCATAGGTCAGAGTGATTTCGGCAGCGTGACGCCTCAGCGCCGCCTCCTTGTCCAGCGCATCCAGCCGGGCGTTGGCCACGGCGGTGAAGGCCTGGACGATTTCAACGATCCCGATCCGACCGGCGGCATAGGCGGCGGTCTCCAGGTCGGACTGTTGCACGACGGCCGGCAGGACGATGTCACGCGCCCGGATCCACTGATCGTGGTCCGTGGCGTGTTGGGCCAGATCGCGCTGGAGGTCCGCCTCCAGCTGACGTCGCACCGCCGCACGCTCGGCTCCCACCCTGCGCGCGTCGGCCGACCGCGCGGCGATCAAAGGCTCCTGGCGCTGCCCCTGAAACAGCGGCAGACGCACGCTGGCGCCCACCGAGACCATGTCGCCGAACGCGGGATCGCGGCGCTGATAGCTGGCCTCGACCGACCAGTCCGGGCGCCGTCCGGCCCGCGCCAGGTCGAGTTCGGCCTGAGCCCGCCGATCCTCGGCCGCGTAAGCCTTCAGCATGGGCAGGGCCTCGAGGCCGATGCGCAGGACCTCCGGGTCCGGCGCATCTGACGGCGGCGCGCCGTCCGTGGTCGGCGCCGGGTCGCCGGTCCAACGGGTCAAGGCGGCGCGCGCGGACG
>DGIZ01000103.1 GCA_002386585.1 Brevundimonas sp. UBA4609 | reverse complement strand
GCCCCCGCCTCATGCCCCGCTGCGTCGCCTCGGCCGATGTAGAGATCGGCGCGCACGGGGCCGCGGATCGCCGAGCCGGTGTCTAGCGTCATGACCAGACCGCGATAGCTGGCGCGCGCGCCGCGCAGATTGCCGCCGTCCGCCTCGATCCAGGCCGCCTCGCCGTAAGTCCAGCGCGACGGGTCCACCGCGACCGACCGGCGCGCAGGCAAAGGCACCCCCGCCGCCCCCGTCGCCTCGTTTCCGTCGTCGGCGCTGGTGGTGAAGAAGATGTAGCGGGGGTTCAGCGCCATCACCCGACGCGCCTCGGCCCCGCGATGGGCAGACAGCCAGCCGCGGATGGCCTCGCCCGAGGTCCCGTCGCGCGGCAGCAGGCCCTGTTCCGCCATCGGCCGGGCGATGCCGACGAATTTGGCCCCGTTGTCGGCGGCGTAGGCGGCCCTCAGACGGGCGCCGTCCGGGAAGGTCAGGGTTCCCGAACCTTGAATCTGCAGGAAGAAGAGGTCCTCGGCCTTCATCCAGGCCAGGACGGAGGACTGGGCCGAGCCCGCCTCGATGGCGGCGCGATCGCCGACGTCGGCCAGGTTGGCCGGGCGGCTGAGGACCGGGGCGTCGAACTCCGCGTCCGGAACGCGACGGGCCGGATACTCAGGCGCGAAATAGGCGGTCAGCAGGCCGCGCCCGCCGTCGTCGGTGCGGACTTCGGTCGCCGTGAAGCGGCTTTCAAGGAAGGCGCGCGCATCGCTGGGATTGGCCCGGGCGGCCAGGGCGCGCGCGTCGCGACAGGTTTCGACGGCGATGCGCGACGGGCCGCAGCCGGCGGCGTAGGCGCGCAGGGCGGCCAGGTGATCCTCTTCGGACCAGCCGGGCAGGGCGGCCAGACTGAGCTCGCCGACTGCGGGCGGCGATACCGGCGGGGACACGGGCGGCGGGACGGTCGGCGCAGGTCCGGGGCCCGGCGTGGGAACCGGGCGGGGGGTCGAGGCGCAGGCCGCAGCCAGCAGGGACAGGGCCAGGACGCCGGACAGACCCCCCAGTCGTTCAAGCGGAGCCGTAAGGAGACGGGCCGCGCCCGTCTGATCGAGGGGCGCGGACCGAGCCGTCATCAGGCGGTCGCCGGCTCGACGCGGGCCAGGGCCCAGTTGGGGTCGGACGCGCCCAGACGGCGCTCGAAGGTCCAGATCTCGGCGGTGCGCCGCTCCTCGGTCACCGTTTCGCCGCCCGAAGGCGTGAGCGAGCCGCGCACCTCGGCCAGGAAGCGCACCTTGGCCAGGGCGCGGTCGCCCTCGGCCGTCGCCGACTCAAGATCGGCGCGCGGCGGATGGACCAATTCGGCGCCCTCCGTGTCGCCCCGGGCTTCGCGCGCCGCGATCCCGGCCTCGAACGAGCCCATGACCTTGTCGGTCAACAAGGGCCGCAAGGCGTCGCGGTCGCCCTTGGCGTAGGCGCGCACGATGGTCTCATAGGCCTGGCGCGCGCCTTCCAGAAAGCGGTGCGGGTCGAAGTTCGGCTCGCGCGCCTTCAGCCCGGCGATCGCCGCCGTCAGCGCGGGATCGACGACAGGTCCGCGCGGGGCCTCGGGCGCCCCTGCCGGAGCGGCCGGAACCGGAGCGGGCTTGGGGTTGTCCTCGGGCTGACGGCCGACCTTCTTGCCCAGCACATTATAGAGCTGGAACAGCAGCACCGCCGCGATGACGGCGAAGATCACGATCTGAAAGGTCACCGGCACGGTGGGTTCCTCGGCTAGTCAGGCCTCATCTTCCCGGGCGGGAAACGCCTCAGGGTTTCCCCCGAGAGGCGAAAAGGCAGGTCGTACAACGTGATTAGGGGTCGATCCGGGCGGACGCAAGGCGAAGCGAGGGACGAACGCCGGTCTCGACGTTGCGACACAGGGTCCCGCCATGCTACCGCCGCCCTTCACGCCCGCCTCCGGAGGGAGCGGGACGCCTCCATTTCTGCAAGACGGTTTCCAGACTCATGACCGACGCCACGCCGCCCGCCGACGCCAACGGCCAGACGCCCGACCAAGCCCAGCCGCAAGGCCCCGGCTTCCGTATCCTGGCCCAGTACGTCCGCGACCTGTCGTTCGAGAACCCCAAGGCGCCGGACAGCCTGCGCATCGACGGCAAGCCGGCCATCGACATGGGCGTCGAAATGAACGCCCAGGGCCGCCCCGACGGTCTGTTCGAAGTCGATCTGAAGCTGTCGATCAAGGCCACGGCCGACGACAAGACTCCGGTGTTTCACGTGGAACTGCTCTACGGCGGCCTGTTCGCCCTGCAGGGCGTGCAGCCCCAGGACATCGAGCCCCTGCTGCTGATCGAATGCCCGCGCTACCTCTTCCCCTTCGCGCGCCAGATCATCGCCCAGGCCACCGCCGACGGCGGCTTCTACCCGCCGTTCATGGTCGACCCGATCGATTTCGCCGCCATCTATGTCGCCCGTCAGCAGCAGATCGCGGGCGCCCCGGCCGAGACCGGCCAGGCATAAAGAAAGGGTCGCTAACGCGAGGCGCGCGGCGCCTCGCTGCTTGAGTGACTATCTATGAGAGAGGGGCGTCTGGTCGGACGCCCCTTTTTCTTGCGCAGGAGGGTCCATGCTCAAGGTCATCGCCGAGGACTTCATCAAGCCCGAACATGTCGAGACAGTGCGGCCTCTCTACGCCGAACTGGTGCGGCTGACGCGGCGGGAGCCGCTATGCCGCGCCTATGATCTGTTCGAGGATCGCAAACAGCCCGGCTATTTCATCTTCATCGAGAAATGGCCCGACCAGGCGGCGCTCGACGCCCATTGCGCCAGCGAGCACTTCCGGCGCCTGGTCCCCCAGATCGACGCCCATCAAGCCAGAGCGGGGACCTATATCCTGATGAAGCCCGTTCTGGCGGGCTCCGCCGATCAGGCGGCTTCTTCAGCCTCGATCTCGACCGTCACCCCATAGCCCGCCCACAGGCTGAAGTCCTTGAGCGTCGCCTTGAGGAAGGCCAGGTGCGCAGCCTCTTCCTCGGCCGTGACCAGGGCGGGGAGATGGCGCGGCCGGGCGCCGTAGGCCGCGCGCTCCGCCGTCTCCGTCGCACCGCTGCGCGTCGAGGTCAGGTCCAGCGCCCGCTCCTTGCCGCCGCGCAGCTCCAGATAGACTTCGGCCAGCAGACGGGCGTCGATCAGGGCGCCGTGCAGGGTGCGCTCGACCAGGCTGATCTTGTAGCGTTTGCACAGGGCGTCCAGCGAGTTGGCCATGCCCGGAAACCGCTTCTGGGCCAGGGCCAGGGTGTCGATCCAGCGGTCCTGCGGCGGCGGCTTGCGGCCGATGCGGCCGATCTCGAAGTCGATGAAGTTGCGGTCGAAGTTGGCGTTGTGCGCGATCAGAGGCGCGTCCCCCAGGAACTCCATCAGGTCATCGACGACCTCATGGAATTTGGGCGCATCCTTCACCTTGTCGTCGGTGATGCCGTGCACCTTGATGGCGTCCGGGGGGATCAGCCGCTCCGGGTTGATGAAGCGATGGAAGGTCCGCCCCGTCGGCAGCAGGTCCTCGATCTCGATGCAGCCCACCTCGATCAGCCGGTCGCCGGTCTTTGGATCGAAGCCGGTGGTTTCAGTGTCGAGAACGATTTCGCGGGCCATGTCCCTTAATGCCGGGGTTCGGCCCTGAACGAAAGCCTCAGACCTCCAGGGTCCGACGGATGGCCTGAGCGACCTCCAGGCTGCGCGCCGCCTCCTCGCGATTCTCATCCTCCAGATGCCAGGCGGCGGAGAGGCAGGCGTGACAGAACCCCCAGGCCAGGATCGCCTGTGCCGGCCGTCCGACCGCCGGCGCCAGGGTCCGGGCCAGGCGCTGCGCCCGCTCGGGATCGGTTCGAAGATCCTGCCGCTCTACAGGATTGTAGAGCAGATTGGCCGCATCATAGGCCGGATCGCCCAGGACGCCGTGCGGATCGATCGCCAGCCAGCCGCGTGGGCCGTGCAGGATGTTGTCGTGATGAAGATCGCCGTGCAGCGGCCGGATCGACACGCCTTCCGACATCAGGCTCGCTGACAGGCCTGCAGCCTCTCCGAACAAGCCGCCCTGATTGGCGGCCTCAAGTCTCAACGCCGCGAAACGGTCCTCCATGGTCTGGAGGCCCCCGGCCGGGCGATCCGAAGGCGCGTGAAGCGCGCCCAGCACATCGGCGGCGATGCGGGTCGCGGCGGCGTCGCCCTCGGCGTCCAGCACCGAGATCAGGGTGCGGCGGCCGGCGTCCTCAAGCCATTGCCAATCCCCCTCCGCGTCCAGAAGGCGGATCGCGCCGGCTCCACCACGCCAACGCAGCCAGGCCAGGGCCTGTGGTGCATCCGGCGCCGCTTGCGGGCTCAGACGCTTGACCACGCTCGTGCGGCCGTCGCTGTCCACGGCTCGCCAGACCGAGCCGCCAATCCCCTCGGCCAAGAGGGTCAGCTTCGTCAGCTTCCAGACGGAAGGGACCCCGGGCGGCGTCATGCTCCGGCGGCGCTCGTTGGCGATCGCCAGTCCGGCGACAGAACGGTCTTCACGACCGCGCGCACCTGGTCGCGCGCGCCCTCCAGGCCGTGGCCTGTGTCGATCAGGAAGTCGGCGCGGGCGCGCTTTTCCGCGTCCGGCGTCTGGCGCGCCAGGATGGCGTCGAACCGCTCGCGCGTCATGCCGGGGCGGGCCAGGACGCGCTGGGCCTGAACCTCGGCGTCCGCCGTGACCACGATCACGGCGTCGACGAAGGCCTCGCCGCCGGTCTCGAACAACAGGGGGATGTCCACGACCGCCAGCCGGGCGCCCTGCGCGGCCGCCGTCTTCAAGGTCTCGGCCCGGTCAGCCGCGACCAGCGGATGGACGATGGCCTCCAGCCGCTGGAAGGCGGCCTCGTCGCG
>DGIZ01000104.1 GCA_002386585.1 Brevundimonas sp. UBA4609 | reverse complement strand
CCGCTCATCCCCGCGGAGGCGGGGACCCAGTGCTTTGGCTCGATAAGCCGCCGCCAAAGTTTCGCTCACGGCCCAGGTCGAACGAGGTGCTCAAACCTGGGTCCCCGCCTCCGCGGGGATGAGCGGGTGTAGTTTTACCGCTGCGCCGGCTGATCCATCAGCCGCCGGGTCAGATAGGTGTATTCCAGCGCGATGCGTCGGGCCGTCTCGCGCAGGTTGGCGCCGGCCGCGTGGCCGCCGTCGGTGTTTTCATAGAAGAGCACCGGATAGCCCAGCTCCTCCATCCGCGCCGCCGCCTTGCGAGCGTGGCCGGGGTGGACGCGGTCGTCCTTGGTCGAGGTGTGGATGAAGACCTCGGGGTAGGGCTGGCCCGCCGCCAGACGCTGATAGGGTGAATACTGCTCGATCCAGGCGCGCTGTTCGGGGATGTCCGGGTCGCCGTATTCGCCCATCCAGGACGCGCCGGCCAGCAGCTTGTGGAAGCGCAGCATGTCGAACAGCGGCACCTGGATGACCGCCGCGTTGATCAGGTCCGGGCGCTGGGTCAGCATGGCCCCCATGAACAGTCCGCCCTGCGAGCCGCCCATGATCCCCAGGTGCGGCTGCGAGGTGATCCCGCGCGTGATCAGATCCTGGGCCACGGCCTGGAAGTCTTCATGCGCGCGCTGGCGGTTCTCCTGCTGGGCCGCCTGGTGCCATTTCGGTCCGAACTCGCCGCCGCCGCGGGTGTTGGCGATGACATAGACCCCGCCCCGCTCCAGCCACAGCTTGCCCACCGTCGGCGAATAGCCGGGCAGCAGCGACGACTGGAAGCCGCCGTAGCCGTACAGCAGCGTCGGGTTCGAGCCGTCCATCGCCATGGCGTCCTTGTGGACGACGAAATAGGGGATCATCGTCCCGTCGGCGCTGCGCGCCTCGAACTGATCGACGCGCATGCCGCTGGCGTCGAACTTGTCCGGCAGGGCCTTGGTCAGGGCGACCGCGCCGGTCGCCGCATCGGCCAGATAGAGGCTGGACGGATTCAGATAGCCGGTGACGCTGACGAAGACCTTGTCGTCCTGTTCCGAGGCCGAGCCGACGCCGACCGAAACGTTCTGCGGCAGGTCCAGGCGCGTGCGGCTCCAGTCGGCCGGGTCATAGACATAGACCGAGCCGCGCACGTTCTCGTAAAGGGCCACGACCAGCTTGTTGCGGGTGGCGTTGAGTCCCTCGATCGCCTCGCGCTCGCCGGGGCGGATCACCAGACGGGCGGGGGTCTTGGGATCAGCCAGCCAGGCCTGCAGGTTCCAGGCGATGACGTCGCCGGTCCTGAATTCCTGACCCGAGGGCGCGGTCCAGTCCTGATCCGTCGTCACCACCAGCTGGCCGGCGACCAGGGCGTTGATGCTGGACTTGAGCGGCAGCTCCAGCTTCGTCGTCGAGCCGTCGGCGTTCAGACGCCAGGTCTCGCTTTCGTAGAAGTTGATCCCCCGGTTCAGCAGCACCGCCTGAACCACGCCGTCGGCGTCGCGCAGAGTGTAGCCCGAAACCGAGACGTCGGTCTGCTGACCGGCGAAGACCTCTACCGCCTGATCGACGCTCTGGCCGCGCTTCATCAGACGCACGGTGCGCGGATAGCCCGAGTCCGTCAGCGACCCTTCGCCGAAGTCGCGCGAGATCAGCAGCGTATCCTTGTCGATCCAGCTGGCGCCGCCCTTGGATTCCGGCAGCGAAATCCCGCCTTCGACGAAGGTTTTCGTGACGCTGTCGAACTCGCGGATCGTCACCGCATCCTTGCCGCCGTTCGACAGGGAGATCAGGCAGTAACGCTCCTCCGGCGCCAGGCAGGTCGCGCCCTTGTAGACCCAGTTGGCGCCCTCGGCCGCCGACAGGGCGTCGATGTCCAGGATGGTCTCCCACTGCGGTGCGTCGGTGCGATAGGAGTCCAGCGTCGTGCGCCGCCAGATGCCGCGCACATGGTCGGCGTCCTGCCAGAAGTTGTCGACGTGGCCGTCGTGAGTGAAACCGGGCGAGGGGATGCGGTCGCGCGACTGCACCAGGTCCAGCGCCTGTTGATGGAGGGTCTCATAGCGTGGGTCGCCCTGCAGCGTCCCCAGAGAGGTCTCGTTGTGCGCCTTGACCCATTCCATGGCGCGGTCGCCCTCGACCTCCTCCAGCCACAGATAGGGGTCGGTCGCATCGCTGGTCGCGAAGCCCGGAGCCGTCGAGGCGGCGCTTGTGGAAACGGTGGTCTGGGCCATGGCGACGGGTGCGGCTCCGGCGGCGAGAAGAAGGGCGGCGACGGACGCCAACGAGCGGATGGTCATGGATGTCCCCCAACGGACGAATGTTTCGCGCGGCACCTTGGCGAGGGCGGCGGCGAGGGGCAAGCGCCTGTAATCTTACGGGCTTGTAATCTTTCGCCGCAGGCTGCGGCTCAATCGCCGTCGTCCGGGATGCACAGGATCTGGCCGCAGGCCTTGCAATGCACGGCGTCGGGATCGTGCTTCTGCAGCCCGCAGGTGGGGCAGGGGAACTTCACCTTGTGCGGCCGGATCAGCGTCTGAGCCAGGCGGATGAAAAGGGTGATGCCCACCAGCATGACGACGATGGAGATGACCCTCCCCCAGTTGCCCGGCAGGGTGATGTCCCCGAAGCCCGTCGTCGTCAGGGTGGCGACGGTGAAGTACAGGGCGTCCAGATAGCCGTTGATGTGCTCGGCCTTGCCCCGGAAATAGGCGTAGACGAAGCCGGTCGTCACAAAGACGAAGGTGACCAGGGCGGCCAGGGCGCGGGTGATCTCCTCGACGCGGGTGTCGTCGAACCGGCGGCCGATGGTGCGCCAGAACAGGTCGCTGTTCAGCAGGCTCCAGAACCGCAGCAGCCGCAGGAAGCCGAAATTCGCCAGCCAGGCCGGGAACAGCAGGGTCGCCAGCACGAACAGGTCGACCCAGACGATGGGCTTCTTCAGCCAGTCGCGGATGTCGGAATAGGCATAGGCCCGCGCCGCCAGGTCCAGACCCAGAATGGCGGCGATGAAGTAATCGGCGACATAGAAGACCCAGCCCGCCTCCTTCAGGATCGGCGCGGCCAGGAAGAAGCCGATGATGATCAGGTCGACGATGATCACCATCAGGCGGAACTTCACCGCCGCCGGCTGGGCGCCGTGATAGAGGTAGCGCAGGCGCGCCCTCAGCCGCAGCCCGTCGGGTTTGGCGGTTTCGCTATGATCAGACGTCATCGTCGCCAGCGATACATGAACCGGCGAAAAATCCTATATGAAGGGCGTCATGAGCCAACCCGCCCGACCCTACATCCGCATGAACGGCGCCGGAAACGCCTTCATCGTCGTCCAGGCCTTCGAAGAGCCCTTTCACCCGACCGCGGACCAGGTGCGCGCCCTGGCCGATCCGGCGGCGGGCCTCGGCGGCTTCGACCAGTTGATCGGCATCGAGCCGTCCGAAACGGCCGACGCCTTCATGCGGGTATGGAACGCCGACGGCTCCATGGTCGAGACCTGCGGCAACGCCCTGCGCTGCGTCGGCTGGCTGATGCTGGAGGCGACCGACAAGGAAGAGGTGGTCATCGACACCCTCGGCGGCCCCACCACCGCGCGCCGTGCCTCATCCTCTCTTCCAGGCCGCGCCGGGTCGGGAGATCCCGAAGGGTCGACGACCCCGGCCATCCACGAAGTGACGGTCGATATGGGGGCGCCGCGTCTCGACTGGTCCGAAGTGCCGCTGGCGGAAGAGATGGACACGCGCGGGATCGAGCTCCAGGTCGGACCGATCGACGCGCCCGTGCTGCATACGCCGGGCGCGGTGTCGATGGGCAACCCCCACGTCGTCTTCTTCACCGACCAGCAGGACGACGCCTTCGTGCGCGGCTCCGGCTCCCTGGTCGAACGCCACCCCCTGTTCCCCGAGGGGGTCAACGTCGGCTTCGCCGACGTCCTGGATCGCGACCGCATCCGGTTGCGGGTGTGGGAGCGCGGGGCGGGCCTGACCCTGGCGTGCGGCACCGGCGCCTGCGCCGCCCTGGTGGCCACGGCGCGGCGCGGACTGACCGATCGCCGGGCGACGGTGATCGTCGACGGCGGCGAACTGACCATCAACTGGGACGAAGCGTCGAACCACGTCTTCATGACCGGTCCTGTCGAGATCGAAGGAACCGGATTCATGCCCGTGGCGTGACGGAGAAACCACGCAATCGCCCTTGACCCGGCGTCAGCGGTTGTCGGCGAAGGTCCCACGATCTAGGAACGAAATGCGCCTGCCTCTTCCCGAGATCGAAATGCCCGAATTGACCGACAAACAGACCTTCTCCGACGACGACGCTCTGGAGTTCCACAGCGATCCGACGCCGGGCAAGATCTCCATGGCCCCGACCAAGCCGATGGCGACCCAGCGCGACCTGTCGCTGGCCTATTCGCCGGGCGTGGCCGTGCCGGTCCTGGCCATCGCGGAGGACCCGGACAAGGCCTACGACTACACCTCCAAGGGGAACATGGTCGCCGTCATCTCGAATGGCACCGCCATCCTGGGCCTGGGTCACCTGGGCCACATGGCCTCCAAGCCGGTGATGGAAGGCAAGTCGGTCCTGTTCAAGCGCTTCGCCGACGTCGACAGCTTCGACGTCGAGGTGAAGACCATCGACCCGGACGAGTTCGTCACCGTGGTCAAGAACATCGGCGACACCTGGGGCGGCATCAATCTGGAGGACATCAAGTCCCCTGAATGCTTCGAGATCGAAGCCCAGCTGCAGGACCTGCTGGACATTCCCGTCTTCCATGACGACCAGCACGGCACGGCCATCATCTCGACCGCCGGCCTGATCAACGCGGCCCACATCGTCGGCAAGAAGCTGGAAGACCTCAAGGTCGTCCTGTCGGGCGCCGGGGCGGCGGGCCTGTCGTCCATCGCCCTGATGAAGGCCGCCGGCGTCAAGGCCGAGAACACGGTCATCTGCGACCGCCAGGGCGTCATCTACAAGGGCCGGGACAACGTCTCCCAATGGCAAGCCGCGCACGCCACCGACACGCCTCTGCGCACCCTGGCCGAAGCCATGGTCGGCGCCGACGTCGTGCTGGGCCTGTCGGCCAAGGGCGCGATCACCAAGGAGATGGTCGCCTCCATGGCGCCCAATCCGATCATCTTCGCCATGGCCAACCCCGACCCGGAAATCACCCCGGAAGACGTCAAGTCGGTGCGTTCGGACGCCATCATGGCGACGGGCCGCTCGGACTATGTGAACCAGATCAACAACGTCCTGGCCTTCCCCTATCTGTTCCGGGGCGCGCTGGACGTGCGCGCACGCCAGATCAATCACGAGATGAAGATCGCCTGCGCCCACGCCCTGGCGGCGCTGGCCCGCGAGGACGTGCCGGACGAGGTCGCCGCCGCCTATCGCGGCCGCAAGCTGAAGTTCGGCCCGGAATACATCATTCCGACCCCGTTCGACCCGCGCCTGATCTGGTACATCCCGCCCTTCATCGCCCAGACGGCGATGGAGACCGGCGTGGCGCGCAAGCCGATCGAGGACATGGACGCCTATCGCATCAGCCTGCGCCAGCGGGTCGATCCGTCGGCCGCCCTGATGCAGAAGATCCAGGCCAGCGTGCGCTCGGGTCCGAAACAGCGCGTCGTCTTCGCCGAGGGCGAGGAGCAGTCGGTCATCCGCGCCGCCTGGGCCTTCAAGCAGGCCGATCTCGGCACGCCCATCCTGGTCGGCCGCGAGGAGCTGATCCGCCAGAACGCCGCCGAGGCCGGCCTGAGCTTCGATGAGCTGGGCATTCAGATCATGAACGCCCGCGTGTCGGACCGAAACGCCGAATACGTCGACTGGCTCTACGCCCGCCTGCAGCGTCGTGGCTATCTGCGTCGCGACGTCCAGCGCATGATCAATCAGGACCGCAACTATTTCGCCGCCGCCATGGTCGCGCGCGGCGAGGCGGACTGCATGGTCACCGGCGTGACCCGCAACTTCAACATGGCCCTGAAGGAAGTCCGCCGCGTCCTCGACGTCACGGACCGCATGATCGGCCTGTCGATCCTGCTGGCCAAGGGGCGCACCCTGTTCGTGGCCGACACCTCGATCCACGAACTGCCCGACGCGGCCGAACTGGCCGAGATCGCAGTCAAGGCCGCCGCCACGGTCAAGACCCTGGGCCGCAAGCCGCGCGTCGCCTTCCTCAGCTATTCGACCTTCGGCGATCCGCCGGGCAACCGCGGCGAGAAGGTGCGCGAAGCCATCCGCATCCTCGACGGCATGGATCTCGATTTCGAATATGAAGGCGAGATGCCGCCGGCCCTGGCGCTCAACTCCGACGCCCGCGCCAACTACCCCTTCATGCGCCTGACCGGCGACGCCAACGTCCTGGTCATGCCGGCCATCCACTCCGCCGCCATCTCGACCCGACTGGTCCAGGCTCTGGGCGGCGCCACGGTGATCGGGCCGCTGCTGGTGGGTCTGGAGAAGTCGGTCCAGATCGTGCCCCTGGGCGCCTCGGTCAGCGAGATCATGACGGCGGCCACCTTCGCCGCCTACGCCGAGGGGGTGGAGGTCGAGGACTGACCGCCGACCCATCGTGACAACGTCGAGAGGCGGCCTTCGGGCCGCCTCTTTGCGTTTCAGGACAGAGCGTCTTCCGAGGCCGCCGCCTTCTTCTGCTCGGCGATCAGGCGCGCATGACGCGGCGCGACGTAGAAGGCCAGAACAATGGCGAACACGCCGATCACTGTCGAATAGAGGAAGAAGGTGACATAGCCCGCCCCCAGTCCGGCGGGCGTGACCCCGCTCTTGGCGGCCCCGACGACAAGAGATTCCGGCGGCAGGGCGTGGAACAGTCCTTTCAGCGCCCCCAGCGGCCCTCCTGCGTCCGCCGCACGCGCGGACGCCTCGACGATCTTGCCGGATTGGGACGCGATGAGCTTGCCCGGCAGAGCGTACAACGAACTGAACAGGGCGTACTGGGTCGCCGTGAAACCGATCGACGTCAGACTGGACATATAGGCGATCAAGGCCGTGCCGGCGTATCCGGTGGCCAGGTTGTCCACCCCGATGGCGACGAAGAGGGCGGTCAGATCATGGCCCTGGGTGGCCAGCCAGGCGAAGACCAGGTTCGACACCGGGCTCATGAAGGCGCCGACCACCATGGTGCGGATCAAGCCGAAACGGGCGACCGACCAGCCGCCGATGAAGACGCCCAGCGACATGGCGATCACGCCGAACAGCTTCCGCACCTCGCCGATCTCGATCAGGCTGAACCCCAGATCGATGTAGAAGGGATTCATGATGTTCAGCACGAAGTCCGCCAGACGATAGAGGCAGATCAGCGCCAGGATCGGGCCGGCGAGCCGACCGAAACGCACGAAGAAGTCCTTCAGCGGCGCGCCGAACGAGCCTGCCAGATAGGCGCCCGGGCGCGTGCGCCAGCCCGGCACCGGCGCGCAGGCGAAGAACAGCAGGCCGAAGCCCAGGACGATCCAGCCGAACTGGATCAGCACGCCGACGCCGCCGCTCTCGACAAGACCGGAGGTCAGGGCGCCCAGGATCTCCTGGGGCAGGATGGCGCCGAAAGCCCAGGCGAAGGCGTCGATCTTGTCGGTCAGGCCGGTCCCGATCAGAACCGCCGAGACAAAGATGAGGCCGAGGCGCAGGACCCACTCGACCTTCTCCGCCACGGGTCGCGAGGGAATGTCAGATACCGGAATGGCGCGCACGACGTGCTGCTTTTCGCGCGGGGCCAGCAGAACGCCCATCACGCCGACGCCCATCAGGGCGGCCATGATCGCGTAGGACAGGTTCCAGTTGTAGAACTGCGCCAGGGCCAGGGGCACGAAGCCCGCGACGATCTGAGCGACCCGGTAGCCCAGCTGATAGGCGGCCGCCATGGCGCCCTGGCGGCTGTCGTCGACGGCCTCGATGCGCCAGGCGTCGATGGCGATGTCCTGGGTGGCGCCGAAAAAGCCCACCATAACCGCGAAGGCCGCCACGGCGCCGAGGGACGTCTGCGGATTGGAGCCCGAGATCAACCACAGGCCGGCGATGATGACGACCTGCGTCGCCAGCATCCACGAGCGACGGTGTCCCAGCCAGCGCGTCAGACCCGGAATATTGGTGCGGTCCAACAGGGGCGCCCAGACGAACTTCAACGCATAGGTCAGGGTGGCCAGGGCGAAGAAGCCGATCATCTCCAGCGTCACGCCCGCGTCGCGCAACCAGGCCGACAGGGTGTCATAGATCAGCAGATTGGGCAGACCCGCCGCGAACCCCAGCAGCAGCATGGCCATCGGCCGCCGTTCGCCATAGACGGCGAGCCCCCCCAGGCCTCGGGCGACCGAAGCGGGCGTCTTGGAATCAGTCATGCATGGCTCCGGCGGAGGCGCCGCCGGGCGATACGGACGACGGACTACTGGCGGTTAGGACGCCGCGACCTTGGCGCGGTTGGCGGCGTTCGTCCAGCGCGCCAGGGCGACGCGCAGGGCGTCCGCCTCCAGCGGCTTGGCCAGGTGGTCGTCCATCCCGGCCTCGAGACAGGCCGCGCGGTCCTCCGCGAAGGCGTTGGCGGTCAGGGCGATGACCGGAATGTCGCGTTGAGGCCCTTCCAGGGCGCGAATGGCCCGGGTGGCGCCGACGCCGTCCAGGCGCGG
>DGIZ01000175.1:3035-3343 GCA_002386585.1 Brevundimonas sp. UBA4609 | reverse complement strand
CTGCTGGCCGACCTGGCGACGCTCGGCATGGCTGTGCGCAAGGTCGGCGAAGCGGCCGTGATCGACGCCGCTCATTTCACGACCGAGGGCAAGGGCAAGCAGAGCCTGCGCACCGCCGTGAACCGGGCCGAGCGCGAGGGCGCAGGCTTCGAGGTGGCGCCGCCGGGCTCGGCCCGGTCGCTGGAGGCTGAATTGCGCGCCGTGTCCGACGCCTGGCTGAGGCATCACAACGGGTCCGAGAAGGCTTTTTCGCTCGGCCGGTTCGACATCGACTATCTGGACCGACAGGCGCTGGCGCTGGTGCGCGA
>DGIZ01000175.1:0-2890 GCA_002386585.1 Brevundimonas sp. UBA4609 | reverse complement strand
GCTGGCGCTGGTGCGCGAGAACGGCCGCGTCGTCGCCTTCGCCAACCTGTTGATCGGCGCGGGCGGGCGCGAGGCGATGATCGATCTGATGCGCCATGATCCGGAGGGGCCGCACGGCGTGATGGACTATCTGTTCACCCGCGCGGCGCAGTGGGCGCGAGACCAGGGCATGGAGCGGCTGGACCTGGGCATGGCGCCCCTGTCGGGCCTTGAGGACCGCCGCATGGCTCCGGTCTTCGCCCGCGTCGGCGCCCTGGTGTTCGAGGAAGGCGGCGCCGTCTACGGCTTCCAGGGCCTGCGCGCCTACAAGGCCAAGTTCGGCCCCGACTGGCGGCCGAAATTCATCGCCGCGCCGCCGACCACGCCCCTGCCCCTGGCCTTGCTGGACGTCGCCCTGTTGACCAGCGGCGGCTGGCCGGGGCTGCTGGGCCTGAAGAGGTAGCCTCGGCGCACAAAAAAGGCGGCCCGCCGTGGGCCGCCTTCCTCGTTTGGACAGAACGCCGGGTCAGTCGGCGCGGACGCGCTTCTTGCGGAAGGAGGGGTTCAGGACCTCCTTGCGCAGGCGGATCGACTTGGGCGTGACCTCGACCAGTTCGTCTTCCTCGATATAGGCGATGGCCTGTTCCAGGCTCATCTTGCGCGGCGGGGTCAGGCGCACGGCCTCGTCCTTGCCCGAGGCGCGGACGTTGGTCAGCTGCTTGCCCTTGATCGGGTTGACGTCCAGGTCGTCGGAGCGGCTGTTCTCGCCGATGATCATGCCCTGGTATGTCTTTTCGCCGGCGCCGACGAACATGACGCCGCGTTCTTCCAGGTTCCACAGGGCGTATGCCGCCGTGTCGCCGTCCGAGTTGGAGACCAGCACGCCCTTCAGGCGACCTTCGATGGCGCCCTTGTGGCCTTCATAGTGGCTGAAGACGCGGTTCAGCACGCCTGAGCCGCGCGTGTCGGTCAGAAACTCGCCCTGATAACCGATCAGCGAGCGCGAAGGGCACTTCAGCTGGATGCGGGTCTTGCCGGCGCCCGAGGGACCCATGTCGGTCAGCTCGGCCTTGCGGGCCGACAGCTTCTCGATGACCACGCCCGAGAATTCGTCGTCGACGTCGATGACCACGTCTTCGATCGGCTCCATGCGTTCGCCGTTCTCGCCGGTCTGATAGACCACGCGCGGACGGCTGATCGACAGTTCGAAGCCCTCGCGCCGCATGTTCTCGATCAGCACGCCCAGTTGCAGTTCGCCGCGACCGGCGACTTCATAGGCGTCCGAGCCCGGCGTCTCGGTGATGCGGATGGCGACGTTGGCCTCGGCTTCCTTCAGCAGGCGGTCGCGGATGACGCGCGACTGCACCTTGTCGCCTTCGCGGCCGGCCAGGGGGCTGTCGTTCACGCCCACGGTCATCGAGATGGTCGGCGGGTCGATCGGCAGGGCGTCCAGCGCCTCGGTCACTTCCAGGGCGCACAGGGTGTCGGCCACGGTGGCCTTGGACATGCCGGCGATGGCGACGATGTCGCCCGCCTCGGCGCCCTCGTCGACCGGCTGGCGCTTCAGGCCGCGGAAGGCCAGCACCTTGGTGATGCGGCCCTGTTCGATGGTCTTGCCGTCACGCGACAGGGCCTTGATGGCCATGCCCGGAACCGCCTTGCCCGAGTGGATGCGGCCGGTCAGCAGGCGGCCCAGGAAGGGGTCGCTCTCGATCAGGACGTTCAGGATCTGGAACGGCTCGTTGACGCGCTCCTGGGCGGCCGGGGCGGGGACATGGTCGACGATCAGGTCGTACAGCGGGTGCAGGTTCTCGCTCGGCTGGGCCAGGTCCAGCGTCGCCCAGCCCGAACGGCCCGAGGCGTAGATGACCGGGAAGTCCAGTTGCTCGTCCGTGGCGCCCAGGGCGGCGAACAGGTCGAAGGTCTCGTTCAGCACGCGGTCCGGGTCGGCGTGGGCGCGGTCCACCTTGTTGATGCAGAGGATGGGGCGCAGGCCCATCTTCAGCGCCTTGGTCAGCACGAACTTGGTCTGGGGCATGACGCCCTCTTCGGCGTCGACCAGCAGGACGCAGCCGTCCACCATGCCCAGAATGCGCTCGACCTCGCCGCCGAAGTCGGCGTGGCCCGGCGTGTCGATGATGTTGATGCGGGTCTCGCCCGCCTTGCCGTTCCACAGGATCGACGTGCATTTGGCCAGGATGGTGATGCCGCGCTCGCGCTCCTGATCGTTGGAGTCCATGGCGCGTTCCGTGGTCGCCTCATTGGCGCGGAAGATTCCGGACTGGGCGAGCAGGGCGTCGACCATGGTCGTCTTGCCGTGGTCGACGTGGGCGATGATGGCGATGTTGCGCAGGTTCATTTCGGGCTCGGGCGGACTGTGTTCGGTCACGGAAGGGCCGCGCCGCTGCAAGAAGATTGCAGAAAAGGGAAGGGTTCGGCGGGCCTCTTACAGGGATGCGGGCCAAAACGCCAGTCCGGTGCGCGCTCAGGTGATTAACCCAGCGGCATGACGGCCAGCACCCCCACGGCCAGCGTCCCGATGAGCAGGGCCGACAGGGCGGCGACGGCGGCCACGCGCGGTCCGGCCCGCAGCACGGCGCGCGGATCGACCATCAGCCCCAGCGCCGCCATGGCGATCAGCGTCAGGGCCGAGACCGAGACCTGCAGCGGCGGCAGGATCGCCTCCGGCAGCCAGCCCAGCGACCGCACGGCCATCAGGGCCAGGAAGACGAGGATGAACCAGGGCGCCATCTGATGCAGCTTCGGCCCGCGCCCGCCCTCGGCCTGTTTCGAGCGCATCAGGCCCAGGATCAGGCAGACGGGACCCAGCATCAGCACGCGCACCAGCTTGACCACGGCGCCGGTCTGGACGGCGGCCAGGCCGGCGGGCGCGGCGGCGGCCAGCACCTGC
>DGIZ01000202.1:4406-5195 GCA_002386585.1 Brevundimonas sp. UBA4609 | reverse complement strand
AGCCTGGTCCTCGGCCGCCTTCGGGTCCTTCAAGCCAAAGGCGATGCCGTCGATCTGATTGACGCCGGCCGTGACCACGGCGTCGGCGGTCGTTCCGACCTTGTTCAGATCCTGGATCGTCACCGTAACCCGGTTCGAGGCCTGGTAGCCGCGCAGCTTGGGCGGCTCGTTCTGCTGATAGTCGTACTGGGCCGACAGGTTCAGACCCGAGGTCTGGATGTCGCGCTCGGCGATCCCGGCGCGACGCAGGGCGGCGACGACGCGGGTCATCTGCTGGGCGTTCTGGGCCATGGCTTCCTGGGCCGTCGGGGCCTCGGTCACCACGCCGAAGTTGATCGTGGCCTGATCCGGCGCGACCTTGACCTCGCCGTAGGCCGACAGGTTCAAGGCGGGTTGTTGAGCCATGGCGTGCACCTGCATCGGGGAAGCGCCGCCGGGCTGGGATTGAGCGCCAGAAGCGGCGGATGCGACGGCCGGCACCGCCAAGGTCATCAGGGCCGTGCCCAACATCAGGGCGCGTGCGGTGCGGGTCATTACGAGGTCTCCGTCGAATTCATTCGGGCGGACGTGTTCGCCAGCCACGGCCTAACTTGACCGTTTCAAGCTGAACGAACGCAAAAGACCCCTGTGCAGGTTCCGTTCATCGGCGTGAAAAGCGCGACAGGTCCAAGGCGGCTTTGCAGCCGCCGCGCCGCCTGCTAGGCACGCCTTCGTGTGCTTCGGGGGCCCGTAGCTCAATGGTTAGAGCCGACCGCTCATAACGGTCTGGTTGGGGGTTCGAGTCCCTCC
>DGIZ01000202.1:3234-4163 GCA_002386585.1 Brevundimonas sp. UBA4609 | reverse complement strand
CCACATCCGAACGCCTCGCAGTCGTTCAGGAACGCCTTCATGACCGCCCTTCTGCTCACCGCCCTTCTGGCTTCCGTCCTTTCGCCCAATTTCGAGACGCTGGAGCCGATTCCGGCGGCGGCTCAGGGCGAGGCCGTCCCCGCCTGCACCGCCGATCGCCGCTGGTGCGCCCTGATCGAGACGGACGAGACGGACGAACAGCTGGTGCTGCGCCTGTATGACGGCCTACCCGACGGCCGTGCGCCCGCGACCTCCCACCTCATCGAAAGCGAAGCCTCCGAAGGCTTCTGGAAGCCCGGCGTCATTCTGCGCCGCGCCGGAAGCGACGACGTCATCCTCGGCGCCGACATGGAGCTGCAGGCCATGTATTCGGGCGGCGGCGGGATGTCCTCCTACCGGACCCTGGTGCGCTTCACGCCCGGCGAGACGCCGCAGGAAATCCTGACCGTCCCGATGTCCGGCTCGCTGATGATCCGCGCCTGCTTCGGCGAAGAGGACATGAAACAGCGGGCCGGCGCCTGCCACGACGAATACGAGTTCGCCGCCGAGCTGAAGGCCGAGGGCGACGCCTTCCCGCCGCGCCTGACCTACGCCTCGACCGCCGCCACCTTCCCCGGCCGGGTGTCGCGAGACGAGGACTCCCTGGCCAAGCCGCCGCTGAAGCCCGAGGACCTGGTCAAGGCCGTTGACGCCGAATGCACGGTGCAGCGCGTCTTCACTTTCGATCGGGCCGCAAAAGCCTATGTTGCAGACGCGCCCCTGCCCGATTGCAGCGCCTACACCGTTCCCTAGTTTCTCCGAGCCCGCCCGATGTCCTATGTCGCCCGTGACGACCGCCCCGCCGACAAGGCCGAACGCTACGCCGAGGTCGAGGCCGAAATCCTGGCCGTGCTGGACGGCGAGCCGAACCTGACGGCGCGCATGGCGAC
>DGIZ01000202.1:1907-3101 GCA_002386585.1 Brevundimonas sp. UBA4609 | reverse complement strand
CCTGACGGCGCGCATGGCGACCGTCGCCTCCATGCTGGCTGACGCCTTTCCCGCCTTCTTCTGGACCGGCTTCTACGTCGTGGACGCGGCCAAGGGCGATGAACTGGTGGTCGGCCCCTATCAGGGCACGCTGGGCTGCCTGCGCATCCCGTTCGGGCGCGGCGTCTGCGGCGCGGCGGCGAAAACGCGCCAGACCCAGGTGGTCGAGGACGTCGACGCCTTCCCCGGCCACATCGCCTGCGACAGCCGCTCGGCCAGCGAGATCGTGGTTCCCGTGCTGGACGCCTCGGCCGCCCTGATCGCAGTGCTGGATGTGGACGCAACCGAAAAGGCCGCCTTCGACGCCGTGGACGCCGAGGCGCTGGAGCGGCTGATGGCCAGGGTGTTCGGCGCCTGATGCGGATCGGCGTCGACTTCGGCGGCACCAAGATCGAGGCGGCGGCGCTGGACGCGGCGGGCGCCTTCGCGGCTCGAATCCGCGAGCCGAACCCCGGAAGCTATGACGCCGCCATCCGCCTGGTCGCCGATCTGGTCGCGCGGGTCGAGGCCGAAGCAGGCCCTGCGCAATCGGTCGGTCTGGCCATTCCGGGGTCGCCCTCGCCGCGCAACGGCCTGATCCGCAACGCCAACTCCACCTATCTGAACGGCGCCCGCTTCGGCGCTGATCTGGAGGCCGCGCTGGGCCGTCCGGTGCGGCTGGCCAATGACGCCAACTGCCTGGCCCTGTCCGAGGCCGCCGACGGCGCAGGCGCGCGCGCGGCCAGCCTGTTCGGCGTCATCCTCGGCACCGGCTGCGGCGGCGGCCTGGTCATCGACGGTCGGCTGATCGAGGGCGCGCACGCCGTCGCCGCCGAGATCGGCCACATCTCCCTGCCCTGGCCCTCGGCCGAAGAGGCGCCCGGCCCCGCCTGCTGGTGCGGCCTGCGAGGCTGCCTCGAGACCTGGATCTCCGGAACCGGCTTCCAGCGCGACCATCAGGCGGCGACTGGCCGGGACTGGAAAGCGCAGGCCGTGGTCGAGGCCGCGCGCGCGGGCGACGCGGAAGCCGCCTGCGCCCTGGACCGCTACATCGACCGGCTGGGGCGAGCCCTGGCCATGGTCGTCAACCTGACCGACCCGGAAGTCTTCGTCCTGGGCGGCGGCATGTCGAACGTGGGCGAGCTCTACGACCGTCTGCCGCAGGTCGTGGCCCGC
>DGIZ01000202.1:906-1725 GCA_002386585.1 Brevundimonas sp. UBA4609 | reverse complement strand
CTGCCGCAGGTCGTGGCCCGCCATGTCTTCTCCGACCACTGGGACGGACGGATCGTCCCGGCGAAGTGGGGCGATTCCTCGGGCGTGCGCGGCGCCGCGCGTCTGTGGGACGCCTGATCCCCGATTGATCACGCCGCGCGCCCCGCTATGGTCCGCGCCGAACCATTCAGGAGCGAGACGATGGGCGAACGGGTTGCAGCAATCACCGGCGGGCACGGGGCCCTGGGTCGGGCCGTGGTCGAGGCCGCGCAGGCCGCCGGCTGGACCGTCGCCGTCATCGACCACGCCAGCGGCCACGCCGCGCCCGAGGGCGTACTGGAGGTCGGCGGCGTCGACCTGACCGATCCCGCCCAGGCCAAGGCGGCGATCGAAGCCGTCGTCGCCCATTACGGCCGTCTGGACGCCCTGCTGAACATCGCCGGCGGCTTCGTCTGGAGCCCGGTCGATGGCGACGACGACGCCTTCGACCGAATGCACGCCCTCAACGTCAAGACGACGCTGAACGCCAGCCGCGCCGCCCTGCCCCACCTGAAAGCCTCAAGCGAAGGCCGCATCGTCAACGTCGGCGCCAACGGCGCGGTGAAGGCCGGGCACGGCATGGGCGCCTACGCTGCCTCCAAGGCCGGAGTACACCGCCTGACCGAGGCCCTGGCCGAGGAGCTGAAGTCGACCTCGGTGACGGTCAACGCCGTCCTGCCCTCCATCATCGACACGGCGGCCAATCGCGCGGACATGCCCGACGCCGATCCGTCGAAATGGGTCGCGCCCGCCGATCTGGCGGCGGTCATCCTGTTCCTGGCCTCGCCCGAGGCGCGGGCG
>DGIZ01000202.1:0-798 GCA_002386585.1 Brevundimonas sp. UBA4609 | reverse complement strand
GCCTCGCCCGAGGCGCGGGCGGTGACGGGCGCCCTGATCCCCGTCACGGGCAAGGTCTGATGCGCGCGCGCAGCGTCCTCTACCTGCCCGCTTCGAATGCGCGAGCGGTCGAGAAGGCCCGCACCCTGCCCTGCGACGTGGCGGTACTGGACCTTGAGGACGCCGTCGCGCCCGAAATGAAGGCTGAGGCCCGCGCGGCCGCCGTCGCCGCAGCGCAGGAAGGCGGCTTCGGCCCGCGCCTGGGCGTGCGGATCAACGGTCTGGACACGCCGTGGGGCGCCGACGACTTGAAGGCCCTGCGCGAGGCCCCCGTCAGGCTGATCGTCGCGCCCAAGGTCGAGAGCGCGGCCATGGTTCACGCCCTGTCGGCCGCGCTTCGGCCCGGCGTCGATCTGTGGGCCATGATCGAGACGCCGCGCGCCCTGGTGGACCTGGGCGAGATCGCCGGGGCGGACGGGGCCTTGTGCGGCCTGATGCTGGGCGTCAACGATCTGGCCAAGGAGCTGAAGACCGGCCCCGCGCCCGACCGCGAACCGCTGAAGCCGTGGCTGGCGGCGATCGTGGCCCACGCTCGCGCCAACGGCCTGAGCGTCATCGACGGCGTGTTCAACCGCATCAAGGACGAGGCCGGGTTCGCGGCGGAGTGCGCGCAAGGGCGGCTGTACGGCTTCGACGGCAAGAGCCTGATCCACCCCTCGCAGATCGAGGGTGCCAACGCGGCGTTCGGCCCGTCGCCCGATGAAATCGAGTGGGCGCGCAAGGTCGTGGCCGCCTTCGCCGCGCCCAAAACCGCCGGAC
>DGIZ01000199.1 GCA_002386585.1 Brevundimonas sp. UBA4609 | reverse complement strand
GGTCGAGGCGACCTGGCGGGCGATGGCGTCGGCTTCGGCGACCGTGCGCTCCAGGTTGGCGGCCTGACGCTCGGTGCGGCTGGCCAGGTCTTCGGAGGCGACGGCCAGCTGGCTGGAGCCGGCGCTCAGGCTTTCGACGCTGTCGGCCACGGCCCGCACGGCGGTGCGCAGGGCGCGGGTGGCGGCGTGGAAGTCGTTCTGCAGCGAGCGGTATTCCTCGGGGAAGACGTCCGGGATGGTCACCGACAGATCGTTGTCGGCCAGACTGTGCAGGGCGGCGCCTAGGGCGCGCACGACCTCGGCCTGGCGCGCTTCGGCGACGGCGTGTTCAGCCTGCACGCGGTCGCGCTCCTCCTGCAGGGCGTCCAGGTAGATGGATATGGCCAGGTCCATGTCCAGCATGACCCGCTGGTTCAGTTCGGCCACGGCCTCTGCGGTGATGCGGTCGTGTTCGCGGCGATTGGCGAACAGCTTCCTGGGCCGCTCGATGATGGCGCGGGTCAGATGGGCCAGGAGAATGCTGTAGCCGCCGATGTACCAGCGCGGCTCCAGACCGATGCGGGCGTGGACGCGGCCGATGGTGCGCACCGAGGCGGCGTAGTCCTCATCGGCGCGGCCCTCGATGATGGCGTCCCAGTGCTGCTGCTGGGCGTTGCTGGCGGCGGCGACATGGCCTTCGTCACGGAAGAAGCGGCGGGTCTCCGGCTCGGCGCGCACCCTGTCGTAGAAGGCGGCGAGGGCCAGGGGGATGGAGCGGCGCAGCAGGCCCGAGATGGCGCTGTAACCGGCGGACGGCCGACCCAGCCCCATGAAATGCATGCGGCGGTCGATCTCGTGGGAAGCCATGACGCAGACTCGTTTCAACGACGGGGCGAGGGGAGAGCCCCAATACCCCTTGTCGCCAAGAGGGTATTGTCCGGGTTAAGCCGAGATTGCGTAGATTTCCTTAATCCGCGCCGAACCGGCGGCGGCGTCATCGGCGGCCGTCATATAAAGACATCCTTATGTCTTGATTGCTCCCGTGGCCGCGCCGCGCTATAGCGGCGACAATCCCCCGACAGTGGCCGAAAGACATTTCAGCATGACCGACTACATCGTCCGCGACATCTCCCTGGCCGATTTCGGCAACAAGGAAATCGCCATCGCCGAAACCGAGATGCCGGGCCTGATGGCGCTGCGCGACGAATACGGCGCCGCCCAGCCGCTGAAGGGCGCCCGCATCGCCGGCTCCCTGCACATGACCATCCAGACGGCGGTGCTGATCCAGACGCTGGAAGCCCTGGGCGCCGAAGTGCGCTGGGCCTCGTGCAACATCTTCTCGACCCAGGACCACGCCGCCGCCGCCATCGCCGCGTCGGGCACGCCGGTCTTCGCCTTCAAGGGCGAGAACCTGGTCGAATACTGGGACTACGCTCACAAGATTTTCGAATGGGCCGACGGCGGCTATCCCAACCTGATCCTCGACGACGGGGGCGACGCCACCCTGCTGTGCGTGCTGGGGCCGAAGGCCGAGAAGGACGCCTCCGTCCTCGACAACCCGCAGAATGAGGAGGAGGAAGCCCTCTTCTCGGTCATGAAGCGCTATCTGAAGGAGAAGCCGGGCTTCTACTCGGCCATCCGCGACGCCATCGGCGGCGTGTCGGAAGAGACGACCACGGGCGTCCACCGCCTGTATCAGATGGCCGAGCGCGGCGAGCTGCCGTTCCCGGCGATCAACGTCAACGACAGCGTCACCAAGTCGAAGTTCGACAACCTGTACGGCTGCCGTGAATCCCTGGTCGACGCCATCCGTCGCGGCACTGACGTCATGCTGTCGGGCAAGGTGGCGGTGGTCTGCGGCTACGGCGACGTGGGCAAGGGCTCGGCGGCCAGCTTGCGCAACGGCGGCGCCCGCGTGATCGTCACCGAGATCGACCCGATCTGCGCCCTGCAGGCGGCGATGGAAGGCTATGAGGTCCAGACCCTGGAAGACGTCGCCGACAAGGCCGACATCTTCGTCACCACCACGGGCAACAAGGACGTCATCCGCGTCGAGCACATGCGCGCCATGCGCAACAACGCCATCGTCTGCAACATCGGCCACTTCGACAGCGAGATTCAGGTCGCGGGCCTGAAGAACTTCAAGTGGGACAAGATCAAGGATCAGGTCCACCACGTCGAGTTCCCGGACGGCAAGAAGATCATCCTGCTGTCGGAAGGCCGCCTGGTGAACCTGGGCAACGCCACGGGCCACCCGTCCTTCGTGATGTCGGCGTCCTTCACCAACCAGACGCTGGCCCAGATCGAGCTGTGGACCAACGCCAAGGCCTACGACAACAAGGTCTACACCCTGCCCAAGCACCTGGATGAGAAGGTCGCCTTCCTGCACCTGGCCAAGCTGGGCGCCAAGCTGACGACGCTGAACCAGGAACAGGCCGACTACATCAATGTGCCGGTCGAGGGTCCGTTCAAGCCGGAACACTACCGCTACTGAGACCTGTCTCGGGTCTGAAAGACAAAACCCCGCGCCGGCGACGTCGCGGGGTTTTGTTTGCTTGAAACGCACCTGCTCTCATACCGTCATCCTCGGGCTTGACGGCAGGGTAAGAGGGGGAGCCCTAGGCCGCGATGTCGCGGGGATCGAATTCGTCGGGCCCTCGGCCCATCAGGCCGGTCTCGAAGTCCATGAAGATATCGATCAGCTCCTCGACGCCCACCGGGGGCGCCTTGGGGCTGAATCGGAAGCGCCAGAAGCTGACGATGTGCTGCACCGCCCCCAACTGGTCGCCCAGCCGGGTGAACAGGGCCGGCGCCTCCAGCAGGAAGTCGCGGAAGGCCAGCGGATTGCCCTCGCGCGTCAGCCCCGCATAGGCGTCGTCGTAATAGCGCAGGGTGCGGCTGACCTCTTCGCAGGTCTTCATGATGCGGCCGCGCAGCACGGCCCGGCCCCGGGCGATATAGTCCTTGGCGGCCTGGTCGCTGGGGCCGGCGGGCCGGATCGTTCCCACTTCATCGGCGACATGGACGATGTCGGCCATCAGGCTGCTGAGCGACCACTTGTAATAGAGGAAGCCCTTCCAGCAGAAGACGCCCTCCTGATACTGCTCGGGCTCCAGCTTCAGCGTCAGGCGCAACGCCTCCAGCCGGTCGCCGGGGGCGTTGGACAGGATTTTCGAGGCCATGCGGGCGGTCGATCCGGCGGCCACGACTCCGTCGCCGATGCTGAGGGTGACCAGGGGCTCGATCTCCTTCTGGACGAACTCCAGCATCCGCTCCAGGTCGGCTTCGCTGAGGGCGAAATAGCAGGGCGCCGCGTCCACGCCGCCGCGCCGCAGCTGTTCGCGCAGCAGGAAGGGGTCCAGAGACGGCAACTGATCCATCAGCCGCAAGGTCTTCAGGTCCGGGTGGTCGGGATCGACGCCGAACGCCTCCTGCATGGCGCGCTCGAAGCCGATCTGATTGACGAAGATGAAACGGCCGCCGGTCTTCAGATCGGTGCTGTCAATCGGCACCACGATCTTGGTCGCCACCTGACGGCGGCCGGGGAAGGCGTCGGTCTCGTTGCGCCGCAGCCGGTGCTTGATGATCAGGCAGCGATTCAGCGCAGGATTGCGGAACATCGGCCGCTCGGCCCAGTCCTCGCGCTCGCCGTGCTCGTCATAGACCTTGAGCAGGTTCAGCACGCGCGCGGTCGAGGCGGTGCGGCGCAGGTGTTCAAGATTGCGGATGGCGCGATCGGTCATGGCCGCCACCCTGCCAGCCAAAAATGACCAACGGCTTAGTTTGGCGCAGGTCAAAAAAACGGGCCGCTTCCTGAAGGAGGCGGCCCGGTCAGTCGGGGAGGAAACTGAAAGGGGATCAGAAGGTCGTCGTCACCGACAGCCACAGACGACGCGGCTCCTGGTTGTTGGCGTATTCCGGCGAATAGGCGACGGGCGTCCCGTAGGGGGCCAGGCGCACGAAGTCCTTGTCGAACAGGTTGTAGATCGCCGCATTGACCGTCACGCGGTCGTTGACCTCGTACGAGCCGCCGATGTGGAACAGCTCATAGGCCTTGAAGTCGCCCAGGGCGTCGCGAGCGGCGCCCGCGCCGCGCCAGCGCTCCGAGCGGTACTCCCCGCGCACCCAGGTCGACAGGCGGTCGGTGGCCTGCCAGCGCAACTGGGCGTTGACCATGTGCTCGGGCGTGTCGGTCAGGGGCTGGCCGGCCTGCGAACCGGTCTTCTGCTCGCTGTCGGTGTAGGTGTAGTTGCCGTGCAGGCTCCAGGCCTCGGCGAAGCGCCAGCGGGCGGCGAGCTCCAGACCCTGGGTCGTGGCCTCGTCGATGTTCACGCTCTGGCCGAACTCGGGAATGGCCGACCAGAAACCGACGTCGACGCAACCCGTCTTGGAGTAGTCGCCGGCGTCATACTGGGCCTGGGTCAGGCCGAAGGTGCAGTTGGCGACCGGCTGGCCCGAGGCGATCTTGTCCTCGAAGTCGTTGCGGAAGACGGTGGCGTTGGCGCGGAAGGTCGAGCCGTTGTCGAAATAGACGCCGAACTCATAGGCCACGCTGGTTTCCGGGGTCAGGCCGGGGCTACCGATCAGCGGCAGGGCGCCCTGGCGGCCGAAGCCGTTGATGCCGGGGGTCAGCTGTTCCAGGCGCGGGGTCTTGTAGCCGCCGCTGACGCCGCCCTTCAGGGTCCATTGCTCGTTGGCGTTCCAGACCAGATAGGCGCGCGGGCTGACGTGGTCGCCGAAGCTGGAGTGGTCGTCGTAGCGGAGGCCGACGGTCAGGGCCAGGTCGTCGCGCAGCCGCCATTCGTCCTCGGCGAACAGGGCCCACTGCTCGAAGGTGAAGTTGCCGGAGGCCACGCCGTCGATCATTTCGGCGTCCATATACTGGCCGCCGACGGTGAAGGTGTGGTTGCGCCACTGGCTGTTCAGCTTGGTGTCGAACAGGGTGGTCGTGGTCTCCAGGGTGCGGTCATCGCCGGCGCCGGGAACGCCGCGCGGGATCAGGCGGCCCAGCGTCTCGGTCTTGTTGTGCGACAGGGTCGATTCCAGCGTGCCGAAGCCAAGACGCCAATTGTGCGCCAGCAGATACTGTTCGCGGTTGAACTCCAGGAAGTCCTTGTAGCCGCCGGCGACGGTGTTGGTGCCCATCTGGCCCTTGGCGTTGTCGTACCACTGGCTGGCGGCGTCGATGTCCAGCCACAGGTCGTGGTCGGCGTTCGGCGTCAGGCTGAGGCGGGCGCCCAGGGTCCAGATCTCATAGGCGGTGGCGCTGCGGCCAAAGCCGGTGACGTCGACTTCATCGCCGTTCACGTCGCGGTATTTCAGATCCGACTGCTCGCGTTCGGACCACGAGCCGCGCAGGGCCAGGCCCAGGCGGTCGGCGATCAGCGGACCCGAGGCGTAGCCGTTGATCCCCCAGAAGTCGCCGAACTCGTCGTCGCCCTGCAGCGTGTAGTTGGCCGAGGCGGAGCCGGTCCAGGCGTCGCCCACCTTGCGGGTGATGATGTTGACCACACCGCCCATCGCGTCCGAGCCGTAGAGGGTGGCGACCGGGCCGCGCACCACCTCGACCCGTTCAATGGCCGAGACCGGCGGCAGGAAGCTGGTCGAGGTCTCGCCGAAGCCGTTGGGCGTGACGCTGCCGGCCGTGTTCTGGCGGCGGCCGTCGATCAGGATCAGGGTGTAGTCCGAGCCCATGCCGCGGATGTTGATGGTCTGGCCGCCGGTCTTGCCGACGCCCGAACCCGTGTCGACGCCCTCGATGTTGTTCAGGATCTCGGCGATCGAGGTGGCGCGGATCTCTTCGATCTCCTCGCGCGGCAGGACGCTGATCGAGGCGGGCGCCTGGGTGATCTTCTGCTCGAAGCCCGAGGCGGTGACGACCACGTCGGCCACCTGGTGGCTCTGCTCCAGGACGTCAGCAGCCTCGTCGGCCAGGGCGGGCGCCGCGGCCCCGACGGTCATCAGGGCGGTGGCGGCCAGCAGGGACGAGCGGCGGGACGTGCGGAAGCAGGACATGGGAGCGGGGCCTTTGGAAATGAGAACGCCTCTCAACAGCGTTCGCATTCTCAGCGCAATGGGGGTGTGCGAATAGGTCGCATTTGCGCCGCGCTTCCGACACGTCTGGCGCGGAAATGCGGTCGGGCCTAAGAAGCGGGCATGGACATCATCGACATCCTGATCCTCATCGCCGTGGCCGCCGTCGCCGTCACCCTGGGCCTGGGCCTCTACAATCTGAAGCGCGGGGGCGAGGGGGCCAGCGTCCGGTCCAACAAGCTGATGCGGTTGCGCGTCGCCTTGCAGGCGGTGGCGGTGCTGCTGCTGATGATCGGCATGTGGCTGAAGCGCACCCACGCGGGCTGAGGTCGGACAGGAACAGGGGAGGGCGCGCCATGGTGACGCTGAACAAGATCTACACCCGCACCGGCGACGCCGGTCGGACGCGGCTGGCGTCGGGCGCGCCCGTATCCAAGACCGATGCGCGGGTCGAGGCCTATGGGACGGTGGACGAACTGAACGCCGTCATCGGCGTGGCGCGCCTGAACAGCGGCCAGAACGATCGCATCGACGCCATGCTGGGCCGCATCCAGAACGAGCTGTTCGACCTGGGCGCCGACCTGGCCACGCCGATGGAGCCGGCGCCCAAGTGGGAGGCCCTGCGCATCATCGCCTCCCAGGTCGAGCGGCTGGAGAACGAGATCGACTGGATGAACGACTGCCTCAAGCCGCTGGACAGCTTCATCCTGTCGGGCGGCTCGCCCCTGTCGGCGCATCTGCATCTGGCGCGCACGGTCTGCCGCCGGGCGGAACGGGACGCGGTGCGCCTGGTCGAATCGGGCGAGGCGGTGAACCCGGACGCCGTCCGCTATCTCAACCGCCTGTCGGACCTGTTGTTCGTCGCCGCGCGGCGCGCCAACGCCAATGGGGCCGGCGACGTCCTGTGGCGCCCCGGCGCGACGCGCTGAGGCGAAGGCCTTATTGAGACTGCAGCGCCTGAACCCGCTTGCGCTCGGCCTCGGTGGCGGCGGTGCGGGCGCGCTTCTCGGCGTTGACCTGGTCTTCCAGCACCAGCAATTCCTGATTGGCCTTGTTCGAGGCCTCGGCCCGCGTCGTCCCGGCCGGGCGGCCGGTGATGTCGGGGATGTAGATGGGCTGGGCGCAGATCCGGGTCTCCAGATCGTACCAATAGCCCTTGGCTGTGCAGCGATCGCCCGGATCGACCCAGAAACGCTGGAGGACGAACACGCCCGCCAGCGTCACGGCGAACAGGCTGAAGAAGATGATGCTGAGGCGACGGATCGTCAGAAAGCGTTTCATGCGGGGTCTCATAACCGAAAATTGGCCGCTGGACACGAACACAGTTCACGTAGCGTTACGTTGACAGGCCGGTTTCGTCGGTCCAATCCCTCGGCCGACATTTCGACGACCAAGTGGATAGGCTCATGAAGGTACTCGTCCCGGTGAAACGGGTGATCGACTCCAACGTCAAGGCGCGCGTCAAGGCGGACCAGACCGGCGTCGACCTCGCCAACGTCAAGATGAGCATGAACCCCTTCGACGAAATCGCCGTCGAAGAGGCCGTGCGCCTGAAGGAAGGCAAGGAACACCATGCCGCAGGCACGGCGACGGAAATCGTCGTCGTCTCCATCGGCGTGACCCAGGCCCAGGAAACCATCCGCACCGCCCTGGCCATGGGCGCCGATCGCGGCATCCTGGTGCAGTCGGACACGGACCTCGAGCCGCTGGCCGTCGCCAAGGTGCTGAAGGCCGTGGTGGACGAGGAGAAGCCCGACCTGGTGCTGCTGGGCAAGCAGTCGATCGACGGTGATAACAACGCCGTGGGTCAGATGCTGGCGGCCCTGCTGGACTGGCCGCAGGCCACCTTCGCCGGCAAGCTGGTCATCGAAGGCGGCAAGGCGGTCGTCACCCGTGAAGTCGACGGCGGTCTGCAGACCGTCTCGGCCGAAATGCCGGCGGTGGTGTCGGTTGACCTGCGCCTGAACACGCCGCGCTATGCGTCGCTGCCGAACATCATGAAGGCCAAGAAGAAGGAGATCGCCATGAAGTCGGTCGCCGACTACGGCGTCGATACGGCGGACCGCCTCAAGGTGCTGAAGGTGACGGAGCCGCCGAAGCGTTCGGCGGGCGTCAAGGTCGCCGATGCGGCCGAACTGGTTTCCAAGCTCAAAGACGCAGGGATTCTGTAATGGCCGTTCTCGTCATCGCCGACCACGACGGCTCGGCCGTTCGCGACACCACCAACAAGACCGTGACGGCCGCCCTGGCGCTGTCGTCCGACGTGGACGTTCTGGTTTTGGGCAAGGGCGCGCAAGGCGTGGCTGACGCCGCCGCCAAGATTTCGGGCGTGCGCAAGGTGCTGCTGGCCGAAGGCGACGCCGTCGCCCACGGCTTGGCCGAGGCCGTCGAGGCCACCGTCCTGCCGCTGGCCGCGAACTACGACGCCATCCTGACCCCGGCCAACACCGACGGTAAGAACTTCGCCCCGCGTATTGCGGCCAAGCTGGATACGGCGCCGATCTCGGACATCGTCGAGGTCGTCTCGGCCGATACCTTCGTGCGCCCGATCTATGCGGGCAACGCGCTGGAAACGGTGCAGTCGGCCGACGCCAAGAAGGTCATCACCGTGCGCCCGACGGCCTTCGCCGCCGCCGCCGAAGGCGGTTCGGCCCCAGTCGAGAGCGTCGCCGCCGGCGAGGCGCCCAAGACCGCCTTCGTCTCCGAGGAAATGGTCAAGTCGGACCGCCCCGAACTGGGCGCCGCCAAGATCGTCGTCTCGGGCGGCCGCGCCCTGGGTTCGGCCGAAGAGTTCCACGCCGTCATGGACCCCCTGGCCGACAAGCTGGGCGCCGCCGTCGGCGCCTCGCGCGCGGCGGTCGACGCGGGCTACGCCCCCAACGACTATCAGGTCGGCCAGACCGGCAAGGTCGTGGCCCCGGCCCTCTACATCGCCATCGGCATCTCGGGCGCCATCCAGCACCTGGCCGGGATGAAGGACTCCAAGGTGATCGTCGCGATCAACAAGGACCCCGACGCTCCGATCTTCCAGGTCGCCGACTACGGCCTGGTCGCCGACTACAAGACCGCCGTGCCGGAGCTGATGGCCGCCCTGGGCTAAGGGCGGGCGTCACGCTGAGCATTGAAGCGCGCCGGATGGGAAACCGTCCGGCGCGTTTTCTTTTATCGGCCTTCTACATCCGCTCATCCCGGCGGACGCCGGGATCCAGTAAGAGCTACGCGCTCAACCGTGAAAATCCCCCTAGGCTTCCTGCCCGGCGCCTGAAGCCAAAGCACTGGATCCCGGCGTCCGCCGGGATGAGCGGAGAGGGGTTGGCCAAAGCTGTGGATGGGGCCAAACACGTCCCATGACCGCCCGCATTCCCGTCAAGCTGACCCCGCGCGCCTCTGCCGATCGCATCGACGGCTGGGACGTGGATCCGGACGGCCGTCCGGTGCTGAAGGTCCGCGTCCGCGCCCAGCCGGTGGAGGGCGAGGCCAACGCCGCCCTGACCGCCTTCCTGGCCAAGGCGCTGGGCGTGCCCAAGCGCGACGTGACCCTGGCGCGCGGCGGCCAGTCGCGTCTGAAGATGATCGAGGTCGACGGCCTGACCGACGCGGAGGTCCGCGCGCGCCTGCCCGCCGACTGAGCGCACGACTGACTTTGCTGCGAGCGCGCCTTTTAGAGCTTTACCCTGACGGAAACACGGGATTGTATACGCGCCGTTGTCTGCCCGCCGTTCGCGGGCGCGAGGGGGCTCGCCCATGTTGTTCAGTCGCCTGCGGGGGCCAAGCCTCGCTGTTCTCACCTGCGCGCTCGGCGCGCTCAGCCTGTCGGCCTGCGCCACGACCGGCGACGCCGCGCCCAGGACCGAGACGGCCTCCGCCTCTTCGTCCAGGGATCGGACGATGGCGCCCGGCCTGGACGGCTGGGCCAATCAGGACCCCTATCCCTCCACCTATCGCGGCCTGCCGCGCCAGAACATGGCCATCGTCGGCGCCACGGTGCTGACCGGCGCGGGCCAGAAGATCGAGGGCGGCGTCGTCGTCGTCACTGACGGCCGCATCGCCGCCGTCGGCGGCGCGGACACCCCGGTCCCGGCGGGTCACCAGGTGGTGGACGCGCGCGGCCGCTTCGTCACGCCCGGCATCATCGACATTCACAGCCACCTGGGCGTCTATCCCTCGCCCGGCGTGCAGGGGATGAGCGACGGCAACGAAGCCACCAACCCCAACACCGCCCAGGTCTGGTCCGAGCACTCCATCTGGCCCCAGGACCCCGGCTTCAACACCGCCCGCGCGGGCGGGGTGACGACGATGCAGATCCTGCCCGGTTCGGCCAACCTGTTCGGCGGCCGCGGCGTGACCCTGCGCAATGTGCCGTCGGTCACCATGCAGGGGATGAAGTTCCCGAACGCCCCCTACGGCCTGAAGATGGCCTGCGGAGAGAACCCGTCGCGCGTCTACGGCTCGCGCAACCAGTCGCCGGCCACCGGCATGGGCAACGTCGCGGGCTATCGCGCCGGCTTCATCGCCGCGCGCGACTACAAGGCCAAGTGGGACAAGTGGCGCGAGACGGGCGAGGGCACGCCCCCGACCCGCAACCTCCAGCTTGAGACCCTGGCGGGCGTGCTGGACGGTTCGATCCTGATCCAGAACCACTGCTATCGCGCCGATGAAATGGCGGTGATGCTCGATGTGGCCAAGGAGTTCGGCTACAAGGTCACCACCTTCCACCACGCGGTCGAGGCCTACAAGATCGCGCCCCTGCTGGCCCGTGAAGGCGTCTGCGCCGCCATGTGGACCGGCTGGTGGGGCTTCAAGATGGAGGCCCTGGACGGCATCGAGGAGAACGCCGCCCTGACCGACGCGCCCGAGGGCTCGTGCGCCGTCATCCACTCGGACGACGCCGAACTGATCCAGCGCCTGAACCAGGAAGCCGCCGCCGCCCTGTCGGCCGGTCGGCGCGCCGGGATGACCATCTCCGAAGAGCACGCCATCAGCTGGATCACGCTGAATGCGGCCAAGTCCATCGGCATCGACAAGGAAACCGGCTCGCTGGAGAGCGGCAAGCGCGCCGACGTGGTGATCTGGAGCGCCGATCCCTTCTCGATCTACGCCCGCGCCGATCAGGTCTTCATCGACGGCGGCCTGGCCTTCGATCGCCAGAACCCCGCCTTCCAGCCCGTGTCCGATTTCGAACTGGGTCAGCCCGGCTTCGGCCAGGCCGCCGCCGGCGTCGCCCAGGGAGCTCGCTGAACCATGCGTATCAAAACTCTCCTCGCGGGCGCTGTCGCGGCGCTCGCTCTCGCCGGTCCCGCCCTGGCGCAGGACGTCGCCATCACCGGCGGCCAGGTGCTGACCGGAACCTCGGTGATCGAGAACGGCACCGTCGTCATCCGCAACGGCAAGGTCGTTTCGGTCGGAACCGGCGGCGCGCCGGCCGGTCTGCGCGTCATCGACGCACGCGGCAAGATCGTCACGCCGGGCTTCGTCGCCGTGGATTCCGGCCTGGCCGGGACCGAGGTCGGCTCGGTACGCGGCTCCAACGATCTGGCCAATCGCGCCAACACCCTGACGGCGGCCTTCGACCTGTCCTACGGGCTGGACCCCTGGTCCTTCACCCTGCCGACGGCGCGGCTGGGCGGCGTCACGCGCGCCGTCGTCACGCCGCAG
>DGIZ01000165.1 GCA_002386585.1 Brevundimonas sp. UBA4609 | reverse complement strand
TCTGGTCCGTTCTGCGCGGGCGTCTTTAGAACGCGTTCAACGGCAGCTTGATGAACCGCTTGCCCGAGGCCTCGGCTGGAGGCAGGGCGCCGGCGCGGATGTTCACCTGAAGCGCGGGAAGGATAAGCTGCGGCGCCTTCAGCGTGGCGTCGCGCGCCTCGCGCAGGGCCACGAAAGCGGCTTCGGAGCGGCCGCCTCCGATATGAATGTTGTCCGCCTTCTGGGCGGCGACAGTCGTTTCCCAGCGGAACTCCGTGCGGCCTTCGGGCAGATAGTCGTGTCCGACGAAGACGCGCGTGTCCTCCGGCAGCGCCAGGACCCGCTGAATCGAGCGGTAAAGGACGCCGGCGTCGCCGCCGGGGAAATCGCAGCGCGCCGTGCCGAAGTCAGGCATGAAGAGGGTGTCGCCGACGAAGACTGCATCGCCGATCCGATAGCTGACGCAGGCCGGGGTATGGCCGGGGGTGTGCAGCACCTCGACCGGGATAGCGCCCAGCATGAAGCGCGCGCCGTCGGCGTAGACTTCGTCGAACACCACGGCGTCGGGCGTCACGTCGGCGGCGTCGAACAGATCGCCAAACGTCTTCTGGACGCGGGTGATCTTCTCACCGATGCCGATGGGGACGCCGGTGCGGGTACGGATTTCGTCTGCGCCGGTCAAGTGGTCAGCGTGGGCGTGCGTCTCGAGCACACGCTCAAGCTTCAGGTCATGCGCGGCCAGGGCCTCCAGCACTCGGTCGATGGAGCCGGTCGATGTCCGCGCGGCAGCCGGGTCATAGTCCAGCACCGGATCGATGATGGCCGCCGCCCCGGTCGCGGGGTCCGAGACCAGATAGGTCACGGTGTGGGTGACGGGATCGAAGAAGCCGAGGACATCAGGCTGGAGCGGATGATGGGTCATGATGGGTCTCCGTTTCGCCTCTAAATATTAGATATTGCTAATTTAGCAAGATTGAATATATGGACTGCATGATCGATCTCGAAGCCATGGGATTGGAACGCTTTCAAGCCAGCGCGGGCGACGCCGCCCGGTTGCTGAAGGCGCTGTCCAATGAAAACCGCCTGATGATCCTGTGCCAGATCGGCGAGGGCGAGCGTCAGGTGTCCGACCTTCAGGTGGGCCTGTCGCAGTCGGCGCTGTCCCAGCATCTGGCGCGCCTGCGCGAGGACGGTCTGGTCAGCGCGCGCAGGAGCGGCACGGCCGTCTTCTATCGCATCGCCGATCCGGCCGCCCTGAAGGTGATCGGGATACTGGCGGAGATCTTCTGTCCGCCTGAGGCGCTCTGAGCGCCGCTTCCCTGGAAGGAATTTTCAATGAACCCGCTGATCTCTCTTTCGCCCGCCGATGTCGCCGCCCGCCTCAAGACGGGCCAGGCCGTGCTGATCGACGTGCGCGAGCCGGACGAGCATGCGCGCGAGCATATTGCGGGCGCCGTGACCGCCCCCCTGTCCGTGTTCGAAGGCGCCGAGCTGAGCCTCAAGCCCGGAAAGGATGCGATCTTCATGTGCCGGAGCGGCAATCGCACGGCCGGAAACTGCGACCGGTTGGCCGCGCGCATCGACGGTCCGGCGCACGTTCTCGAAGGCGGGCTGGACGCCTGGAAGAAGGCGGGGCTGCCTGTACGCGCCGACCGCAAGCAGCCGCTGGAGCTGATGCGTCAGGTGCAGATGGCGGCAGGGGGACTGATCCTGCTGGGCGGGGCGCTGGGCGTCATGGTCCATCCTGGATTCTGGGGGATCAGCGCCTTTGTCGGCGCCGGTCTGTTCGTGGCGGGGGCGACCGGCTTCTGCGGCATGGCGCGTTTGCTGGCGGTCATGCCCTGGAACCGAAACATGAAGAGGGCCTGAGACCATGGGCCTGACTCCGTTGCTTCTGGCGGGAATGAGCGGGGGCGTGGTCGCCTTGCTGCTGACCGTGTTCGGCGGCGGCGGATCGGTTCTGGCCGTGCCCCTTCTGCTCTATGTCGTAGGGGTGCGTGACCCCCATGTGGCGATCGGAGTTTCGGCTGCGGGAGTGTCGCTGAACGCCCTGACGGCGCTGGCGGGCCAGGCGCGGGCCGGTCGGGTTCGCTGGCCCTGCGCGACCGTGTTCGCCGTCACGGGCGCGGCTGCGGCCTGGGTCGGCTCATCCGTGGCCAAGGCTATCGACGGACGCCATCTGCTGCTGGCCTTCGCCGTGGCCATGGCGATGGTGGGCTTGGCGATGTTGTCTTCCAGGAAGGGCGACGGCGATCCCGGCGTGCGCCTGAATCGCGACATGGCGCCGCGTGTCGCGGCGTCGGGCGCGGGCGTCGGCGTGGCGGCCGGATTCTTCGGGATCGGCGGCGGCTTTCTCATCGTGCCGGGGTTGATGTGGGCCACGGGGATGACCCTGGCGGCGGCGCAGGCGACCTCGTTGTTGAGCGTGGCGGCGTTCGGAGCCAGCACGGCCGTCAACTACAGCTTGTCGGGGCTGGTTGACTGGACCCTGGTCGGGGCCATGACGGTCGGCGGCGCGGCGGGCACAGTGGCGGGTCTGCCGCTGGCGAGCCGATTGGGAGCCGACGCCGCATTGGGCCGGCGCCTGTTCGCCGGGCTGATCCTGGTCGTTGCGGCCTATGTGGCCGTTAAGGCGATCATGGGGAGCTGACGCTCAACGCTCCAGCCCGGCGATCAGCCGGGCGAGCAGAGCCCCCAGCGCAGCCTGCTCCTCGCGCGACAGGTCGGCCAGCATGGCCTGGCTCTCAGCCATGTGCAGCGGCATAAGGCCGTCGATCAGGTCGAACCCCTTGGGCGTCAGCCTGACCAGTGAGGCGCGGCGGTCGCTGGGGTGGGGCGTGCGCTCGATCAGGCCGGATTTCTGCAGCCGATCCAGCCGGGCCGTCATGCCGCCGGACGACATCATCGTCGCCTCATAGAGGGCCGTGGGCGTCAGGCCGTCGGGCGAGGGCGCGCGGCGCAGGGTGGCCAGAACGTCGAACTCGCCATGTTGCAGCCCGTAGCGGGCGTAAAGCGGCGCCTGCCCCTCGCGCGTCACCAGGATGGAGGCTTCATGCAGACGGCCCAGCGTCTCCATGGCCAGCAGGTCGAGGTCGGGACGCGCGACAGCCCACTGGGCGGCGGCGCGGGAAGCACGATCGGTCATTGTCTTGACATCAAGATACTTGATAGTGAGACATTATCGCCTTTCGTCGCCGGAGTCACCTCGAATGGATCAGTCGAACGCCTCGCAACCGTCGCGCGGCGCGGGCCTGTTGTTGGTCGCCGCCATCTTCGCCCTGGCGCTGAACCTGCGCCCGGCGATGGCGGCGGTCGGGCCGCTGCTGGATCTGATCGAGGCGGCGACCGGCATGGATTCGACCACTGCCAGCCTTCTGACCACCTTGCCGGTGGCGATGATCGGCGTCGGCGCCCTGTCGATCCGGCCGCTGCGGCGACGGCTGGGCGAGCGCAAGGGCATCCTGCTGGGCGCGGTTCTGATCGGCCTGTCCTGTCTGGCGCGAGCGATCTTCGACGGGACGGCCGGTCTGATCGCCAGCGCCGTGGTGGTGGGCATCGGCGTCGCCCTGATCCAGGCCCTGGCGCCGGTCGTGATCAAGCGGGCGTTCCCCACACGCTTCGGTACGGTGATGGGCGTCTATACGACCGGAATCATGGGCGGGGCGGCCGTGGCGGCGGCGACGGCCGCCGGGTGGGCCGAGGCGGTCGGCTGGGCC
>DGIZ01000160.1 GCA_002386585.1 Brevundimonas sp. UBA4609 | reverse complement strand
GTGTGCGGCATCGACAGGCCGCCCGCCAGCCGTCGCCAGCGCGCCGCGCCGTCGGCCGCGAACGACAGGCGCCACACCGCCCCCTTGCCCGCCTCCCACGCCCCCAGATCGGTGACCAGCCAGTCGCCGTCCTCCAGCGGCGTCAGGCCTCGCGGCATCCGCGGCCCGTCCCGCCCCGCCCCCTGCCACACCAGCCCGAGACAGTAGCCCGGCGCCGTCCGCACCCCGGTCGCGGGGCGGCCGTCGCAGTCGCCCTGAATCGCATAGGCCCGCCCTCCCGCCTGGGCCCGCGCCTCGCCCGGCGTCAGGCCGGTCGATAGAGCCAGGGCGCCGACACAGGCGGCGGCGACGACGGAAACAGCGGAAAGGTTCGATTTCATCGGTCCATGCTGACGCTTGCGCTCGGCCCATGGCAAGGCCAACCTGCGGCCATCTCCGGTCGACCGGCCGGCGTATCCTTCTTGACGGCGTCAGCCGTCGCCAGCCGGAGTTCTCCGTTGAACCGTCTTTCCCTCGCCGCCGCCGCGGCGGCGACCCTGTTCGCCGCCCCCGCCTTCGCCGCCGTCCAGGATCCGCCCCCGCCCGCTCCGGCGGTCACCGACCAGGCGCCCGTCTCGCCTGAGGAAGCCGCCTTCCAGGTCAAGGGCGAGGCCTTCGAGGCCGAGACCGCGCGCATGGGCGCCGAGCTGGAGACGATCATGGACGACGCCAGCCTGGACGCCGCGACCAAGAAGGCCCGCACCGACGCGGTTCTGACCCAGTATGAGCCCAAGTTCGCCGCCTTCGCGGACGAGTACGGCGCCTTCCTGCGCGTCATGGCCGAGAAGCCCGAGAACGCCGAGAAGAAGGCCGACATCCTGGCCGCCGCAGACGCCGCCCCGGCCGCGCTGCGCGGCGTGCCGGGCCAGCTCCGCACCGCCATTGAGGCCGCCCTGGCCGCTCCGCCGGCCCCGCCCGCCGTCGACTGAGGCCGAGGCGGGATCTCGCCTTACCGCGATTTCACTTGAGCCGAACCCTCCTTCGGCGGACCCTGCGCGGCGTCCGTCGAAGGAGCTTCGCCATGATCCGCGCCCTGCCGCTCGCCTCCCTCCCGCTCGCCTCTCTGTCCCTGGCCGCCGCCCTGGCCCTGCTGCCGGTCTCGGCCGCCGTGGCCGAGGCGCAGAAGACCCCCGCCGAGACCCGCCTTGAATCCGCCGCCGCCGTCTTCGAGCAGAAGATGGAGGAGTTCGGCGCCCGCGCCGAGCGCATCCAGGACGATCCGGAGCTGAGCGAGACCCAGAAGGGCCTGCGGATCGCGGCCCTGTGGTCCGACTATCAACCTCACGTCGCCGACTTCACCGCCGAGGCCACGCGCCAGGCGAGCCAGATCGCCGAGGCGGCCCTGGCCGAGATCGACATCGACGCCATCGTCCGCGAGGCGATAGCCGGGGTCGAACCCATGGTTCACGGTCTGGCGGCCAACGGCGCCTGGGCCCAGGCCGATCCCGAACAGATGGTCACCTACGGCCTGGTGGCCCAGTACGGCATGGATCAGGCTCTGGACGCCGTCGACGAAGTGCAGGCCGCCCTGGCTGAAACGCCTGTTCCGCCCGCCCCGCCGGCCCCGCCTGTCGAAAGCTGAGGCCGCCGCCCGGCGACGGCTTGACGCAGCCCGCCGCGCGCCCGAAAGGGCCTTATGGCCACGCTACCTGTCGACCCGCATCTGTATCTGGCGTTTCTCGGCGTCATGGCCGTGATGGCGGTGACGCCCGGCCCCGCCAACATCTTCGCCGTCGCCACGGGGATGGAGAAGGGCAAGGCCGCCGCCCTGACCGCCGTCCTGGGCATGAACTCCGCCACCCTGGTGTGGTTCGGCGCCGCCGCCCTGGGCCTGGGAGCCCTGGTGATCGCCTTCCCCCAGGTCTTTCGCGTCATCGCCGTCCTGGGCGCCCTCTATGTCGCCTGGCTGGGGATCAAGGCCCTGCGCGGCGCCTTCGCCACCGCCGCCGAACCGGCCCATATCGAGGTCAAGCGGGGGCGCAGCGCCCTGATCGACGGCTTCATGGTCCAGATCGCCAATCCCAAGGCCATTCTCTTCTTCACCGCCGTCCTGCCGCCCTTCCTGGACATCAACCGTCCGCTGGCGCCGCAGCTGGCGCTGTTCGCCGTGACCACCGTCGGCATGGACGGCCTGTCGATGTGCGGCTACGGCCTGGGCGGGGCGGCCCTGGCGCGACAGATGACCGCGCCGCGTTTCCGCAAGGGTTTCGGCATTGTGGTCGGATGCCTTCTGCTCCTGGCCGCCGTCCTCATCGTCTCGCGTCTGTGATCCGTCCGGAATGGGCGATCGGGAACTTGACCATTCACCCCTCGTTCAGACCGACGGGCGTTCAATGAACGCTCAAGGAGAAACTTCCATGATCAAGCTTCGCAAAACCCCGACGCTGATCGCCCTGGCGGGCGTGCTCGCCCTGGGCGCCTGTGCGACGGCCACGCCGTATCAGCCGGCCGGCGTCAACGGCCAGCGCGGCGGCTACGCCGAGCAGCGCCTCGAGGCCAACCGCTACGCCGTCAGCTTCTCGGGCAACTCCGTCACCTCGCGCGATCAGGTCGAGATGTCGCTTCTGCTGCGCGCGGCCGAGCTGACGGTCGAGAACGGCTATGACTGGTTCGCCACCGTGACCCGCGCCACCGACCGCGACACGCGGTTCTACACGACGCCGGACCCCTTCTACTACGACCGCTACGGCCCCTACTGGGGTCCGTCCTGGCGCTTCTATCAGCGCGGCTACTGGAGCATGTGGGACCCCTACTGGGGCCGGGACCGCGACATCCGCCAGGTCGATCGCTATGAGGCCACGGCCGAGATCATCATGGGCCGCGGCTCCAAGCCCGCCGGCGACATGAACGCCTTCGACGCCCGCGAGGTCATCAACAACATCGGCCCCCGCGTCATCCGCCCGGCGTCTTGAAAGAGGGGCCGCTAACGCTCGCGACGCGGTCGCTCGCTGCTTGAGCGGCCTTGGTGAGAGCCGCTGCTCCGGCGATCCAGGCTGACACGACAACGCCCGCTTCCGACGACGGAGGCGGGCGTTTCCGCATTCAGCCCCTTCGCGTCAGCCGATGCGCGGGTTCTTCAGGCGGCGCTTGTTCGCATGGGTCGCCGGCGCCGTGCCCAGGGCCTCGGGCACCTCGCCCTTGAAGTAGAAGCGCTGCCACGCCTCCTTGGCCGCGTCGGGATCGCCCGAGGCCAGGCGGGTGTTGAAGTCGGTGCGCGAGCGGTTCCAGGCTTCGAACTGGTCCCTCATGCCGGGGTTGGACTCCAGCGAGCGGATCACCGGTTCGAACTGCTCCACCTTGCGGTGCTCGACCGGCAGGATGAAGCAGAAGGGCTCGCCCTTCTCGAACTTGATCCGGCCCGGCCGGGTGAAGATCCAGTTCATGGTGAAGGGGAAGGGCAGCCAGTCCGTCTCGATCAGGCCGCTCAGCGGCTGGATGCCGTCCTTGACGTGGTTGGGCGAACCCTGCGCGATCAGCCCCCACCCCGGCGGCGTCCGGAACAGATACTGCGGGTGCATGGTCAGCACCCCGCGCGAGAAGTGCGAGCTGACGAAGTGGTCCATCTCCGGCTGGTGCCGGTCCGGCGTGATCTTGATGTCGTGCTGCGACGGCCCGCCGTTCCACTCGGCCGTGAAGCCGAACGGGCACAGGATCTCCCACCCCGTGGTGTTGGCCATGGTCAGCGGCAGGCAGCGATAGGGGTGGCGGCTGGCGAAGGCGTCCATCCAGTTGCGCGACTGGCGCCCCGGCACCAGGTCGCACGGACGCGCATTCATCGGATAGCATTCCAGTTCCAAGACGCGGCTCCCAAGCTTGACGAACAGAGGGGTGATGACGAGGGTCTGCCCCTCCCCTATCGCCCCCGCCGCCCGCCCGACAAGACCGAGATGCCCTCCAAAATCGCCGCCGCCGCCGAAACCCCGACTGCGCCCTCGCCCGATCCCGCTTACGACCGCGCCCGCCTGCTGGCCTGGATGGCCGAGCACGGCGTCGCCCAGACCACCCACGACCACCCCGCCGTCTTCCGCGTCGAGGAGGGACTGGACCTCAAGGCCGCCCTGCCGGGCCTGCACACCAAGAACCTCTTCCTCAAGGACAAGAAGGGCCGGCTGTGGCTGATCTCGGCCGCACAGGACACGATCATCGACCTGAAGCGCGCCCACCGCGCCATGGGCTCGGACCGCCTGTCCTTCGGCAATGAGACCCTGTTGTGGGAGACGCTGGGCGTCCGTCCCGGCTCGGTCACGGCCCTGGGCCTGATCAACGACCTGGAGCGTCGCGTGACCTTCGTCCTGGACCGGCGCCTGTGGGAGGCGGCTGTCGTCAACTTCCACCCCCTGGCCAACACCGCCACGACCGCCCTGGATCAGGCGGGCTTCCGTCGCGTGCTGGCGTTGCTGGACCGGGAGCCGATCGTGGTGGACTTCGACGCTCTGGACTGATCTTCCCTAGAACGATATGAACTATATACGAATCGTATATGGAGCAGCCCCACATGGGCATCGTCAACATCGAGGACGAACTGCACGAACAGCTGCGCCGCGCCAGCAAGGTCTCGTGCCGCTCGATCAACGCCCAGGCCGCCTTCTGGATCAGGATCGGCATGCTGGGGGAGCTGAACCCCGGCCTGACCTTTCAGGAGCTGGCCGCGCGCGAGCTGAAGGCGGCGGGCGTCTCCGCGCCCGACTTCGCCTCCGATCAGGCCGCCGCGTGACCAAGACCCCGGCCGAGATCGAACTGATGGCCGAATCCGGCCGCCTGCTGGCCTCGGTCTTCACCTGGCTGGACGGCCTGCCGATGGCGGGCATGAACACCCTGGAGATCAACGACCGGGTCGAGGCCTTCATCGTCGACAACCTGGCGGCGCGTCCCGCCAGCAAGGGACAATACGGCTACGGCTTCGTGCTGAACGTCTCGCCCAACCATGTCGTCTGCCACGGCGTGCCCTCGCGCGACGACGTGCTGAAGGACGGCGACATCGTCAACCTGGACATCACCCTGGAGAAGAACGGCTTCATCGCCGACTCCAGCAAGACCTATCTGATCGGCCCGGTCGCCGGTCCCGCCCGCCGCCTGGTCCAGACGACCTATGAGGCCATGTGGAAGGGCATCCGCGCCGTGCGCCCCGGCGCGACCCTGGGCGACGTCGGCCACGCCATCGAACGCCATGCGACGCGGCGCGGCTATTCCATCGTGCGCGACTTCTGCGGCCACGGCATCGGTCGCGAGATGCACGAGGCGCCGCAGGTGCTGCACTTCGGCCGCCCCGGCGCGGGCCTGACCCTGCGCGAAGGCATGGTCTTCACCATAGAGCCGATGCTGAACCAGGGCCGCCGCGCCATCCGCACCGAGGATGACGGCTGGACCGTGGTCACGGCCGACGGCAAGCTGTCGGCCCAGTTCGAACACACCGTCGCCGTCACACGCGACGGCGTCCGCGTCCTGACCCTTCGCCCCGACGAGCGACGCCTGGCCGCCTAACCCGCGCTCGACACGGAAAGCTCTGTTTCCGCACTGTTTCTCGGGAGCGGCGAGGCGTAAGATCAACGTTCGATCACACGCCGCGTACAACGCGGTTCCATCGCGTCAGGCCCTGGAAGGGGACGGTGCATGAGACTGTTCTGGAAAGCCTTCGCCGTTGGCGGAGCGGGCTTGGTGCTGGCCGGGCCGATGACCGCCCTCCCCACGTCCGACGCCGCAACGGCGCTGCGCCTCGAGCGCCTGTTCAGCGGCGTCTGTGGGCCGGGCCGGGGCGGCGGCACCCTGACCCGCAGCCTGCTGGTCGCCTCGGCCGTCGCCGCGCCCGCCAGCCGGGCGCAGCCCATCCCCCTCTATCCAGACCTGACGACCTCGCCGTTCAAGGCCGGGACCGACGACGCCGTCGCCCAGGCCTACTTCAGTCAGGGGCTGACGCTGGCCTACGGCTTCAACCACGCCGGGGCCGTGCGCTCCTTCCGCGAGGCGCAGAGCCGCGATCCCGAATGCGCCGCCTGCTGGTGGGGCGAGGCCATGGCCCTGGGCCCCAACATCAACGCGCCGATGGACGAGCGCGACCGGGCGGCGGCGCTCAAGGCCCTGAACCGCGCCCTGGTTCTGAGCGCCGGGGCCGCGCCGCACGAGCAGGCGCTGATCGACGCCCTGGGCCTGCGCTACTCCGACGATCCGACGGCCGACCGCGCCGCCCTCGACGCCGCCTACGCCGACGCCATGCTGGTCGCCGCGCGCCGCTTTCCCGATAACGACGACGTCGCCGTCCTGGCCGCCGAGGCGGCGATGGACACCACGCCCTGGAACTATTGGGAGGCCGACCAGCGCACCCCGATCGGCCGCATCGGCGAGGCGATCCGCCTGATCGAGACAGTCCTGGACCGCAGTCCCGCCCACCCGCAGGCGGCCCACCTCTACATCCACCTGATGGAGGCCGCCGATCCGGCGCGGGCCGAGGCGGCGGCCGACCGCATGACCGCCTCCCGCCCCGCCAGCGCCGGCCATCTGGTGCATATGCCCGGCCACATCTACGTGCGGCGCGGGCGCTACGCCGATTCCATCCGCCTGAACGTCGCGGCGGCGCGGGCGGACGAGGCCTTCATCCGCGACACGAACGACGAGAGTCTCGTCCGCTACGGCTATTATCCGCACAACATCCACTTCATCGTCGCCTCGGCCCAGATGGCCGGCGACATGGACACGGCCCTTCGCGAGGCGCGGCGTCTGCGCACCGTGCTGGACCCCGAGACCTCGGCCCGCATCGCCTGGGTCCAGGTCATCGACGCCGCCCCCTATCAGGCCCTGGCCCAGTTCGCCGAGCCTCGCGCCGTCCTGGCCGCGCCCGCGCCCGACGCCCGCCTGCCCTACGCCGCCGCCATGCGCCACTACGCCCGCGCCGTCGCCTACGCCCAGCTGCGCGACCAGCGGGGTTTCGACCATGAACTGGCCGCCCTGAACGCGCTGAAGACCTCTCCCGCCTTCGCCGACATGGTCGCCCAGGGCGTGCCCGCCCCCGATCTTCTGGCCCTGGCCGAGGCCGTGGCGCACGGACGCATGGCCATGGCGCGCGGCCGTCCCGCCCAGGCGGCGGAGCATTATCGCCGCGCTGCCGATCTGGAGGCCGCCCTGCCCTATATGGAGCCCGCCTTCTGGTATTATCCGGTGCATCAGTCCCTGGGCGCGGCCCTGTATCAGGCCGGCCGCCCGGATCTGGCCGCCGACGCCTTCCGCCTGGCCCTGACCCAGACGCCGAACAACGGCTGGGCGCTCTACGGCCTGGCCCGCGCCGAGGCCGCCCAGGGCCGCGCCGCCGAAGCCGCCGACGCCGACCAGGCCCTCAGGACCGCCTGGCTGGGCGACGCCCGCTGGCTGCGGATGGATCGGCTGTAGGGGCGCTACGCCCTGTTCTGACGCACCGCCCCGCTATGGCATGACGCAGCCGCCCTCATCTTCCTTCTCCCCTTGCGGGAGAAGGTGGCCCGACAGGGCCGGATGAGGGGTCTTGCGCCAGCCAATGAGAGCGATGAGGCAGAACGTCAGAAACCCCTCATCCGTCTCGCTCCAGCATCCCCTTCTCCCACAAGGAGAGAAGGGGATGCTGGAGCGCCATCCACTCCTACCCAAGTAGGAAATTTCGGACGATTCAGACGAATTGGACTCTGTTTTTTCCGCTTCGCCCGCTTTCGCCTGCGGCAAGGCGCGCTTTCGGCTTGATGGCGAGGCATCCCGACGCCATCTGATCCGTTACCTTCCTTCGACCGCCATTCGGACCCGACCATGACCTTCGCCGACCCGTCCCTGACCACCCCGCCCGACCTGATCAAGGACGGGACGGACGCCACCTTCATGCAGGACGTGGTCGAGGCCTCGAAACATCAACCGGTCATCGTGGACTTCTGGGCCACCTGGTGCGGGCCGTGCCGTACGCTGGGCCCAGCGCTGGAGAAGGCCGTGCGCGCCGCCAAGGGCGCGGTGAAGATGGTCAAGATCGACGTCGACGCCAACCCGGCCTATGCGGGCCAGCTGCGGGTGCAGTCGATCCCGACCGTCTACGCCTTCGTCAACGGCCAGCCGGTCGACGGCTTCCAGGGCGCGGTGCCCGAGAGCCAGATCAAGGCCTTCATCGACAAGCTCACCGGCGGAGAAGGCGTCAACACCGACGTCGAGCAACTGCTGTCGCTGGGCGAGGAATCCCTGAGTCTCAACGACCTGGGCGGCGCCGCCCAGGCCTTCGCCCATGTGCTGACGATGGAGCCGGACAATCAGAAGGCCATCGCCGGCATGGCCCGCGTCTATCTGGCCGAGGGCGACGCCGAACAGGCGGCCCAGACCATCGCCATGGCCCCGGCCGATTCCACCGAGCCGACGGTTCAGGCCGTGCGCGCCCAGCTGTCCCTGGCCTCGGCCGCGCCTGCCGGCGCGACCGCCGAACTCGAAGCCCGGCTGACCGCGAACAAGAACGACCACGAAGCCCGCTTCGACCTGGCCCAGGCCCTGGCCTCGGCGGGCGACCTGAAGGGAGCCGTCGACCACCTGCTGACCATCGTCCAGGCCGACCGCGAGTGGAACGAACAGGCCGCCCGCAAGCAGCTTCTGACCGTGTTCGAGGCCGCCGGCCCCGCCAGCGAAGTCGCCCGCGACGGCCGACGGCGCCTGTCCTCCCTCCTGTTTTCCTGACGGCGCGATCATGGCTCAGGGCTACGTCAAGGCCAGCGAACTTCCCCAGGTGATCCCGGTCTTTCCCTTGCCGGGGTCCATCCTCCTGGCCCGGGGCCAGCTGCCGCTGAACGTGTTCGAGCCGCGCTATCTGAACATGGTGGACGACGCCATGGCGGGCGACCGGATGATCGGCCTGATCCAGCCGGTCGGCCCCGCCGGGGTGAACCCGCCCCTCACCCGCGTCGGCTGCGCCGGGCGGATCACCAGCTTCGCCGAGACTTCCGACGGCCGCTATCTGATCACCCTGACCGGGGTGTGCCGCTTCGCCGTGGCCACTGAGATGCAGGTGCGCACCCCCTATCGCCAGGTGCGGGCCGACTTCCTGCCCTACGAGGCCGATCTGCGCGCCCCCGATCCCGACGAGGCCTTCGACCGCGAGCCCTTCCTGTCGGCCCTGGCGCCCTATCTGGCCGGGCGCGGGCTGGACATCGACTGGGACACGGCCCGCGCGGCCCCGCAGGAGGCCCTGGTCAACAGCCTGGCCATGGCCCTGCCCTTCGAGCCGCCCGAGAAGCAGGCCCTGCTGGAGGCCCTCAGCCTGACCGACCGCGAGGCCGCCCTGACCGCGCTGCTCCGCATCGAGGCCGTCGCCCCCGACGACGACGAGCCCGGCCCGGCGATGCAGTAGTCTCAGCACGCTCGACGCGATAAACACATGGCCAACAGAAGGGGGCGCCCGGCGCCCTCAAGCAGCGAGCGCCCGCGGCGCGAGCGATAGGGCACCTAAATTATGAGCGACGCCTTCAACACCCCCGTCTCGGTCGATCCCCGCCTGCTGGAGGTGCTGGTCTGCCCGGTCACGCGCGGTCGCCTGACCTATGACCGCGAGCGCAACGAACTCGTCTCGGCGGGCGCCAAGCTGGCCTTCCCCATCCGCGACGGCGTGCCGATCATGCTGGCCGAAGACGCCCGCCCCCTGGACTGAGTCTCTGCTTTCCTCCCCACAAGTGGGGAGGGGGACCGCGTAGCGGTGGAGGGGCTGGGGCGGCGGAACCAAGAAACCCCTCCGTCTCGGCCGCTATCGCGTCCGATCCACCTCCCCATGAAATGGGGAGGAAAGCCCTCAAGCAGCGAGCCGCCGCGCGGCGAGCGATAGGGCCTCTCTTAAAGCGCCTCGCCTCGCAAGAGGCGGGGCAAGTCCCCCGTCGCCCCGCCCGCCTCGTGCATGAAGGCCCGGCGCAGGGGGGCGATGCGGTTGACCGCCGCCATGCCCAGGTCGCGGGCCAGCCGCACCGGGGCGATGTCGTTGGAGAACAGGCGCACGAAGCCGTCGAAACCCGCCGCCAGCGCCGCATTGTCAAACCGGCGCCAGCGGGCGTAACGCTCCAGCACCAGTTCCGAGCCGATGTCCTCGCCGATGCGGGCGGCCTCGGTCAGCACCTCGGACAGGGCGGCGACGTCCTTCAGGCCCATGTTCAGCCCCTGCCCCGCCACCGGGTGCACCCCGTGGGCGGCGTCGCCGATGATGGCCATGCGCGGCACGGTCAGCCCCTCGGCCAACTGCAGCGACAGCGGATAGACGAAGCGCGGCCCCTCGATCGTCAGCCCGCCCAGAAAGTCGCCGAACCGCCGCGTCAGATGGGCGTGGAAGGCCTCGTCCGAGGCCGAGCGCAGGGCCTCGCCCCGGCGGGTGCTCTCAGTCCAGACCAGATTGGCCCGGTTCTCCGTCAGCGGCAGGATGGCGAACGGGCCGTCCGGCAGGAAATACTCATGGGCGACGTTGCCGTGCGGCTTCTCCATGCGGACCGTGCAGACCACGCCGCTCTGCTGATAGGTCCAGCCGAAAACGTCAATGCCCGCCGCGCGGCGCACGGTCGAGTTACGGCCCTCGGCCCCGATCACCAGCGGCGCCGACAGGGTCGATCCGTCCTTCAGCCTCACCATCGCCCGACCCGGCCCGACGGCCACATCGGCCACGGCGGCGGGGGCGCGGACCTCCAGCCCCTGTGCCTTGACCAATCCGGCCAGGGCCGCGCGCAGGCGGCGGTTCTCGACCATATAGCCCAGC
>DGIZ01000171.1:9626-9836 GCA_002386585.1 Brevundimonas sp. UBA4609 | reverse complement strand
AGGCGCACCGCGACTCCATCGTCTTTCAGGGCGGCCCGCTGGGCCCGACCAAACGCATCGACGACGACGGCGCCGTGACCGACGTGGTCAACCTGCTGACCGTCTTCATGGTCGTGCGCGCCGACAGCCACGAGGCGGCGGCCCGCCTGTTCGAGAACCACCCGCACATGAACCCCTTCCCCTGCGACGGGGTGGAGGTGATGCCGGTGC
>DGIZ01000171.1:8984-9356 GCA_002386585.1 Brevundimonas sp. UBA4609 | reverse complement strand
GCCACTTCTTGATGCGCCGCTCGCGCCGGATCGCATCAAGCATCAGGGCGTGCTGCTCGAACCAGACCAGACGGGTGCAGTCATAGGCGTCGGTGAAGCCGGGAAAGGCGCACGTCCTGTGCTTCCATACGCGGCTTTCCAGATTGGAGGTCGAGCCGGCGTAGAGCGTCCCGTTGCGCCCGCTGGCCATGATGTAGGTCGCGATGAAGGTGCGATGGGTCGCCATCCACACAAGCTATGCCGCTCCCCCTCTTTCGTCATCCTCCGGGCCGCGCGCAGCGCGGAACCGGGGGACCCAGCGACGCCGAAGGCGATCTAAGGGCGGCCGTCGAGCGTGGATCTTTCGCGCTCCGCGCGCCGCTGGGTCCCCCG
>DGIZ01000171.1:943-8795 GCA_002386585.1 Brevundimonas sp. UBA4609 | reverse complement strand
CGCGCGCCGCTGGGTCCCCCGGTCTGCGCCGCTGACGCGGCTTGCCGGAGGATGACGAAAGAAAAAAGGGGCCGCAATGATGCGGCCCCTTTCTCGGATCAGCGCTGGAAGGCGCGTCAGTGCACCCGCGCCTTCCCGATCTCCAACCCATCTGCGCCGGCTGATACCGCCACCACGCTGCCGTCCTCGATCTCTCCAGCCAGCAGCTTGCGCGCCATCGGGTCGACCAGCTCCTTCTGGATGACGCGTTTCAGCGGCCTTGCGCCGTAGACCGGGTCGTAGCCCTTGTCGGCGAGCCAGGTCAGGGCGCTGTCGTCCAGAGCGAGCGTCAGGCGGCGGTCGGCCATCAGCTTCTCCAGACGCGCCAGCTGGATGCGGACGATGCCGCCCATCTGTTCGCGGCCGAGGCGGTGGAACAGGATGATCTCGTCGATGCGGTTCAGGAACTCGGGCCGGAAGTGGGCGCGGACCTGCTCCATGACCAGGGGGCGCACGGCCTCGACGTCCTCGCCCTCGGGCTGGTCGGCCAGATACTGGCTGCCTAGGTTGGAGGTCATGATGATCAGGGTGTTCTTGAAGTCGATGGTGCGGCCCTGACCATCGGTCAGGCGGCCGTCGTCCAGCACCTGCAACAGCACGTTGAAGACGTCGGGGTGGGCCTTCTCGACCTCGTCAAACAGGACGACCTGATAGGGGCGGCGACGCACCGCCTCGGTCAGGGCGCCGCCCTCGTCATAGCCGACATAGCCCGGAGGAGCGCCGATCAGGCGGCTGACCGAGTGCTTCTCCATGTACTCGCTCATATCGATGCGGGTGATGGCGTTGTCGTCGTCGAACAGGAAGCCGGCCAGGGCCTTGGTCAGCTCGGTCTTGCCGACGCCCGTGGGGCCGAGGAAGAGGAAGCTGCCCAGCGGCTTGTTGGGGTCGTTCAGGCCGGCGCGGGCGCGGCGCACGGCGTCGGAGACGGCGGCCAGGGCCTCGTCCTGACCGACCACGCGGCGACCCAGTTCGTCCTCCATCTTGAGCAGCTTCTCGCGCTCGCCCTCCAGCATCTTGTCGACGGGCACGCCGGTCCAGCGGCTGACCACGGCGGCGATCTGCTCGGCGTCGACGACTTCGGGCGTGAGGGGGGCGGCGACCGCCGCCTGGGACTCTGAATCCGCGAGTTGCTTCTCCAGTTGGGGGATCTGGCCGTAGGCGATCTCGGACGCGCGGCCCAGGTCGCCGGCGCGCTGGGCGGCGGCCAGTTCGAGGCGCAGGCGGTCCAGGGTCTCGCGCACCTGGGCGCCCTGGCCGACCTTGTCCTTCTCGGACTTCCAGCGGGCGGTCATCTCGTCCGACTGGCCCTGCAGGTCGTCGATCTCGTCTTCCAGCTTCTCAAGACGGTGCTGGGAGGCGGTGTCGCTCTCCTTCTTCAGCGCCTCGCGCTCGATCTTGAGCTGGACCAGGCGGCGGTCGATCTCGTCCAGGGCCTCGGGCTTGGAATCGACGGCCATGCGCACGCGGCTGGCGGCCTCGTCGATCAGGTCGATGGCCTTGTCCGGCAGGAAGCGGTCGGTGATGTAGCGGTTCGACAGGGTGGCGGCGGCGACGATGGCGCTGTCGGAGATGCGCACCCCGTGGTGGACCTCATACTTCTCCTTCAGGCCGCGCAGGATGGAGACGGTGTCCTCCACCGACGGCTCCTCGACGAAGACCGGCTGGAAGCGACGGGCCAGGGCCGCGTCCTTCTCGATGTATTTGCGGTACTCATCCAGGGTGGTGGCGCCGACGCAGTGCAGTTCGCCGCGCGCCAGGGCGGGCTTGAGCAGGTTGGAGGCGTCCATGGCGCCGTCGGTCTTTCCGGCGCCGACCAGGGTGTGCATCTCGTCGATGAAGAGGACGATCTGGCCCTCGGCGGCGGCGACCTCGTTCAGCACGGCCTTGAGGCGTTCCTCGAACTCGCCGCGGTATTTGGCGCCGGCGATCAGCGCGCCCATGTCCAGCGACAGGACCTTCTTGTCCTTCAGGCTTTCGGGCACGTCGCCGTTGACGATCCTCAATGCGAGTCCTTCGACGATGGCGGTCTTGCCGACGCCGGGTTCGCCGATCAGGACGGGGTTGTTCTTGGTGCGCCGGGCCAGGACCTGGATGGTGCGGCGGATCTCTTCATCCCGGCCGATGACGGGATCGACCTTGCCGTCGCGCGCGGCCTCGGTCAGGTCGCGGGCGTAGCGTTTCAGGGCGTCGAAGCTGTCCTCGGCGCCTGCGCTGTCGGCGGTCTTGCCCTTGCGGATTTCGGCGACGGCGTCGTCCAGCTTCTTAGGCGTGACCCCGGCGGACTTCAGCGCCTCGGCGGCCGCGCCGCCTTCCTTGGCGATGGCGGCCAACAGGCGTTCGGTGGTGACAAAGGCGTCGCCCGCCTTCTTGGCGGCCTCTTCGGCGGCGTTGAAGACGCGCGCCAGATCGCCGTCGAGGTAGAGCTGGCCCGAGCCGCCCTCGACCTGGGGCCGCTTCTTCAGCAGGCCCTCGGTGACGGCTTCGGCGGTCGCCGGGTCGCCCCCGGCCTGATCGATCAGCTTGCGGGCCAGGCCGTCGCGCTCCTCGAGCAGCACCTTCAGCAGGTGTTCGGGCGCGAATTGCTGGTGACGGCGGGCGAGGGCCAGCGACTGGGCGGACTGGACGGCCTGTTTGGCGCGGTCGGAATAGAGGTCGAGATTCATGGCGTTCGGTTTCCCCTCGGGAGGCGGATGTCGACTCAATGCGCCCTTACAGGAAGCGACGCCTTGAGCTGTCGCAAACGAGGTGGGTGTGGCCGATGAGACACGCAAGGGGGACGCCGCCCACGATTGATGCGGCCCCGCGTCCCGGCCTAGCCTGAGCGCAGTCAGAGGTTGGAAAGCGCGATGCCCTTCCCCGTCGATCCTGCCGTCATCCTGCCGTTTCTGGCGGCGGTCGCGCTGATGGAGCTGACGCCGGGTCCGAACATGGGCTGGCTGGCGCTGGTCTCCCTGTCGCAAGGGCGGGCGGCGGGGCTGGCGGCCGTGGCCGGGATCACCCTGGGGCTGACGCTGTGGATGGTCGCCGCCGCCTTCGGCCTGACCGAGGCGGTGCTGCTGTGGCCCGCCCTCTATCAGGCCATCCGCTGGGCCGGGGTCGGCTTTCTGCTGTGGCTGGCCTGGGACGCGTGGCGCAGCGCCGGCGGCGGCGCCAGCGACGCTCCGGTGCAGATGCGGCGACGCGCCCTGTTCCGGCGCGGCCTGATCGGCAATCTGCTGAACCCCAAGGCGGCCCTGCTCTATGTGGTCCTGCTGCCCGGCTTCATTCGCCCCGCCCAGGGCTCGACCCTGGCGCAGGCCCTGACGCTGGGCGCGCTGCACATCCTGGTCAGCGTCGTCGTCCACGCCACCATCGTGCTGACCGCCGCCCGCGCCGGCGGGGCGCTGCTGACCCGCGCCCAGGGACCGGCCCTGCGCGCCGCCATGGCCCTGGGGCTGATCGCCATCGCCGCCTGGACCGCCTGGGAGACCCGGACCTGAACAAGCCGGAACGAACTGAAATCCGCATGGAACCTTAAGCGTCGCCGTGCGCTTGCGCCCCATGCTGACGACCAAGATGAATCCCCGTGTCTTCTGGGGGGCCAGCGCCATCGCGGGCGGGCTGCTGACGCTCGCGCTGCTGGCGCCCGCTACGTCCGATCTGCTGTTCGGACGCGCGCAAGCCTGGGTGGTGGAGACCTTCGGCTGGTTCTACGTCGCCTCCGTGGCCGGATTCCTGCTGTTCGTGGCGGTGCTGGCCGTAGGGCCGAGCGGGCGGCTGAAGCTGGGGCCGGACGACGCCGAGCCTGACTTTCCCTATGTCTCCTGGCTGGCCATGCTGTTTGCGGCGGGCATGGGCATCGGCCTGATGTATTTCGCCGTGGCGGAGCCGGTGCAGCACTATATCGCTCCACCCGAGGCCCAGCCGGGGACGCTGGACGCCGCGCGCGAGGCCATGGTCATCACCTATACCCACTGGGGCGTCCACGCCTGGGCCATCTACGCCGTGGTGGGGCTTAGCCTGGGCTATTTCGCGCATCGGAAGGGGCTGCCCCTGACCATGCGGTCCAGCCTCTACCCCCTGCTGGGCAAGCGTGTGAACGGACCGATCGGCGACGCGGTCGACATCTTCGCCATCTGCGGGACCCTGTTCGGCATCGCCACCTCCCTGGGCTACGGCGTGGCGCAGATGACCTCGGGCCTGCACTACGTCTTCGACCTGCCCAACCACGTCTTCATGCAGGTGGGGCTGATCGCCGTGGTCATGGGCGCGGCAACGATCTCGGTCCTGACCGGCGTGGACAAGGGGGTGCGGCGGCTGTCCGAGCTGAACCTGGTCATCGCCGTCTGCCTGATGCTGTTCGTGCTGATCGTCGGACCGACGCTGTTCCTGCTGCGCGCCTATGTGCAAAATTTCGGCCTCTATCTGGACCACTTCTTCGAGCGCACCTTCACCCTCTACGCCTATGAGCCGCGCGCCTGGATGGCGGACTGGACCCTGCTCTACTGGGCCTGGTGGATTTCCTGGTCGCCGTTCGTGGGCATGTTCATCGCCCGCATCTCGCGCGGGCGCACGGTGCGCGAATTCCTGATCGGCGTGCTGCTGGTGCCGTCGGGCTTCACCTTCCTGTGGATGACCGTCTTCGGCAACACGGCGATGAGCCTGGACCTCGGGGTCGCGGCGGGAGCCATTTCGGACGCCGTCCAGGCGGACCTGTCGACCGCCCTGTTCCGCTTTCTGGAGTATCTGCCGGGAACGACCATCACCTCCGTTCTGGCCATCGCCCTGGTGGCGGTCTTCTTCGTCACCTCGGCGGATTCCGGCTCGCTGGTGATCGACACCCTGGCCTCGGGCGGCGCCGAGGACACGCCGCGCTGGCAGCGCATCTACTGGTGCGTGCTGCAGGGGCTGGCGGCGGCCCTGCTGCTGCTGGCGGGCGGGCTGGGCGCCCTGCAGGCGGCGACCCTGGTGGCGGCCCTGCCCTTCGCCGTCATCATGATCCTGGCCTGTTTCGGCCTGGCGCGGCAGATGAACGCCGACCTGAAAGGCGAGGCCGTCGAGACCGAGGCGGCGCCCCTGCGCGAACAGCTCAAGCGCATCCTGGCTCCCGCCAGCCGCCGCGACATCGACCGCCAGATCGCCCGCCACGGCGCCCCGGCTCTGGAAGAGGTGCGCGCCGCAGTGGCCGCCGAGGGTCTGGAGAACAGCGAGGTCCAAAGCGACGACAACGGCGTCTGGCTGAGGGTCGAGCACGCCAACGGGCGGGACTTCCTGTATCGGCTGGGCGCCCGGTCGCGGCCTCGCCCGGCCCTGACCGCGCTGGAGGCCCCCGAAGGCCGCCGCGCCCTGGAATGGCGGCTCAGCGCCGTGACCGGCGACGGCGCCCGTCCGCGCGACGTGACCGGCTTCACCCGCGCCCAGATCGTGGCGGACGTGCTGGAGCACCTGCAAAGGTGGCGGCTGGCGGCGTAGGGTCTGTGAAATCTCCGCTCACCCCGGCGGACGCCGGGACCCAGTAAAAGCCGCGTTCGCAGTATGAACCGTCGCGCCTGAAGCCAAAGCACTGGATCCCGGCATCCGCCGGGATGAGCGGGATGAATGGGGGGCGCCCCTTGGCCCGACGAACCGGCGGCGGTAGCGTCGCCGTTCAGTCTTCGGGAGCGTCCTTGATGTCCATCCGCCTGTCGCGCCGCGCGGCGTTGATTTCCTCCGCCGTCGCCGCCACGGGCGCGGCTCTGCCCGCGACCGGCTGGGCCCAGACCAGCGCCGATACGCGCTCCGACGAGGAGATCGCCGCCGCCGCCGACGCCTGGGTGCAGCGCTGCATGGCCGCCTGGCCGGAGCAGCCCGCCGTGTCGCTGGCCCTGGTCCGCGACGGCAAGACGGTGCTGGCCAAGGGCTACGGCGTGCGCCGTCAGGGCAAGGCCGAACCGGCCGACGAACACACCCTGTTCGCCATCGCGTCGAACTCCAAGAACGTCACCGCAGCCTGCCTGGCCATCCTGGTCGACGAAGGCAAGGTGAAGTGGGACGAGCCGATCCGCACCTATCTGCCGGGCTTCACCCTGTCGGACCCGTTGGTCAGCCAGCAGATCACCGTGCGCGATACGCTGAGCCACCGCGCCGGTTTCGGCCTGGGCGCCGGCGACCTGCTGTTCTGGCCCAACAGCGACCGGACGCGCGCGCAGGTGCTGGCCCAGGCCGCCTTCGTGCCGATCGAGGACGGCTTCCGCGAGGACTACGACTACTGCAACCTGATGTTCGTGGTCGCGGGCGCGGTGATCGAAAAGGCATCCGGCCTGTCGTGGGAGGACTTCGTCCAGACCCGCATCTTCGACAAGGTCGGCATGAGCGAGAGCGTGCCCCTGGCCCGCCTGGCCGATCCGGCGAAGTCCGCCCTGCCGCACGGACGTGTCGGGCCGCCCCTGCGCTATCAGGGGCCGATGACCCAGATCGCCGAGTCCATCGTCGAGGTGTGGAACTGGGATTCGGCGGCGGCCGCCGGGGGCATCTGCGCCAGCGCTACGGACTGGGCCAAATGGATCGCCGTGCGCCTGAACGAAGGCAGACTGGCTGACGGCTCGCGCCTGTTCTCCGAAGCCGCCGCGCGCGAGATGTACAAGCCCAACATCGTGGTCTCCTCGTCCAACGGACCGACGGCGGAACTGCCCAACCGGGCCGTGGCCTCGACCTACGCCATGGGGCTGCAGGTGCAGGACTATCGCGGCGAGCGGCTGGCGACGCACGGCGGCGGCTCGCCCGGCGGCATTTCAGCCACGGTGCTGATCCCCGGCCGCAAGATCGGATTCTCGGTCTTCACCAACGCCGAGGAGAGCTTCCTGCTGCGCGCCCTGCGCTCGGGCCTGTCGGACATCGCCATGAACAAGGTCGACGTCGACTGGATCGCGGATTCGAAAAAGCGCGAGGCCGAAGGGATAGAGAAGTCGCTGAAGGCCGCCGTCGAGATCGACGCCAAACAGGCGGCGGGCGCGGCGCCGTCCCTGCCGCTGGAGGCCTACGCCGGGACCTGGCGCGATCCCTGGTACGGCGACATCGTCATCGAGCCGAAGACCGAGGGGCGCGGCCGCAACCGCAAGTCCGGCCTGTGGCTGCGCTTCACCCACACCCCGGCGCTGCAGGGCTGGCTGGAGCCCTATGACGGCGAGACCTTCCGCACCCGCTTCCCCGACAAGCGCGAGGAAGACGCCTTCGTCACCTTCAGCATCGCCACGGCCAAGCCCGCGACGGCCACGGTCAAGGGCATCTCGCCCGACATCGACTTCAGCTACGACTATCAGGACCTGCGGCTGACGCGGGTGTGAGAACACAGTCCCTTCTCCCCTTGAGGGAGAAGGTGGCTCGCGCAGCGAGACGGATGAGGGGTGGCTGGCGATCTGCCTGATCGCCCTCATCCACTTTCGGAGAGACCCCTCATCCGGCCCTACGGGCCACCTTCTCCCGCAAGGGGAGAAGGATTGAGGGGGGTCAGCGCGCCGGACGCTGACCGGCTTCCAGGATCGGCATCCCGGCCTCGGTGGGGATGTAGATGGTCTGGCGGCCTTCCTTGCCGGCCGTCTCCTGCAGCATGTTGATGTAGGACCAGCGCAGATAGGCCTCGGGACCGCCCAGGGCCTCGGCCATGATGCGGTTGGCCTCATTGGCGCCCTTGGCGCGCTCGATCTCGGCCTGGGCGGTCAGCTTGGCGGCGTCCAGGGCGGCCTGGGCCTCCAGCACGCGGATGCGGCGGTTCTGCACCGCCTCCTCATAGGCGGCGCGCCCGGCCATCTGCTTGGTATAGACGTTGTAGGTCGGGAAGCCGATCAGCACGACCGCC
>DGIZ01000171.1:473-781 GCA_002386585.1 Brevundimonas sp. UBA4609 | reverse complement strand
AAGCCGATCAGCACGACCGCCAGGACGACGGCGATGGCGATGATGGATCCGAGCGTGAGGCCGACGCCGCGCATGCGCGTGCTCCCGAATTAAGGCGAGGAAAGCGCACAGGGTGACGGGCGCGGCCCCGACCGGTCAAGCCGCGATCAGCGCGTCAGCTCCAGAATGTCGAGCTTGGATTCCTGCTTGGGGAAGGGAATGACCAGACGCCAGCGCTGGGGTCCGATGCGCTCGAACACGCCCAGCTGGTCACGCTCGGCCCGGGCGCCGTAGGCCGGGAAGCCGGTCTCGTCGCCCCAGGCCTGGGC
>DGIZ01000171.1:0-305 GCA_002386585.1 Brevundimonas sp. UBA4609 | reverse complement strand
CTCGTCGCCCCAGGCCTGGGCGCCGACGTAGACCAGGCGTCGGTCGGTGTCGGGGTAGAGCAGGCCGCGCGTGCGCTGGCTGCCCGTGGTCTTCTCCAAGATCAGGTCGCCGCCCGGCGTCAGTTCGACGCGGCAGCGGAAGGCGGGATAGGCGACGTAGGCCAGCCCCCCTGAACCGCCCTGGCCGGAATCGCGCGCGCCCAGCTTGATGGTCCGGCACCGGTAGTCGCCCGGCGGGGGTTGAAGACGGCCGGCCTGGCCTGCGTTGGGGTCGACCAGGACGCCGAGGGATTCCACCTCATCGG
>DGIZ01000240.1:552-2978 GCA_002386585.1 Brevundimonas sp. UBA4609 | reverse complement strand
GCGGAAGGCCATGCCGTTGGCCGAGGGGCCGTGATCCCTGGCGAAGTCCGCCGCCTGTCCGGCCGGTTTGCGGTGAACCAGCATGGTGATGTCGCCCTGCTTCAGGCGGACCACGTCGTTGGCGGGATTCACATGGGTCGGGGTGAAGCCCATCAGCCCCAGACGTGAAATCATCGCTTCGGGCTCGGGGCCGGTGAATTCGACGAACTCGAAGCCGTCGACGCCGAGGGGGTTTTCCTGGTCGAGTTTGGCGGCGTCCTGCATGACGCGTCTCCTCTCTCTTATGGTTTGGCGCGGCCGGGGCCGTCATGGCGCGGCCGCTGATTGGGGCGGAACCTACTGGCGGGGCGGCATGGCGCGCAAGGCGGCTCTGGAGTGAAACGGCGCACGTTCCAGTGTCGCAGCCGCCCTTCGCCTCTCGCCCCCGCCGATGCGGCCTGCTATCGGGCGGGAGACGAGAGGCGGGGGCCTCGACCGGGACGCCTGAATGCTTCGCAAGCTCTATGACTGGGTCTTTTCCCTGGCCCGCCATCGTCACGCGACCCGATCGCTGGCCGTGGTGTCCTTCGCCGAAAGCTCCTTCTTTCCGATTCCGCCCGACGTCATGCTGGCGCCCATGGTGCTGGCCAAGCCGGAGCGCGCCTATTTCTACGCCCTGGTCTGCACCGTCGCCTCGGTGCTGGGCGGGATAGCGGGTTACGCCATCGGCTATTTCCTGGAGCCGGTCGGCCTTCAGATGCTGGCCTGGCTGGGCAAGGCCGATGCGTTCGAGGCGTCCAAGGCCCTGTTCCAGCAGCACGGCGCCTGGGTCATCCTGATCAAGGGACTGACCCCCATCCCCTTCAAGCTGATCACCATCGCCTCGGGCATCTTCCAGTTCAATCTGGCGCTGTTCATCGCCCTGTGCGTCGTGACGCGCGGCGCCCGTTTCTTCCTGGTGGCCTTCGTGCTCAAGCGCTGGGGGCCGCCCATGCTGGCGATCGTCGAGAAGCGGCTGGCCCTGTTCACCGTCCTGTTCCTGGTCCTGCTGGTCGGCGCCTTCTTTATGGTCAAGCTGATCGGACACTGATCGACGCCGGTCTCGGCCCGGTTTATGAGAGGCGCCTGGTTCCTGTGAGGCGCATATGAGCGCGATCTACAAATTGCTGACCCGCTGGTGGACGGCCTTCGCCCTGGCCGCCGCCCTGGCCATGCTGGGCGCGGCCCATGCGTTCGAGCGGTTCGGCGGCATGGCGCCCTGCAACCTGTGCCTGAAGCAGCGCGAGGTCTACTGGGCCGCCGTCGCCATCGCCGGAGCGGCCACCTTCTGGGCCCTGTTCAGCCGGGCCAGCCGGGGCACGCCGCGCATCGCCTCCTTCCTGCTGGCGGCGGTCTTCCTGACCGGGGCGATCACGGCGGGCTATCACGCCGGGGGCGAGCTGAAGTGGTGGGCCCTGCCGGCCACCTGCATGGCCGCGCCCAGCACCACCATCGACCTGTCGGCGCTGACCGCCCTGGTCGACGGCACGGGCGGAAGCACGGGCTTCGTCTCCTGCGGCGATATTCCGTGGAGCTTCGCCGGCCTGTCGATGGCGGGCTGGAACTTTGTGATCTCCCTGGCGCTGGCTATCTTTAGCCTGCTGGCGGCGAAACGTCCCAAGGACGCCCGCGCGCCGAGGAGCTAGGATCGAAGCGTCATGACCGAAGCCGCCGCAACCGTTTCCGCCGCCCGCCGCATTCCCTTGGCGCGCCCCGGCGTGGGGCAGGACAAGGCCCGCCTGGCCGAGATGCTGCGCGTCGACCATGCGGGCGAGTTCGCGGCGGTCCACATCTACCGCGCCCAGCGCGCCGTGCTGGAAGGCCGCAAGGGCAAGGACGCCATCGCCGCCGACCTGACCGAGATGGAGGGGCACGAGGCCGTCCACCTGGCCCGCTTCGAGACTCTGCTGAACGAGAACCGGGTGCGCCCCACGGCCATGATCCCGCTGTGGAAGCTGGCGGCGACGGCGCTCGGCGCCGGCACGGCCCTGATTTCGGAAAAGGCGGCCCACGCCTGCACCGAGGCGGTCGAGAGCGTCATCGAGAAACACTACGCCGACCAGATCGAGGAGATCCGCGACCGCGACCCCGACCTGGCCGCCGAACTGACGAAGTTCCGCGAAGAGGAACTGGCCCACCACGACCACGCCATCGAGCACGGCAGTCGCGAGGCCCCCGCCTACCGCCTGCTCAGCAGCGTCATCAAGGTCGGCTGCAAGGCCGCCATCAAGATCAGCGAACGGATCTGAGTCCAAGCGCTCAACGCCTCTCCCTCCCCTTTATGGGGAGGGTGGTCGCGCAGCGACCGGGTGGGGAGGGCTTGGAGATCAGGGTGCGGCCTTTGAATGGCTCGGCCGTCCCCACCCGGCTTCGCCTTTCAGGCTCAGCCACCCTCCCCATAAAGGGGA
>DGIZ01000240.1:0-342 GCA_002386585.1 Brevundimonas sp. UBA4609 | reverse complement strand
CCATAAAGGGGAGGGAGAAGGATCAGTGGACGTCGAAGGCCAGCATCAGCGTCTTTTGCGCTGGATTGGCGTTGTCGTCGGACATGATGTAGAGGCGCACGCCTTCGCCCTTGGCTTCGGCGGCGATCCCTTCGAAATTATCCGTCAGCCCCGGCAGCTTCAGCTCGACCAGCACCGGTCCCAACGTCCCGTCGGCGTCCATGCGGCGCACGCGGGCGCGCACGTCGAACGGCGGACGCCACGACCGCTGTACGGCGAACCAGCCGTCGCCGCCGGGATCGCGCTCCAGCCCGGTCAGCCGCCAGCTTTCGGCGGGCGGCGTCGGCTCGACCACGGTGCGGC
>DGIZ01000070.1 GCA_002386585.1 Brevundimonas sp. UBA4609 | reverse complement strand
CGGCCAGGGCCGCGTCGGCGGCGCCATCTCCAGCCACGGCTCGCCCTGGGATTACGACCGCCGCGTGCCCATCGTCTTCTGGTGGCCGGGCGCCGAGGGGCAGGAGCGCTTCCTGCCCATGCGCACCATCGACATCGCCCCGACCCTGGCCAATCTGATCGGGGTCAAGCCGGACGCCCCGATCGACGGTCGCTGCATGGATCTGCCCCAGTTCGCCAAGGGCCGCTGCGAGACGAAGTAGGCCGGAGTGCGGCCGTAACTTCGTGTTTCGCGGTCATAAACTCGTGTTTCCGCGCCGGCGGGCGCTCTTACGCCTCCCGCGTTTCATTGGCACAAAGGGCTGAGAAGCGCTTCTGAGGGGAGGCGCCGGCCGTCAGAGCCATAAGAGGAAACCCGTTCATGCAAAGAGCCCGCCGCGCGCGCATCGTCGCGACCCTTGGACCCGCCAGCCGCGCGCCGGGAACGGTCAAGGCGCTGGCCCAGGCGGGGGTGGATGTCTTTCGCCTGAACTTCAGCCACGGCTCGCACGACGACCACGCCGCCGCCTTCAAGGCCGTGCGCGGGGCCGAGATGGCCCTGAAGCGGCCGCTGGGCGTCTTGGCCGACCTGCAGGGGCCCAAGCTGCGCCTAGGCCGCTTCGCCGATGTCGAGATCGAGGTGAAGCCGGGTCACACGATGCGTTTCGACCTGAATCCGGCGCTCGGCGACGAGACGCGGGTGCAGATGCCGCATCCGGAGATCTTCAAGGCGTTGCGCACCGGAATGCTGCTGCTGCTGGACGACGGCCGGGTGCGGCTGCGCGTGGGCGAGCGTACCGACGAATGGTGCGACGTCACGGTCGAGAGCGGCTCGAAACTGTCGGACCGCAAGGGGGTGGCGGTGCCCGAGGCGGTCATCCCGGTCTCGGCCCTGACGCCCAAGGATCGCGAGGACCTGGCCTTCGCCCTGCGTCTGGGCGTCGACTGGGTGGCCCTCAGCTTCGTGCAGAAGGCCGAGGACATGGCCGAGCTGAAGCAGATCGTCGACGGCCAGGCCGCCTGCCTGGCCAAGATCGAGAAGCCCCAGGCGTTGAACGACCTGGAGAGCATCCTCGACTACTGCGACGGCGTCATGGTCGCGCGCGGCGATCTGGGGGTCGAGATGGACCCCGAGGAAGTGCCGGTCGCCCAGAAGAAGATCCTGCGCGCCGCCCGCCAGCGCGGCGTGCCCGCGATCGTCGCCACCCAGATGCTGGAATCGATGACCAGCGCCCCGGCCCCGACGCGCGCCGAAGCCTCGGACGTGGCCAACGCCGTCTATGAGGGCGCCGACGCCCTGATGCTGTCGGCCGAGACGGCGGCGGGCGACTATCCGCTGGAAGCGGTGACCATCATGAACCGAATCATGGAGCGGGTGGAGCGCGACCCCCTGTGGCCGGGCCTGATGGACGCCGATCATGCGGGCATGGACATTCACGACGTCGACGCCCTGGTCGCGGCGGCGAGGAAGGCGGCCGAGGCCTCCTCGACCGCCTGCATGGTCGTGTTCACCACCCTGGGCGGCACGGCGCGGCGGATGTCGCGCGAGCGGCCCCTGCAACCGGTCCTGGCCCTGACCCCCAAGCCGGAGACGGCGCGCCGTCTGGCCTTGGTCTGGGGCCTGGAGCCGCGTCTGGGCGACCAGCCGACCTCGCTGGAAGGCCTGACCGACGACGCCGTCGAGGCGGCCATGCTCTACGGCCTGGCCGAGCCGGGGCAGCGCATCCTGATCCTAGCGGGAACGCCTTTCGGCGCGCCCGGCGCCGCGAATCTGTTGCGTCTGGCCCATGCTCCGGCCCATGCTGCGCCCCGCAGCGGACAAGGGGCGAAGCGCGCCCGCAGGACCTGACGGGACGGAATGATCAAATACATCGGCTCAAAGCGCGCGCTTCTGAGCCAGGTGATCGGCGCGGTGCGAGCGGCTCAGCCGCAGGGCGGGACGGTCTGCGACCTGTTCTCCGGCACCGCGCGCGTGGGCCATGCGCTGAAGCGCGAGGGGTTCCGCGTCTGGTCCAATGATCACAACGCCTATGCCCACGCCCTCGCCACGGCCTATGTCCAGGCTGATCGCGAGACCTGGGCCGAGCGGGCCGAGGCCGTGCTGGCCGAACTGCGCGCCGTGGCGCCTGCGCCGGGCTGGTTCACCAGGACCTATTGCGAGGAGGCCCGCTTCTTCCATCCCGACAACGGCGCCCGCATCGACGCCATGCGCGAGCGGATCGAGGTCCTGGGGCTGGAGCCCGAGTTGAAGGCGGTGGCTCTGGTCGCCCTGATGGAGGCGGCCGACCGGGTGGATTCCACGGCGGGCCTGCAGATGGCCTTTATGAAGCAGTGGGCGCCGCGCGCGCTGAAGCCGCTGGAGCTGCGCCTGCCGGACCTGTTGCCGGGCGTGGCGGCGGGCCCCTGCCTCGCCACCCAGGGCGATGCGGTCGAGATGGCGGCCGAGGTCGAGGCCGACCTTGTCTATCTGGACCCGCCCTATAACCAGCACTCCTACCTGGGCAACTATCACTGCTGGGAAAGCCTGGTGCTGTGGGACAAGCCCGAGACCTATGGCGTGGCGCGCAAGCGGGTCGATGTGAAGACGCGCAAGTCCGCCTTCAACTCCAAGCCCGGCATCGGCCCGGCCCTGCAGGCCGTCATCGAGCGGCTGAGGGCGTCGAACCTGATCGTCAGCTTCAACGACGAGGGCTATCTGACCCGCGACGACCTGACCGCCATGCTGTCGGCGCGCGGCCACGTCCAGGTGGTCGAGATTCCGCGTCCCCGCTACGTCGGCGCCCGCATCGGCATCCACAATCTGAAGGGCCAGAAGGTGGGTTCGGTCGGCCGGCTGAGAAATGTGGAATATCTCTTCGTGGTCACCCAGCAACCCGTGGAGTTGCCGGTCGCGGCGTGACGGGAACGAAAGCCGGGCGCTCGCCGTTTTGGCCGTATGCGTACGCTTTCCGGTCTTCCTCCCGCCGCTTCTCGTTTTGATTCCCGAGGTTTCGACGCCCGAGGCGAGACCTTGCGTCCGGCTCGCCCGTCGCTTCGGCGCGGCCGCGGGCTGGACAATTGGACCATCCTGCTGATCGGCGCGATCGTGGCCGGCCTGATGGGGATGCTGCTGGGCGGCGCCCTGTCGGTCTGAGTCTTCCGCCTAGGCCGCGTCCAGCAGGGCCTTGATCGGCGCCCAGCTGCGCCGGTGGGCGGGGCAGGGACCCAGCGTGTGCAAGGCCTTCTGGTGGACCGGGGCGTTGTAGCCCTTGTGGCTGGCGAAGCCGTAGCCGGGATAGACCGTATCCATCTCGATCATCAGCCGATCGCGCGCCGTCTTGGCCAGGATCGACGCCGCCGCGATCGACAGCGACCGGCTGTCGCCCTTGACCACGGGCGTCACCGCGCACGGCAGCTTGAAGCGATAGTTGCCGTCCACCAGGGCGTGCACCGGCGGATGGGCCAGGGCCTCGACCGCCCGCCGCATGGCCAGGCCGGTGGCGTGCAGGATGTTCAGCTCATCGATTTCCTCGACCGAGGCGAAGCCGACGCCCCAGGCCAGGGCGCGGCTCTTGATCTCGACCTCCAGCGCCGTGCGGCGCTTTTCCGTCAGGGCCTTGGAGTCGTCGATGCCCGACGGCAGGTCGTCGGCGTTCAGGATCACCGCCGCCGCCGACACCGGCCCGGCCCACGGCCCGCGCCCGGCTTCATCCACCCCGCAGACGTGACCGTTCCAGGTCGCACGCGCCTCCAACTCCAGCATCAGGGTGGGCAAGGGGCGGTCGGTCTTGGCGGGAGCGGTACGCGCGAGCATTGGGCGTCAGTGCCACGAACCGGGGCAGGGGGGAAGGCGGTCAGTTGTGTCGTGAGAAACGGCTGTGTCGAATATCCGCTAAGGGTGGAAAGCGGACATCAGCTTGCAAGGTCGCCGGAAAATCCCGACCATCCTGCCATGGCCATTTCGTTGCTTCCTATTCAAGGCGGTTGGTCGCTTGAGTTCGCGGAGGTGGACATCGAGCGAGTGCGACAGGTACTTGAGAAGCGATATGGCGTGCCCCAAGTGGACAAGGGCCACCAAACCATTACGATCTATCGCTATCCTGGTGCGGAGCTAACGTTTCAAAACGATTGGCAAGATCCCTGTCTAATTGCCACCAACCCATGCGGGATCGCCATGTTGGAGCATATTGCCAACGAGTTGGCTTGAAGGTCCGTAGCGGGTCGTGACGCGAAGTTCGGGTGGGAAGCGGAGATTATGAGGTTTAAGCCGTTCCGATGACCGACGCGGACATTCGCCTCAACATCCTTCTCAGTGCTCAAAGTGGACTGCTTTTCGCGGTGCCGCCAAGCCTGCGGGCCATGACCTGCGGTTGGAGCGGAACAAACGTCGCTGTTCAGTCCGTATTCGACGGCCCCATTAGCGACGATGACGAGGAGAGCGTGAGGATCGTCGGAACCGAAATCCTTGCAGCCTTTCCACCGCCGTGGACCCTCACTGAGGAGATCGTGCGGCTCGATTACCCTGCCGACCTGCGGCCTGATGCGCTTCCTCTCTGGCTTTACGCGCGAAAGGAAGTGACGATCGACGAGGTGCCAATCGGCTGACCAACTGGGGCATCGTCGGCTCCGCCTCAATGTCCGCAAGGGGTCGAAAGCCGCCAACTTCAGGTGGCGGAAATCAGACGTTGGGATATCCACCAAGCTGAACCTCCCCATGCCGGAAACAGGCCGTCTGGTGATCGTTGACCATGCCGACCGCTTGCATGAAAGCATAGGTGATCACCGGCCCGCAGAACTTGAAACCGCGCGCCTTCAAGGCCTTGGCCATGGCGAGGCTTTCGGCGGTCTGGGTCGGGGTCTCGCGGAAATGGTCCCACTGGTTCACCAGCGGTTTGCCGTCGACGAAGGACCACAGCCAGGCCGAGAAGTCCTCGCCTTTGTCCCGCATGTCCAGCCAGATGCGGGCGCCGTCGACGGCGGCGTCGATCTTGGCGCGTGAGCGGATGATGCGCGGGTCGGCCAGCAGGCGCGCGCGGTCCGCCTCGCCGTAGCGGGCGACGATCTCGGGATCGAAACCGTCGAAGGCCTGGCGCATTCCCTCGCGCTTTCGCAGGATGGTGATCCAGGCCAGTCCGGCCTGAAACCCGTCCAGCACCAGCTTCTCCCACAGGGCGCGGGGATCGTATTCCGGCACGCCCCATTCGGTGTCGTGATAGGCGATGTAGAGCGGGTCCGTCGTCCCGCACCAGCCACAGCGCCCTTCGGCCTTTTCGGATTCGGTCATGGCGCGATGTTGCTGCAATGTTCTGGGCGCGCAAGCGAAAAGGCCCGACGTTTCCGCCGGGCCTTCATGGGATGCCCCAGGGCGTCCTACAGCCGCTCGACCGTGAACCCGCGCGCGGTCAGCATGTCGATCACGCTGTCCTGATCCATCAGATGGGCGGCGCCGACGGCGACGAAGGCCGTGCCGGAGCCCTTCATCATCGTCTCGATCTGGTTGGTCCAGTCGGCGTTGCGATCGATCAGGGCGGCGCGGTGGATGTCTTCATGCACGTCGCGGGTGTTGGCGCGGTTGAGGCGGCCCGTTTCGGCGGCGTCGCCCTCCAGCCAGGCGGCCACGGTTCCATCCAGGTTGGCGACGATGCGATCGGTGTTGCGGACATAATGGTTCAGATAGGCGATCTGGGCTTCTTCGCTCATGCCCGCGATCAGGCGCACCTGGATGTCGGCGGTCTCGAAGCCGTGCAGCGCCTTGCCCTGGGCTCTGGCGCGATCCATCAGCGTCTTGTCGACGCCCGCCTCGGGCCGATAGCCCGCATCGGTCGGGCCGGACATGGAGATCATGAAGGCCGCCAGCCAGGGACGGTAGGCGTCCAGGGCCGCGCCCGACGCGCCGTTGGCCTGGGCGATCTTGTCGAAGGCGGCGAAGTCCGCCGCCGACAGGACCGACGACAGGGGGCGGGACGGATCGACGCCGTGCTGCTGGATCACCGGCATGACCACGGCCTGGTCGTCCTGATCGGCGATCTCGACCCAGATGTCCGAGGCGCTGGCGAAGGCGGCGTCCACCTTGTCGGAGCCCCAGGCCGTGCCGGGACGCAGCAGATGCACCGTGCCGAACAGATAGACGGTGGAGTCCGCATCCTTGACCACCCACAGCGGCGGGCCGGCGCCCTCGGAGCGGGGGATGGGGGCGACAGCCGGGACAGGGATCGTCG
>DGIZ01000229.1 GCA_002386585.1 Brevundimonas sp. UBA4609 | reverse complement strand
GGCGCGGCGCCCTATGGCGTTCCGGCCGGAGCGCCGAACGTCGGCGCGGACGCCACGCGCGAACCGGCGGGGACGTCGCATCTGGTCGTGGCGGACGCCCAAGGGAACGCCGTCAGCATGACCACCACGGTCGAGAGCCTGTTCGGTTCGGGCCGGATGGCGGGCGGTTTCTTCCTGAACAATCAGCTGACCGACTTCTCACTGGTCCCCACGGCGTCGGACGGCACGCTGGCGGCCAACGCCGTGGCGGCGGGCAAGCGGCCGCGTTCGTCCATGTCGCCGGCCTTGATCCTGGATCGCGAAGGGCGGCTGGTCGGGGCGCTGGGCTCGCCGGGCGGTTCGTCCATCCTGGCCTATAACGCCAAGGCTCTGATCGGCGCCCTGGCCTGGGGGCTGCCGCTGCAACAGGCGTTCGACCTGCCGAACCTGGTGGCCAAGGGGGACGGCTTCGGCGCCGACACCGAGGGCTTCCCCGCGGCCGTGCGCGAAGGCATGGCGGCGCGCGGCGTCGCCTTGCAACCCAACACGACCGAAACCTCCGGCCTGCATGGGGGCTTGTGGCGGAACGGGCGTTGGGACGGAGCCGCCGACAGCCGCCGCGAAGGCGTGGCGCGGACGCAGTAGGGCGGCGAGCCTATTCGCGGGGGCGGATCGTCAGTTGGAAGGCCACCAGGCCTTCCGACACGTCCGTGTTGATGCCCTGATAGCCGCGCAGGCCCTTGGCCTCGATCTCGCGATAGACGACGCCGAAGGAGCTTTGCACCGCGCCTCGGCGATAGGCCACGCCGATGGAGGCGTCGCCGAGATAGGCGCCGGCGTCCTGGCTGACGCCCGAACGCGCGAAGTCGCCGTCGCGCGTGCGCGCGAAATTGTAGCCGACCGCCCGCTTGGAGCCTGCCGCGTACAGATACCAGCGCGGGCGCTCGCCGAAGGCCTCGTCGCCGTTGGGGGCCAGGCGGTCCAGGCCCTCGCCGATGCGCAGGGTGGCGCCCGCCTCGGCCGAGGGGCCGTCGCTGCCGACCCCGAAGCCGGCGTGGGGCGTCAGCGATACTTCCAGCCCCGAGGCCGTGCGGCCCTTCGCCGCCGTCCAGCCGCGCGTATAGGTGACATCGTAGCTCTCGCCCGAGAAGGCGGCCGGGTCGAGGGCGCGCGGCGGCAGGGGCGCGCCGTCGGCGCGGCGCAGTTCGCCCGTGGTGACGATGCGCAACCGGTCGGTGAAGCCATCCCCGGCGAACCAGGCTTCCTGGCGCAACTCGCCCTCATCGGCGCTCAGTCGGGCGACATCGTTGAACTGCACCGGGGCGCCGAAGGCGGCGTCAGGTTCGGTCGAGAAGGGCAGGCGGCTGTCCAGCCGGGCCGCGGCGTCCTCGAACCGGACGGCGTCGCCGCCACGTGCGGCGACGGAGCCTTCGACCATGGTCTGGGGCATGGCGAAGACGGTCGTCGGGGCGACCGCCGCGATCATCCAACCTGCCCATGCCATCGGTCGCATCAACGGTCCCTCCCGATCCGTTAACGCCTCCACTGTGCACGAACGCCAGGGAACCGCAACGGACTCTTTTACGCCTTAATCCTTGTCAGACGAACGAAGCCGCCCGGAGAGGGTTCCCACGGGCGGCTTGAAGGCGATGGCGATGACCTTGCGGGCCGGCCTTACTGGCAGGCCAGGCACTCGTCGTAGTCGGTGCGGGCGATGGAGAAGAGGTCCGGCTGGTTCGGATCGAGCTCTTCTTCCTTCTTGTCCTCGGCGCCGGCGAAGGCGGCGCGCTGCACCGACTTGGAGCGCAGATAGTAGAGGGACTTCAGGCCCCGCTCCCACGCCGACCAGTGCAGCATGTGCAGGTCCCACTTGTTGACGTCGCCCGGGATGAACAGGTTCAGCGACTGCGCCTGGCAGATGTCGCCGGTGCGGTCGGCGGCCAGTTCGATGACCCAGCGCTGATCCAGTTCGAAGGCGGTCTTGTAGATGGCCTTCTCGTCGTCGCTCAGGGCGTCCAGATGCTGGACCGAACCTTCGTGCTCAAGGATCGAGGACCAGACGGCCTCGGTGTCGATGCCCTTCTCGCCCAGCAGGTCCTGCAGATAGGGGTTCTTGACCGCGAAGGAGCCCGACAGGGTCTTGTGGGTGTAGATGTTGGCCGGGATCGGCTCGATGCCCGCCGACGTGCCGCCGCAGATGATCGAGATCGAGGCGGTCGGGGCGATGGCCAGCTTGTGGCTGAACCGCTCCATCACGCCGCGATCGGCGGCGTCGGGGCAGGGGCCCTTTTCCTCGGCCAGGGTGCGGCTGGCCTTGTCGGCCTCGCGGCGCAGGTGCTTGAACAGGCGCATGTTCCAGCTCTTGGCCATGGCCGATTCAAAGGCCACGCCCTGCGACTGCAGGAAGGAGTGGAAGCCCATCAGGCCCAGACCCACCGAACGCTCGCGCTGGGCCGAATAGACGGCGGCGGCCATCGACGACGGGGCGCGGGTGATGAAGTCCTCGAGCACATTGTCGAGGAAGCGCATGATGTCCTCGATGAAGCGGGGCTCTTCGCGCCACTCCAGGAAGGTCTCGGCGTTGACCGACGACAGGCAGCAGACGGCTGTGCGCTCGACGCCCTTATGGTCGAGCCCCGTGTGCAGCATGATTTCAGAGCACAGGTTGGACTGCTTGACCGACAGGCCCAGGTCCTTCTGGTGCTGCGGCATCTGCCGGTTCACCGTGTCCGAGAAGATCAGATAGGGCTCGCCCGTCTGCATCCGGATTTCGAGGATCTTGGTCCACAGGTTGCGGGCGTCGACGGTTTTGCGGACCTCGCCGTTCTTGGGCGAGATCAGGTCGAACGGCTTGCCTTCGCGGACCGCCTCCATGAAGGCGTCGGTGATGTTGATGCCGTGGTGCAGATTCAGCGAGCGGCGGTTGAAGTCGCCCGACGGCTTGCGGATCTCGAGGAACTCCTCGATTTCCGGGTGGTGGATGTCCAGGTAGACGGCGGCCGAGCCGCGACGCAGCGAGCCTTGCGAAATCGCCAGGGTCAGCGAGTCCATCACGCGGATGAAGGGGATGATGCCCGAGGTCTGGCCCGCGCCCTTGACCTTCTCGCCGATGGAGCGGACGCCGCCCCAATAGGTGCCGATGCCGCCGCCGTTCGAGGCCAGGGAGACGTTCTCGTTCCAGACGTTCTGGATGCCGTCCAGGCTGTCGTTGACCGAGTTCAGGAAGCAGGAGATCGGCAGGCCGCGATCCGCGCCGCCGTTCGACAGCACCGGCGTCGCCGGCATGAACCACAGCTTGGACATGTAGTCGTAGACGCGCTGGGCGTGCTCGGCGTCGTCGGCGTAGGCCGTGGCGACGCGGGCGAACATGTCCTGATAGCTTTCACCCGGCAGCAGGTAGCGGTCTTCCAGGGTCTTCTTGCCGAAATCGGTCAGAAGGGCGTCGCGCGTGCGGTCCAGTTTCAGGCCGCCGACCACCGTCAGCTGAGGCTTGGCCTCCGGCGGCGCCGAGGAAACCGTAGAGAATTCCGTCGTCTGCAGAGCTTCGCCGCCAGCCATTTTCATCCCTGTCCCGAACAAATCGATTAGAAGGCCGTACCGGTTTGAGACACTACATCTAGTGGCTGCTCGCCGGTGTTCGGCTAGATATATGGGTGCATATCCCTAACCGCAGGTAAAGCTCTTGACGGGAGCTTTTCTGACGAATCGGTGGGCGGCTGATCACACCCTGTGGAAATGACTCAGGAATTGGGGGTGATCACATTTTTCACCGAACCGTCGTCGATTTCTGCGAGGCCTGAAAGGGAACGTCGCAACAGCTTGGCCGTTAGCGCCCCATGGCTCCGCATCCCACCGCCTTCCTGACGCGCGCCCTGCGGGTCGCCCGCACAGAAATCGCCGCTGTGGCCGCCATGCTGGTGGTCGCTCTGGGGGTGTTGATCTTCATCGAGGTGGCCGACGACATGCGCGAGGCGGACGGCCAGGCCTTCGACCAGGCCGTGCTGGCGGCGGTCCGACCCTTCGCCGATGATCCGGGTCGGCCCTGGGGGCCGTGGTGGCTGCACGAGGCGGCGGGGGACCTGACCTCGCTCGGCGGCATATCCGTGCTGACCCTGTTCGCCGTCATCGCCATCGGCTTCCTGCTGATCATGGGCAAGCGGCTGTCGGCCCTCATGCTGATCGTCGGCCTGGCCGGCGGGGTGGCCCTGAGCGAGGGCCTGAAGGCCCTGTTCGAGCGCGAGCGGCCGCCGCAGATCTATCAGGCGGTGGAGACGCTGAACGCCAGCTTCCCCTCGGGCCACGCCCTGCTGTCGACCGTCTTCTACCTGACGCTGGGCGTCATGCTGACGCGCGCCTTTCCGCGCAAGCGGCTGAAGGCCTATGTTCTGGGCTGCGCGGTGGTGATCGCCCTTCTGATCGGGCTGACGCGAATCTACCTGGGCGCGCACTGGGCGTCGGACGTGTTTGCGGGCTGGAGCGTGGGCGCCGCCTGGTCGATGGCCCTGTGGCTGGTCGCCTACGCCGCCGAGCGCCGCCAGCGTCTGCATGACGCGCCGCTTCAGGATGCGCCCTAGCCGTCCTTCCTTAGACCAAGGTCTAGCGCCGCGACGGCGCGCGGCTGACGGATAAGGAAGGACGACGCTTCAGGAGTTTCCCATGACCGATTTCGCCGCCCTCTACGCCGAACGGCTGACGACGCCCGAGGCGGCGGCCGCCCTGATCCCCTCAGGCGCGAAGGTCGCCATGGCCCTGGGCGTCGGCCAGCCGCCGGCCCTGCTGAAGGCCCTGGCCCACCGGGCCGAGGCGCGGCAGGTGGGCGACGTCAACCTCTACTACCTGCTGTCCACCGCCATCGCGGGCGAGACGGTGATGCGCTACGAACTGACCGACCGCATCCGCCCGCACAGCCTGTTCCACGGCGCCATCGAACGGAAGCTGGAGGCGCGCGCGATCGAGGAAGGCCGTCGCGCCGTCTGGTTCGTGCCGACCGGCTTTCAGCAGACGCCGCGCGTGCTGACGCGCGAGATCGGCGTCGACACCCTGCTGGCGACCGTCTCGCCGATGGACGCCGAAGGGTATTTCAGCCTGGGGACCAACACCGACTACGCCCTGGCCGTATCGAAGACGGCCGAGCGGGTGATCCTGGAGGTCAATCCGCACATGCCGCGCGTGTTCGGCGACTGCCGCGTCCATGTTTCGCAGGTCGCGGCCCTGGTCGAGCATTCGGCGCCCCTGCTGGAGGCGGGCAAGGCGCCTCAGCAGCCGCAGGATCTGGCCATCGGCGCCCTGATTGCGGGACTGGTCGAGGACGGGGCGACGCTGCAGATGGGCATCGGCGCCCTGCCGGACGCCGTTTGCGCGGCCCTGCATGACCATCGTGATCTGGGCATCCATACCGAAATGCTGACGCCTGGCCTGGTCGAACTGATGAAGGCGGGCGTCGCCACCAACGCCCGCAAGACCCTGCATCCGCGCAAGACGGTGTTCACCTTCTCCATGGGCGACCGATCCACCTACGAATTCCTGCATGAGAATCCGGCGCTCGAGGCTCATCCGGTCGACTATGTGAACGATCCCGCCGTCATCGCCCGCAATGACAGGATGATTTCGGTCAACGCCACCCTGCAGATCGACCTGTTCGGCGCCTGCTGTTCCGAACATCTGAACGGGCGGCAGTATACGGCGGCGGGCGGCCAGTTGGACTTCGTGCGCGGCGCGGCGGCGTCGCAGGGCGGCAAGTCGATCATCGCCTGCCATTCGACGGCGGCGAAGGGGACGGTCTCGCGCATCGTGGCCCGGCTGGACGGTCCGGTGACGACGCCCCGCAACGACATCCACTACGTCGTCACCGAGCATGGGGCCGCCAATCTGAAGGGGCTGACCGACGACGCCCGCGCCCGCGCCCTGATCGGCCTGGCCGCGCCCGAGTTTCGCAAGGGGCTGGAGGAAGACGCGAAGGCGATGGGTCTGCTTTAAAGGCCGCCCGAAGGAGGCTTTTTTTACAATTCCCGTACAGACTGCCCGCAAACGGGGGAGAGAAGACCAGTTATGCACGGGCGCTGGCGATTGTTTCGTCATGCGGCCGGCCGCGAGGCCGGTCCGCCGGCGGTCGCCTATGTGGCGCTGTTCGCTCTTTGCCTTCTGGTCGGCCAGTGGAGCGTCGACGCCTATAAGGCGGTGATCGTCTGGCCGGCGAACGGGGTGTTGCTGGCCGCCTTCCTGCAATTGCCGCGTCGCAAGGCGTTCGCCGTGCTGCTGCTCTGCCTGGGCCTGAACCTGGGCAGCACGGTGATGCGCGGGGACGGGCCGCCCTACGTCTGGCTCAATCCCCTGCTGAACCTGACCCAGGTGTTGATCGCCGGCGTGTTGGCGCGGCGACTTTGCGGCGCCGCCCTGGATCTGCGGCGTCCCCGCCGTCTTCTCACCTTTGCTCTCGGCGCGGCGGTTCCGGCGGTGTTCGTCACCAGCACGGCGTCGGTTCTGCTGGCGGTCTGGGTGCGCGGCTATTCGCCCGAGCTGGCCGTCTTCGTCTGGACGCATCTGGTCATGATGGAGACGCTGGGCCTGCTGGTCGTCACCCCCAGTCTGCTGTTCCTGGCGCGGGCGCATCGTTTCCGGGGCGAGACCGCCTCGCCCTGGTTGTCTCTCAGTCTCCTGGCGTTGACGGCGGCGGTGGTCTTGGCAGTGTTCCTGCAGTCGGGATCGCTGCTGTTTCTCATCTTTCCGCCCCTCATGCTGGCGGCCTATCTCCTGTCGCCGCCCTGGATGGCGGCGACCCTTCTCGCGGCGGCCGGCGTCAGCTGCATCCTGACCCTGGAAGGGCATGGGCCCGTGGCTGCGGCGCAGGTGTCCGAGGTGGCGGCGCTGGCCCATGTGCCGGGGCGGCTGCGGCAGATGTCGCTGTACCACGGCTTTCTTCTGGTCGCGGTTCTGTGCTCCCTGCCCCTCAGCGCCCTGATGGCTGAAAGGCGCGCGGCGGCGAAGCGGCTGGCCCAACGCACCGCCCTGGCGCTGGCGCAGATCGGAAGAGCG
>DGIZ01000122.1 GCA_002386585.1 Brevundimonas sp. UBA4609 | reverse complement strand
CGGGGGCGCGGCGCCGGCCGGAGCCCAGCCGCCGATCCCGCGCGACTGGTATGCGCATTTCTCGAAGGACGGCGGCCGACTGGACGACGCCTTCATGGCCACGGTCTGGCCGGACTGATCTGGAGTTTGAGTCCTATGGAAACGGTCAAGAGCCACGTCGTTCACGGCGGGACGCTGCGCTATCTGAAGCACGACAGCGCGACGACGGGCGCGCCCATGACGCTGTCGGTCTTTGTTCCTGCGGGAGAGGGGCCGTTCCCGGTCCTGATCTGGCTGTCGGGCCTGACCTGCACCGAGGACAACTTCACCACCAAGGCCGGGGCCTATAAGGCCGCCGCCGAACAGGGCGTCATCATCGTCGCGCCGGACACCTCGCCGCGCGGCGAAGGCGTGGCGGACGATCCGGCCTATGATCTGGGGCAGGGCGCGGGCTTCTATGTCGATGCGACGCAAGGCCCGTGGGCGCCGCATTTCCGCATGGAGAGCTATGTCACGGGCGAGCTGATCGATCTGATCGACGCCGAGTGCCCGACGACGAAGACGCGCTCCGTCTTCGGCCATTCGATGGGCGGGCATGGGGCGCTGACGCTGGCCTTGCGGCATCCCGAACTGTTCCGGTCGGTATCGGCCTTCGCGCCGATCTCGTCGCCGACGCGCTGCCCGTGGGGCGAGAAGGCTTTCTCCGCCTATCTGGGCGAGGACCGGGCGGAATGGGCCAAGCATGACGCGGCCCTGCTGATCGAAGGCGGGGCGGCGAAAGGCGTTTTCGACGACATCCTGGTGGATCAGGGCGACGCGGATTCCTTCCTGACCGATCAGCTGAAGCCGGAACTGCTGAAGGCGGCGGCGGAAAAGGCCGGGCAGGGGCTGACCCTGAGGATGCAGCCGGGCTATGACCACTCCTACTTCTTCATGGCCAGCTTCGTGGACGACCATGTGGCCTTCCACGCCAAGCGGCTGAAAGCCTGAGTGTGATGACCGACGCCGCCCCCGATTTCGACTCCATGTTCGCCGACCTGTGCACTCAGGTCGGCTTCTGCCTGCATGAGAAGGGACAGAAGAAAGTCATCGCCGCCCTGCCCAAGGGGCTGGATGCGGCCGTCCGCGCCGTCTTCGCCGCCGAGGGCGTGGACGAGCCGAACGCGCCGGGCGACCTGAAGCGCGCCGTGCGCGACTGCATCAAGGCCCATGTGGGCGCGCCCCGACCGGGCGCATGACTCAGACTTAATCCGCAAGGCGACGATCAAGCCTTGCGGGCGGCCCTTGCATCGTTAGCATCCCCGACCATCGCTTTTGGGAGGAAGCTCATGATGGATCGCCGCCGCCTGTTGATGTCGGTCGCCGCCGGGGGCGCGCTGGCCGCCGTCGGCCCGGTTCGCGCCCTGGCCTCGACAGCCTTGACGCAAGCCGCGCCGAACGCGGCCACGACCGCATTCCACGCCCTGTTGGACCGCATCGCCGACGAGATGCTGCTGTCGGACCCGGAACTGCTGACCATGCTGGGCATGGATCGGGGACCGAAAGCCGACGCCCGCTTCAAGCTGAGCGATCGCTCTCAGGCCAAGATCGACGCCGACAAGGCCAAGTTCGTCGACGCCATGAAGGCGGTGAAGGCCATCGATCAGGGACAGCTGAACGCGGCGGATCAGGTCTATTACGACACGCTGGAGTTCTTCGGCGACACGGTGATGACCGGCTACGACTTCCCCTACGGCGGCGGCTTCTCGCCCTCGCCCTACACCGTCAGCCAGTTGGGCGGCGCCTACCAGCAGATTCCGGACTTCTTGGACAGCCAGCACCGGATCGAGACGGCCGACGACGCCGAGGCCTATCTGTCGCGCCTGTCCGCATTCGCGGCGGGCATGGACGCCGAGCGGGCGCGGATGCAGGCCGAGTTCGCCGCGGGGGCCGTGCCGCCGGACTTCGTCATCGACCGCACCCTGACCCAGATGGACGCCATCACCGGCACCGCTGTCGCCGACTCGGTCATGACCAAGTCCCTGGCGCGCCGCACGGCCGAGAAGGATATTTCCGGCGACTGGGCCGCGCGGGCCGAGGCCATCCTGACCAATGAGGTCTATCCCGCCATCCAGCGTCAGGCCGAGGCTTTCAAGACCGTGCGCCCGAACGCGACCCACGACGGCGGCGTCTGGCGCCTGCCGGACGGCGAGGCCTATTACCGTTTCGGGCTGAAATACTACACCACCTCCTCCATGACGCCGGACGAGGTGCACCAGATGGGGCTGGAGCAGGTGGCTGAAATCTCGGCCCGCACCGACGCCCTGCTGAAAGCGCAAGGCCTGACGCAGGGCTCGGTGGGCGCCCGCGTCGCCGCGCTCGGCGAGGATGCTCGCTTCGTCTATCCGAACACGGACGAAGCCAAGGATGAGCTGATCCAGGAGCTGAATGCGCAGATGGTCGCCATCCAGGCGCGCATGCCGGAATACTTCGGTCGTCTGCCCAAGTCGCCGTGCGACATCAAGCGCGTGCCGGTCGCCATCGAGGCCGGGGCGCCGGGGGGCTACTACATGCCGCCGGCCCTGGATGGGTCGCGTCCGGGCGCCTACTACATCAATCTGCGCGACACGGCCGAATGGCCGAAATGGACCCTGCCGACCCTGACCTATCACGAGGCGGTGCCGGGCCACCACTTCCAGATCGCCCTGCAGCAGGAGAAACCGGACACGCCGCTGCTGATGAAGGTCATGGGCTTCTCGGCCTATTCCGAGGGCTGGGGCCTTTACGCCGAACAGCTGGCGGACGAGATCGGCGCCTATGAGAACGATCCCTTCGGCCAGATCGGCTATCTGCAGTCGCTGATGTTCCGGGCCGCGCGCCTGGTCGTGGATTCCGGCCTTCACCACAAGCGCTGGAGCCGCGAGCAGGGCATCCGCTACATGGTCGACACCCTGGGCGACCAGGAATCGAGCATCGCCACCGAGGTCGAACGCTACTGCGTCTGGCCCGGTCAGGCGTCCAGCTACAAGGTCGGCCACACCACCTGGGTGCGTCTGCGCGAGGACGCCAAGAAGCGTCTGGGCGGCCGCTTCGACATCAAGGGCTTCCATGACACGGGTCTGAACCTCGGCGGCGTGCCGCTGACGGTGCTGGAGCGGACCATGAACGCCTGGACCCCGGTCTGACGGCCTGATCCTTCCCGGACGCGCCGGTCCGTCATTGAGTGTGATGAGAGCAACGCCCGGCGCGGCGCGGCTCTGTTGGGGGGAGTATCCGAATGATCAATCGCCGCAATCTTCTGCTGAGCGCCGCCGCGACTGCGGCCGCAGCGCCCATGCTGGCCCAATGCGCCGCCGCCGCAAACGACGCCGATGCGCGCCTGAACGCCTTGCTGGACGGCTGGTTCGAGGCCGACATCGACGAGAGGCCTGAACGCGCCACCAACCTGGGCCTGGACAAGGACGCCCGCGCTGGCCTGTCGTCCAAGCTCAGCGAAGCGGGGCCCGACGCCATCCGCAAGGATCGCGAAAAGGCGGTCCGACGCTGGGACGAGTTGAAGGCGTTCGACCAAAAGGGCCTGTCCGAGGCCGGGGCGCTGAACTACGCCATCGCCGCCTTCGGGCGCGAGACGTCGGCCGAGACGGCGCGCTTCGACTATGGTTCGGGGCCGGGGCGTCCGTCGCCCTATATCGTGACCCAGCTGTCGGGCGCCTATTTCTCCACGCCCGACTTCATGGACAACCAGCACCGCATCGAGGACGCGGCCGGCGCCGACGCCTTCCTGTCGCGCCTGGAGGCCTTTGCGGGCGTGCTGGACGGCGAGACGGCCAAGGTTCAGGAAGACGCCGGTCTGGGCGTGATCCCGCCGGACTTCATCATCGACCGGATGCTGCCGCAGATCCGCACCCTGCGCGACACCCCGGCCGCCGACATGGCCATGATCAAGTCGCTGGTCCGCAAGGCCGGGGCGCTGAATCTGTCGGGTTATGACGCGCGCGCCGCCGCCCTGGTGGACGAGAAGGTCAAGCCGGCCCTGGCCCGTCAGATCGAGGCGCTGGAAGCGATCCGTCCAAAGGCGGTGCACGACGCAGGCGTGTGGCGCCTGCCGGACGGCGAAGCCTTCTACGCCGCCGGGTTGAAGTCGAACACGACGACCACGCTCTCGGCCAAGGAAATCCACGCCATGGGCGTCGAGCAGGTGGCCGAGATCTCGGCCGAGATCGACGCGATCCTGAAGTCGCAGGGCTATACCCAGGGCACGGTCGGCGAGCGGGTTCAGGCCCTGAACAAGGACCCCGCCCAACTGTTCCCCAACACCGACGCGGGCAAGGAAGAGCTGCTGAAGTGGCTGAACGAACAGGTCGCGGCGCTTGAGCCGAAACTGCCGACCGTGTTCGGCCGACTGCCCAAGACCCACGTCGAAATCCGCCGCGTGCCGGTGTCGATCCAGTCGGGCGCGCCGGGCGGCTACTACCAGGGGCCGCCGCTGGATGGCTCGCGTCCGGGCGCCTACTACATCAACCTGCGCGACAGCGGGAACTGGCCGAAGTTCGCCCTGCCGACCCTGACCTATCACGAGGCCTCTCCGGGCCACCACCTGCAGGTGGCGCTGCAACGCGAGTCGGGCGAACTGCCGCAATGGCGCCGCGCGGGCGGCTTCTCGGCCTTCAACGAAGGCTGGGCCCTCTACGCCGAGGCCGTGGCGGCCAATGATCTGGACGCCTATGCGACCGACCCGCTGGGCCGGGTGGGCTTCCTGATGTCCTATCTGTTCCGGGCGGTGCGTCTGGTGGTCGACACCGGCATCCACTCCGAGCGCTGGAGCCGTGAACGGGCGGTCGAATATATGGCGGCCTCGGGCGCCAAGCCGCTGGACGCCTCGAACAGCGAGATCAATCGCTATTCGGTCTGGCCGGGGCAGGCCTGCGCCTACAAGGTCGGCCATACCGTCATCGCCCGCCTGCGTGAGGAGGCGCAGGCCAAGGACGGCTTCGACCTGCGCGCCTTCCACGACAAGGTGCTGGGCAGCGGCTCCCTGCCGCTGGCGGTGCTGGAAGGGCGTATGCGCGCGTGACGCGCGGCTGAAGCCTGAAACGAAAGACGGCCCGGACGTTTGCGCGTCCGGGCCGATTTCCTGTCGGGCGTCGTCGGTCTGTCAGGTCGCCGCGCGCCAGGTGGTCGGCCACAGGTCCTGCGGCACGGCCGTGCAGATCGGCATCGCCTTCTCGTTCAACAGGGCGAAGCGTTCGCCGGTCCAGGCCCAGCTTCCCATGCGGCCGCAGTCGCCGATGCCGCGTCCGCGGCCGAAGGCGGACAGGGTGCGGCTCTTGGGGTCATAGCGGCTGTTGACCAGCTCATCGTTGCTGCCCGTGGCCATGGGGAAGTCGACCGGCTGAGGCGAAGTCCCGTCCGCCGGGGTGATGAAGTAGACCTGGGTGAAGTTGTAGGCGCCCTCGCCGCAGGGCACGCTCCACAACAGCTTGTCGGAGGCCAGGCGGGACACCACGACGTCCGGCTCGAACCGCTCGCCCTTGCGGGACGTGGCCAGGCATTCCTGGACCTTGGGATGGGCCAGCAGGGCGGGCGACAGGTCGTCCTGCACCAGGCCGTCCTGAGGCGCGGCGGAGGCGATGGTCACGCGCGGCGCTGTGGGAGCGGCCGGCACCTCGGAGGCGGGGCGTTCGCCGCGCCGGATCAGGGCGGTGGTGGTGTCCAGCCGCCCCTGGCGTTCGTCGATCCACAGGAAGGCGGCGGCGGCCCCGCCCAGGCTGACCTTCATCTGCCGGTCGCCGCGCCTCAGCGCCATGGTCGCGCCGCCGCCCAGATCGTGCAGAAGCTGGGGCGAGGGGGTGTTGAAGGCGACGACTTCGCCCTCCTCGTCCATCTTCGCGTTTTGACCCGCATAGCGACGTCCGTCGATCTCGGCGTAGACGGAGCCCTCGCCGTCCTCCAGGCCCCAGCCGCCCATGTGGACGACCGGGCGGGCGTCCGGCCCCGGCGCCAGGGCGACCAGGACGAAGCCCATCTGGTTCGCGCCCGGTCCGAAGGCGACGCAGTGGTTGGTGTTGTCGCAGGTCGCGATCCAGTCGCGGAACTCGCGCGTCATGCTGGGCGGATTGGCGGCGATCTGAACGGCGGGGGCAGGCGCGGCGGCGGCTTCAGCAGGAGGAGGCGCGGGCGGGGAGTCCTGCTTCGCGGCGGCCTCGCCGCCCTTGCAGGCGCCAAGGACGAGAGGAAGAAGGGCGACGGAGGCGGCGAACCGCAGGCGGCGAAGCGACATCAGGCGTTCCATGCGTTTATCGATCGGCGACGCCAAGCGTAGCCGTGAAGAAGCCAAGCGGCCAAGCTGCGGTTTCGTTCCGGCGGTTCGGTGCGAGCCGTGCGGCTTTCGTCCCCTTTGCGCCCGCGCGCAGGGGTCGCTATACCGCCTGCACCGAATTCCTTCCCTGAGAGACAGAGGCGTAAGCATGGCCAAGATCAAGGTCGCCAATCCCATCGTGGACATCGACGGCGACGAAATGACCCGGATCATCTGGCAGATGATCAAGGACAAGCTGGTCTTCCCCTATCTGGACCTCGAACTCGACTACTACGACCTCGGCATGGAAAGCCGTGACGCCACCGACGATCAGATCACGATCGACGCGGCCCACGCCATCCAGAAGCACGGCGTCGGCGTGAAGTGCGCCACCATCACCCCGGACGAGGCGCGCGTCGCCGAATTCGGCCTGAAGAAGATGTGGAAGTCGCCGAACGGCACCATCCGCAACATCCTGGGCGGCGTCGTCTTCCGCGAGCCGATCATCTGCTCGAACGTGCCGCGCCTGGTGCCGGGCTGGACCCAGCCGATCGTCGTCGGCCGCCACGCCTTCGGCGACCAGTATAAGGCCACCGACTTCCTGATGCCGGGCGCCGGCACCCTGTCGATCAAGTTCGTCGGCGACGACGGCGAAGTGATCGAGCACGAGGTCTACAAGTCGCCGGGCGCCGGCGTCGCCATGGGCATGTACAACCTCGACTCCTCGATTCGCGACTTCGCGCACGCCTCCTTCGCCTATGGTCTGCAGCGCAACTATCCGGTCTATCTGTCGACCAAGAACACCATCCTCAAAGCCTATGACGGCCGCTTCAAGGACATCTTCCAGGAAGTCTTCGACGCCGACTACGCCGAGGAATTCAAGAAGCGCGGCCTGACCTATGAGCACCGCCTGATCGACGACATGGTCGCGGCCGCGATCAAGTGGTCGGGCGGCTTCGTCTGGGCGTGCAAGAACTACGACGGCGACGTGCAGTCGGACATCGTGGCCCAGGGCTTCGGCTCGCTGGGCCTGATGACCTCGGTGCTGATGACGCCGGACGGCAAGGTCATGGAAACGGAAGCCGCCCACGGCACCGTCACCCGTCACTACCGCCAGCATCAGAAGGGCGAGGCCACCTCGACCAACTCGATCGCCTCGATCTTCGCCTGGACGCGCGGCTTCAAGCACCGCGCCAAGCTGGACGACAACGCCCAGCTGGCCGAGTTCGCCGATACGCTGGAGCGCGTGGTCGTCGAGACCGTCGAGTCGGGCTTCATGACCAAGGATCTGGCCCTGCTGGTCGGCGATCAGCAGTCCTGGCTGACGACCGAAGGCTTCCTGGACAAGGTGTCCGAGAACCTGAAGAAGGCTCTGCCGGGCATCGGCTAAGCTTAGCTCAGAATGACATCAAGGCCCGCCGGAGCGATCCGGCGGGCCTTTTTTGTTGGTGGCGTCGTTCAACCTTCTGCCGTCATCCTCGGGCTTGACCCGAGGATCCAGCCATCCGCGTGCTGAACGTGGGCGAGGTCGAGCGCGCCGCCGCACTGGATCCTCGGGTCAAGCCCGAGGATGACGGCGCGGGGGTGTCGGGTGCGGCATGTGCAGAGGGGACGGCGAAGGCGGCAAGACCGCGGGACGGAGCCGGTGAAAACACGCATTGAACCGGCCTGCGATCCATGTCCCTAATCCGTTTAGGGATTTTGGCGCCGTTTCGTCGTCGTCCCGTCGCGTTCGTAAGGCAGGGGAGGGCCGATGAACCGCAAGCTGATCATTCGTCTGGGGCTGACGGCGGGGGCCGTCTTCGTGCTCGCCTACGCCGCCTCGCCCCTGCTGGCGGCGCGGTCGTTGATCCAGGCGGCCCGGACGGGGGACGAGAAGGCGCTGGAGCGCCAGGTCGACTTTCCCGCCTTCCGCGCCAGCCTCAAGGACGAACTGAACGCCCGCATGATGGTCGAGATGCGCAAAGACCGGCGCCTGGCCGACAGCGGCCTGTCCGGGCTGGGAATGCTGTTGGCGCCGGCTCTCGTCGGCGGGGCGGTCGACGCCTTCGTCACGCCGCAGGCCATCTCGATGATGGTGCAGGAGGGTCGCGCGCCCAAGCCGGAGGTCACGCGCCAGGAGCCTCCGGAGGCGAAGTCCGAGAACAAGCGCGTGCGCCAGTCCTGGGGCTATCGCGACCTGGACACCTTCGCCGTCACCCTGACCCGCGACGACCGGCCGGACGAGCAGGTCGCCCTGCTGATGAAGCGCCGCAATCTGTTCGGCTGGAAGCTGGCCGGGATTGATCTGGGGGCGCCGGAGTAAAAACATCCGCTTATCCCCGCGGAGGGGTCAGCCCAAGAAAAGGGCGGCGCATCCGATGCGCCGCCCTTTGTGGTTTCAGCCTGTGAGGGCGATCAGCCCTTCAGCGCGGCGCGGATGGCGTTCAGGCCGTCTTCGGCCTTGGAGCCGTCGGGCGCGCCGCCCTGGGCGAAGTCGGGCTTGCCGCCGGCGCCCTTGCCGCCCATGGCGATGACGGCGTCGCGGGCCAGGTCGGCCGCATTGACCTTACCGGCCATGTCCGGGGTGGCGGCGACGGTGATGGCCGCCTTGCCGTCGGTGACGCCGACCAGGGCGACGACGCCCGAGCCCACCTGCTTCTTGAAGTCCTCGGCCACGCCGCGCAGGCCCTTGCCGTCGACGCCGTCCAGAACGCGGGCGATCAGCTTGATCCCGCCGATCTCTTCGGGCGCGGCATTGGCGCCTGCGCCGCCGCCCAGGGCCAGCTGCTTCTTCAGGTCCGCGACCTGCTTCTCCAGCGTCTTGACCGAGGCCTGCAGACCCTCGACGCGGGCCGGAACCTCAGCGGGCTGGATCTTGAAGCCCTGGGCCAGATGGCGCGCGACATTGGCCTGATCCAGCAGGTAGCGGCGGGCCGCCTCGCCGGTCAGGGCCTCGACGCGGCGCACGCCGGCGGCCACGCCGCCTTCGGAGACGATCTTGAACAGGGCGATGTCGCCGGTGCGGAAGACGTGGGTGCCGCCGCACAGTTCGACCGAATAGGCGCCGGGACCATTCAGCGCGCGGCCGATGGTCAGGACGCGGACCTCGTCGCCGTACTTCTCGCCGAACAGGGCCACGGCGCCCGCCGCGATGGCCGCGTCGGGCGTCATCAGTTCGGTCGTGACCGGGACGTTCTGGCGGATGACGGCGTTCACCTCGTCTTCGACGCGGGCGATCTCCTCGTCCGTCATCGGGGCGTTGTGGCTGAAGTCGAAGCGCATCCGCTCAGCGTCGACCATCTGGCCCTTCTGGGCGACGTGGGCGCCCAGCACGTTCTTGACGGCGGCGTGGAACAGGTGGGCGGCCGAGTGGTTGGCGCGGGTGGTTGGGCGCGAACCTGCCTCGACCGTGGCGGTGACGACCGCGCCGGTCGCCAGCGAGCCCTGGGTCACTTCCAGCGTGTGAACGTGCAGGTCGCCGCCGTGCTTCTTGGTGTCGAGAACCCGGCCTTCGCCGCCGCTCCAGACGAAGGCGCCCTTGTCGCCCGCCTGACCGCCGCCTTCGCCGTAGAAGGGGGTCTTGTCCAGCAGGACCTCGACCGTCTCGCCGGTCGCGGCGGAGGGGCTTTCGGCGCCGTCCTTGACGATGGCCAGCACCTTGCCTTCGCCGGTCTCGGACTCATAGCCGGTGAATTCCGTGCCGCCGTGCTGGTCGCGCAGGGCCAGCCAGGCGCCGGCCGAAGCCGTCTGGCCCGAGCCCTTCCAGTGCTCGCGTGAGCGGTCGCGCTGTTCGGCCATGGCGGATTCGAAGCCGTCGACGTTGACGCTGAAGCCGCGACGGCGGGCCTCGTCCTGCGTCAGGTCCAGCGGGAAGCCGTAGGTGTCGTACAGGGTGAAGGCTGTCTGGCCGTCCAGCATGTCGCCGGCCTTGAAGTCGCTGGTGGCCTGATCGAACAGGTTCATGCCGCGACCCAAGGTGGTGCGGAAACGGATCTCTTCCTGCTTCAGCGTGTCCTCGATGAAGGCCTGGGCGCGGCCGAGTTCGGGATAGGCCTCGCCCATTTCCTCGACCAGGGTCGGCACCAGACGGTGCATCAGCGGGTCCTGGGCGCCCAGCAGGTGGGCGTGGCGCATGGCGCGGCGCATGATGCGGCGCAGTACGTAGCCCCGACCCTCGTTCGAGGGGGTCACGCCGTCGGCGATCAGGAAGGCAGTCGAACGCAGGTGGTCGGCGATGACCCGGTGCGACGGGGCGCGCTCGCCCTCGGCCTTGGTGTGGGTCAGCTCTTCCGAGGCCGCGATCAGATTGCGGAACAGGTCCACTTCATAGTTGGAGTGGACGCCCTGGAGCACGGCGGCGATGCGCTCCAGACCCATGCCGGTGTCGACCGACTTCTTGGGCAGTTCGCGAACGATCTCGTCGTTCTCCTTCTCGAACTGCATGAAGACGTTGTTCCAGATCTCGACGAAGCGGTCGCCGTCCTCGTCCGGCGAACCGGGAGGGCCGCCGAAGATGTGGTCGCCGTGGTCGTAGAAGATTTCGGTGCAGGGACCGCACGGGCCGCTGTCGCCCATGGCCCAGAAGTTGTCGTTGGTGGGGATGCGGATGATCTTCTCATCCGCAAAGCCCGTGACCTTCTTCCAGATGTCGAAGGCTTCGTCGTCGGTATGATAGACGGTGACCAGCAGGCGGGCGGGATCGAGGCCGAACTCCTTGGTCAGCAGGGTCCAGGCGCGCTCGATGGCGTGGTCCTTGAAGTAATCTCCGAACGAGAAATTACCCAGCATTTCAAAGAAGGTGTGGTGACGCGCGGTGTAGCCGACGTTGTCCAGGTCGTTGTGCTTGCCGCCGGCGCGCACGCATTTCTGCGAGCTGGTCGCGCGGTTGTAGGGCGCCGTCGCCGCGCCGGTGAAATAGTCCTTGAACGGCACCATGCCCGCATTGACGAACAGCAGGGTCGGGTCGTTCTGCGGCACGAGCGGAGCCGACTGCACCTTCTCGTGGCCGTCGGCGGCGAAGTAGTCGAGGAAGGTGGAACGGATCTGCTTCAGGCTGGTCATGGGCGTATCGCTCTGGAACTCGGGCGCGCGGGAGGAAATATCGGAACCGGCGTCATATAGGGAATTTGCACTGAGTGCATCACTGAGGCGTGACGCGGGCGGCGCGGGCGGGCGTTTTCGTTGTTCAGGACCATGTCGGCCGTCCCGCTCACCGTCATCCTCGGGCTTGACCCGAGGATCGGACTCTCCGCCTGCGGGACGATAGCGACCGAGGCGCGCGCCGCCTCGCGCGATCCTCGGGTCAGGCCCGAGGATGACTGAAGGAGGGGAGGCGAGCCTTAGTCGTGCAACCGCTCGGCCGACACGATGACCCCGTCTTCGTCGGCGTAGAGCCAGTCGCCGGGCGTGAAGATGACGCCGCCGAAGGCGGTGGGGATGTCGATTTCGCCGATGGCGTCGCGGTCGGCGCGCAGAGGGATGGTCCCCAGGGCTTTGACGCTGACGTCCATGGTGTTGATGACAGCGCTGTCGCGCACGGCGCCGTGGACGACGATCCCGGCCCAGCCGTTGTCGATGGCCAGCTTCGCGAGATTGTCGCCGACCAGGGCGCGCTTCAGCGAACCGCCGCCGTTAACGACCAGGACGGCCCCCTGACCGGGCCGCTCCAGCGTCTGGCGGACCAGGGCGTTATCGTCCAGCACGCTGAGGGTGCGGATCGGGCCGTGGAAGGCCGCGACCTGGCCGAAGCTGCGGAAAGGCGTCTGGCAGACCTTCACCACGTCGGTGTGAGCGTCGCAGAGGTCGGCGGTGGCGAAGGTCATGGGGAGGCTCCGGTTCTTTGTGGGGAGCTTGCCCGTTGGGAGCCATGGGGAACAAGGCCGTTGCGCGGAGAAACGCGTTGGCGGCGTGTCTCAATCTCCGCTCATCCCGGCGGACGTCGGGATGAGCGGGGAGAGGGGCTGCGCAAAAAAAAAGAGGCCCGCCCGAAGCAGGTCGGGCGGGCCGATCTCCGTCCGACCGGCCACGCGGGGTCGGTAGGCGGGTCGCGCAGCGGCGAACGGAGAAGCTCTGGCCGATCAGGAAAGGCCCGCCCTTTCCGCCGTCACCCTCGGGCTTGACCCGAGGATCGGATCGTCCGCGCGATCCCGGCTGGAAAGGTAGAGAGGGCCTTTCCGTTCGATCCTCGGGTCAAGCCCGAGGATGACGGCGTTCAGATGATGGGACGGATCAGCCCTCCAGGTCCTGGCCCTCATCGGGTTCGGGGGCGCCCAGCATGTCGTCGGCGATCTTGGCCGTGGACTGGCGCACCGCCTTCTCGATGGCGAGGGCCATGTCGGGGTTGTTCTTCAGGAACTCCTTGGCGTTCTCGCGGCCCTGACCGATGCGGGTGGAGTCGTAGGAGAACCAGGAGCCGGACTTCTCGATGATGCTGGCCTTGACCCCCAGGTCGATGATCTCGCCGATCTTGGAGATGCCTTCGCCGTACATGATGTCGAAGATGACCTCGCGGAACGGCGGGGCGACCTTGTTCTTGACCACCTTGACGCGGGTGGTGTTGCCGACCACCTCGTCGCGGTTCTTGATCGCGCCGGTGCGGCGGATGTCCAGACGCACCGAGGCGTAGAACTTCAGCGCATTGCCGCCCGTCGTCGTTTCCGGCGAGCCGTACATGACGCCGATCTTGTGACGGATCTGGTTGATGAACAGGACGATGCACTTCGACTTGGAGATGGAGGCCGTCAGCTTGCGCAGGGCCTGCGACATCAGGCGGGCCTGAAGGCCGGGCAGGCTGTCGCCCATCTCGCCCTCGATCTCAGCGCGCGGCGTCAGGGCGGCGACCGAGTCGACCACCACGATGTCCACGGCGCCCGAGCGCACCAGGGTGTCGACGATCTCCAGCGCCTGTTCGCCGGCGTCGGGCTGCGACACCAGCAGGTCGTCCAGGTTGACGCCCAGCTTCTGGGCGTAGACCGGGTCCAGCGCATGTTCAGCGTCGACGAAGGCGGCTACGCCGCCCTTCTTCTGGACCTCGGCCACGGTGTGGAGGGCCAGGGTCGTCTTGCCCGAGGATTCGGGGCCGAACACCTCGATCACCCGTCCGACCGGCAGGCCGCCGATGCCGAGCGCCAGGTCGAGGCCCAGCGAGCCGGTCGAGACGCTCTCGATCTCGGCCACCTGTCCGGCCTTGCCCAGTTTCATGACCGAGCCCTTGCCGAAGGCGCGATCGATCTGCGCGATCGCCGCCTCTAGAGCGCGTTGTTTGTCGCCGTCTTCTTTACCCACGAGCTTCAGTGCCGCCTGTGACATTGGTTTTCTCTCCCTTGCCATGATTCCCATCTGACTTCGGGAGAGACCCGCCACGGACCCGCTCCCTTGGTGAGCCGGACTATGGACACGGTTTGTTCTTGTTCGCAAGATGTTCTCGTGAACTGAACGAGAACATTTGTCGCCATGCGACCGATTTTGTCGTGACCCTCAGCCGCGCCAGTAGGGCCGGACGCGGGACAGGCGGGTGAAGGCGCGGCCTGAGGCGGCGTGCAGGACGGCGGCGCTCCGTTCGCGGCGGCCGACCAGGCGTCCGGCGGCGAAGGCGATCTCGGGCGAGGTCAGTCGGGCTTCTGCCGGGATGCGGTCGCGCGCCACGGCCAGGTCGTTGAGGGCGCCGAAGCGGTCCTGCACCTGCTCCAGGCTTTTGAGGAAACGCCGCTCGCGGCGGGGATGGTCGAACAGGCCGGCGAAGAACTCGGCGGCATAGCGCAGGCGTTTGACCCGGATGCGCAGACGGTGGCGGCCCGCGGCGTCCAGTCGGTCGAGACGGCGGCCGCCGCGTCGTACGCGTCGGTTCAGCCTTTGCAGGGCCTCGGCAGCGAAGTCGGCGACAGGCCGCTGTCGACGCCAGGTCCGCACCGGATCGGGGTCGCTGCGCCAGGCGCCGGTCTCGATCCAGGCCAGAGCCTCGAACATCAGGGCGGCGTAGCGCGGCGAATCGATCGCCGCCATCGCCCGGCGGTAGGTCCCACTGCGGGCCGCCAGCAGTCGCAGGCCCAGGGGGGCGAGGTCGGGGTCGGGCGTCTCCAGCGCGGCGGGATGGAAGACATCGCGGATGAAGACGTCGAGGTCGCGGGCGGCGTCGGTCTCATGCGCCAGCCATTTCAACTCGGCGACGACGGGGGCGGCGTCCTGACCCAGCAGGGGTTTGAATACGGACAAGGCGGCGCGCAGGCGACGCAGGCCGACCCGCAGCTGGTGCAGGGCCTCGGGACGGCG
>DGIZ01000159.1 GCA_002386585.1 Brevundimonas sp. UBA4609 | reverse complement strand
TTGGCCAGGGCGCGGGCGATGGCGACGCGCTGCTTCTCGCCGCCGGACAGGGCGGCCGGGCGCTGGTGCAGGCGATGGCCCAGGCCGACCTCCTCCAGCGCCAGGGCGGCGCGCTTCTTGGCGCGATCGGGCGACAGGCCCTGGAACTTCAGCACCGTCGTCACCTGTTGCAGGGCGGTCAGCGACGGGAACAGGTTGAAGCCCTGGAAGATGAAGCCGCAGTGATCCAGGCGGAACTTGTCGATCCTGCCGCCCGACAGCTTCCACAGGTCATCCACGTCCAGGGCGTCGACGCGCCCTTCCTCGGGCCGCAGCAGGCCGGACAGGGCGGCGATCAGCGTCGACTTGCCCGAACCGGACGGCCCCATGACCATGGTTAGGTCGCCGTGGCGCGCGTCGAAATCCACGCCCTTCAGCACCTCGACATAGGACCGGCCGGACTTGAACCGTTTGACCAGACCCTTGGCCTCCAGGGCGAACTCGCCATGCTTGCCGTGAACTCTCGTGTGCCCAAAAGCCATAGTGTTCATCGCAGCAGGTCCGCAGGTTGGCTCTTCTTCAGGATGCCCATCGACAGGAAGCCCGACAGCATGGAGATGCCGATCAGGCCTCCGCCGACCACGAGCAGCAGGCTGAGGGGCATTGAGATGATGACGGCGTTGGACAGGGCGAACAGCGACAGCAGCCAGGTCAGCAGGATGGCTGCGCCGACCCCGACCATGCCGACCCAGAAACTCAGCTCCATGACGATGCGGCGCAGCGAGCCCATGCCGACGCCCAGAGCGCGCAGGGAGGCGAACTCCTTGATGTTGGCCATGATGGCGCCGCGCAGGGTCTGCCAGGTGATGGCCACGCCGATGATGATCCCCAGCACCACGCAGCCGCCGATGATGATGACCAGAATGCCTTCCTCGAACATGGCCCCGGCGTTGGCGTCGGCCAGCTGCTGACGGGTCCAGGCCTTCCACTGGCCGTTGCCCATGGCGTTCAGTTGGGCGACCACATGTTCGGCGCGGGCCGGGTCCTTGATCTTGATCATGAGCGGGCCGACGCGCGGCCCTTCGAAGGCCTGGCCCAGCATCCGCAAGGAGTCGCGCGACATGACGATGGTCGGCTGCATCATGTTGGGATAGCCGCGTAACACCCCGACCACGGTCACGGTCTGGCCGTTGAACAGGGCCTTGTCGCCCAGCTTGACACCCAGCGGCGTCAGCGCCGTCTCGTCCACCGCCACGGTGAAGGGTTGGCGCAGGGCCTCGACCAATTCCTCGGAATAGTCGCGCGGGATGGTGACCGAGCCGGGCGCCGTGTCGATGATGTTGACCAGGACGCTCTTCTGGCGCGGCGCGCCTTGCTTGGCGCGGTCGGCGGCCGTAGCGGTCGGATCGACGTTCTTGATGTTCTGGAAATTGCCGCCCGACATGTCGAGCGTCTTCACTTCGACCACCTCGGGGTGGTTATAGGCCAGCGGCACGAAGCGGCGCGGCATGCCCATCGGCCCGCTGAACAGGGCCTTGGCGCCGGGCTGCATGATGAAGATGTCGGCGCTCGAGCGCTCGATGGCGGCGGTGAAGCCCTTGCCGATGCCGATGAAGACCCCGGTCATGGCCAGCACGAGCAGGCCCGAAAGGGCCAGCGCCATGACGGCGGCCATATAGCGGCGCCACTCGAAGAGCAGCGTGGACAGCGCGAGCGACATGACGCGTATTCATTCCCCTGACTTGCGCTGTTATCTGACCGCCGCCCCGCCGGAGGCCAAGTTAAATCGGGGTAAGGCTGGCTCGGCCGGATCTATTGCGGGGCTTGAGGGGGCGGGCCTTGCGGGTCTAGTGACGGCGCCACAGCAAGACGGGGCGTGATGTCACGCTCTAGGGAGACGCCCATGTCACTTCGCCGCACCCTTTCCTTCGCCGCCTCTCTGGCCGCCCTCGGCATGGCCGCCGTCGTGGTCAACGCCCCTGCTTCCGCCGCCCGCGCGGACGAGGGCATGTGGACCTTCGACAACTTTCCGATCCAGACGGTGAACGACAAGTACGGCACGCGCATCGACCAGGCCTGGCTGGATCGCGTGCGCAATGCGGCGGTGCGCCTGCAGGGCTGTTCGGCCTCGTTCGTGTCGGGCGAAGGCCTGATCCTGACCAACCACCACTGCGTCATCTCCTGCGTGCAGGATCTGTCGACGGCTCAGAACGACTACGTCAAGAACGGCTGGATGCCCGCCACGCGCGAGGAAGAGAAGACCTGCCCCGGTCAGACGGCCGAGGTTCTGACCGACATCACCGACGTTACCGAGCGCGTTCTGGGCGCCGGTTCGGGCCTGGAAGGCGCCGCCTTCGTCGCCGCCCGCTCGGCCGAGATCGACGCCATCCAGAAGGAAGCCTGCGGCGACGACCGCAAGCTGACCTGCCAGGTCATCAGCTTCTATCGCGGCGGCAAATACGCCCTCTACAAGTTCCGCAAGTACGAAGACGTGCGTCTGGTCTTCGCGCCCGAGTTTCAGGCGGCCTTCTTCGGCGGAGACCCGGACAACTTCAACTTCCCGCGCTACGCCCTCGATGCCGCCTTCCTGCGCGCCTATGAGGACGGCAAGCCGGTCGCCACGCCCAACCACCTGAAGTGGAACCCGAACGCGCCGGTCGACGGCGAAGTGACCTTCGTGGCGGGCAACCCCGGCTCGACCTCGCGCCTGCTGACCATGAGCCAGCTGGAGCGCCTACGCGACCAGCAGATCCCGATCACCCTGATCCAGGGCGCCGAGCTGCGCGGCCGCCTGATCGAATATTCGACGATCGGCGAGGAAGAGAAGCGCGTCGCGCTCGATCCCATCTTCGGGCTGGAGAACAGCTTCAAGGTCTACTACGGCCAGCAGGGCGCGCTGACCGATCCGGCCTTCATGGCCAAGAAGCGCCAGGAAGAGGCGGAACTGCGCCAGCGCGTCGCCGCCGATCCGGCTGTGGCCGAACGCATCGGCGACCCATGGGCCGATCTGGAAAAGGTGCAGGCGACCGCCCGCGACCTCTACCTGCCCTATCGCCAGCTTGAAGCGAACGCCGGCGGCGGTTCGACCCTCTATTCCTACGCCCGCGCCATCGTCCGCGCGTCCAAGGAACGCGCCAAGCCCGTCGCCGAACGCCGCGCCGGCTACGCCGACAGCGACATCGCCGCCCTGGGCCGCCGCCTGGCCTCGGACGCCCCGATCCCGGTCGGCGTTGAGGAGATCCAGCTGTCGCACTGGATGCTGAAGACCCGCGAATATCTGACGGTCGACAGCGCCGACGTGAAGACCATGCTGGGCGCCGAAAGCCCCGAAGTCATCGCCGCCCGCCTGTCGCAAAGCCGCCTGATCGACCCGGCCTTCCGCGCCGAGGCCCTGGCCATGACGCCGGAACAGCTGGCCGCCTCGGGCGACCCGATGATCGCCTTCGTCCTGGCCAATGACGATGCGGCGCAAGCCGTCCGCACCCAGTGGGACGCGGGCGTCAACGCTCCGACCGCCCGCGCCGCCGAAAAGGTCGCCCAGGCCCGCTTCGCCGTCTATGGCGAGAACCAGTATCCGGACGCCACCTTCTCGCTTCGCCTGTCATACGGCCAGGTGAAGGGCTGGACCTATCGCGGCGTGACCGTTCCGTCCTTCACCCACATGGGCGGCCTGTACGAACGCGCCACCGGCGCCGAGCCGTTCAACGCCGCCGAGCGCTTCCTGGCGGCGCAGGACCGGATCAACAAGGACGTCGTCTATGACTTCGTCTCAACCAACGACATCATCGGCGGCAACTCCGGCTCGCCGGTGATCAACGCCAAGGGTGAAGTGATCGGCGCCGCCTTCGACGGCAACATCCACTCCCTGGGCGGCTCGTTCGGCTACGACGGCGAGCTGAACCGCACGGTCAGCGTCTCGACCGCCGCCGTCACCGAGGCCCTGCGCAACGTCTACGACCAGCCGCGCCTGCTGCGCGAACTGGGCGTGCGCCGCTGAGCCTGTCGGATTGATATCCGGGATCTGGGGGCGCCTTCGGGCGCCCTCTTTTTTGGCTGCGCCTGCGTTGAGTGTTGGCGATTGATCTTGACCCCCGCTCATCCCCGCGGAAGCGGGGACCCAGTGAGAACGCAGAGCGACAGGCCTCTTCATTGATCGCAGCGCCTTAAAGCCAAAGCACTGGGTCCCCGCTTCCGCGGGGATGAGCGGGCTGGGGGAAATCGCCCCAACACTCAACGTGAATTCAGCCTTGCTCTGCGTCCGCAGGCCTATCTCGACTTGCCCTGCTTCTCGATGAGCACAGCCTGTTGCCAGCGGCCGGGAGCCTTGTCCGAGCGATGGATGCAGCCGACCCAGCAGCACGGCCGCCGCTTGCCTTCGTGCAATTCCTCGACTGCGCGCTCGATCCGTTTCTGACGGGTGGCGGCCTGTTTGGCGTCTTCGACCCAGCAGATGAACTCATTGCGCCCCAGCGGGGTGAGGCCGCGCCACAGGTCGAGGGTTTCCGGCTCGGATGAGAGCCGCGCCCTCATGTCGTCCGGAACCTGATGCGCCACGCCCTGGGGGAAGTCGTCCGACATCGCGTCAATCCCGTCCCGTTTCGTCATTCGCCGAATCTAGACCCGCGAAGGCGCGATGTGAATGCTTTCGCCGGGGGTTGCGGTTTGCCTCCAGGTTCTGTTCAGACTGACCGCAAAGACGGCCTCGGGTTTAAGGGGCTGAAACCGGGCCTCGGCGATGACCAAGGCCGCGACGCCGAGGATGTCTCATGCGCACCACCTACGCCCCCTTTCTGTTCGCCTCGGCCGCCGTTCTGGCCTTCGCCGCCGCCTCTTCGGCCAAGGCGGAGGAGGGCATGTGGACCTATGACAACTTCCCCATCGCCCGCGCCAACCAGACCCTGGGCACGAACATCGACCAGGCGTGGCTGGACCGCGTTCGCCTGTCGTCGGTGAAGTTCGGCGGCTGTTCGGCGGGCGTCATCTCGGCCGAGGGGCTGGTGATGACCAACAACCACTGCGTCTCCTCGTGTGTCGCCAACCTGTCGACGCCGCAGCTTCAGTACAATGAGACCGGATTCACGCCCAGGAGCCGCGAAGAAGAGCTGCAGTGCCCCGGCGCCTCGGCCGAGATCCTGACCGACATCACGGACGTGACCCAGCGGGTGCAGAAGGCGGGCGAGGGGCTGGACGGTCAGGCCTTCACCCAGGCGCGCGAGGCCGAGGCCGGCCGTATCGAAGCGGAAGCCTGCGGTTCCGATTCCAAAATCCGCTGTCAGGTCGTCAGCCTGTATCGCGGCGGTCAGTTCAAGCTCTACAAGTTCCGCAAATACTCGGACGTGCGTCTGGCCTGGGCGCCGGAAGACCGCGCCGCGACCTTCGGCGGCGACCTGGACAACTTCTCCTTCCCGCGCTTCGCCATCGATGCGGCCTTCATCCGTCTTTATGAGGACGGCAAGCCTGCCGCGACCCCGACCCACTTCACCTGGAACCCGAACAAGCCGACCGAGGGCGAGCCCGTTTTCGTCACCGGCAACCCCGGCTCGACCCAGCGCCTGCTGACGCAGGCCCAGCTGATGACCATTCGCGACGTGGTCCTGCCGCTGGACCAGCTGATCGCCTCGGAGCTGCGCGGCCGTCTGATCCGCTATTCGGAAGAGGGCGCCGATCAGGCCTTCATCGCCATGGACCCGCTGTCGGGGGTGGAGAACACCTACAAGCGCGGCCGCGGCCGCATGGCGGCCCTGATCGACCCGGCCTTCATGGACCAACTGGCCGGGCAGGAGACCGTCTTCCGTCGCGGCGTGGCCGAGAACGAAGCCCTGTCCGCCGAAGTCGGCGACCCCTGGGCTGTTCTTGCCGATGTCCAGCCGCTGGCGCGCGAGCTTTATCCGGCCATGGCTCTGCTGGAAGGCGGCACCGGCATGGGCACGACCTCGGTCGCGGGCGGCTCTCCCCTGTTCCAATGGGCGCGGGCCATCGTGCGCGGGGCGCAGGAGCGCGCCAAGCCGTCCGACCAGCGTCTATCCGAGTTTTCCGACAGCCGCCTGGCTGGGGTCCAGTCCAGCCTCTTCGCCGCGCGCCCGACCTATCCGGCGCTGGAGCAGATCCGCCTCGAGTGGTGGTTGTCCAAGACCCGTGAATGGCTGACGGTCGACAGTCCCTATGTCCGTACCCTGCTGGGCAAGGAAAGCCCCGAGGGCCTGTCCGCGCGTCTGATCGAGGGCACGAAGCTGGCCGACCCCGCCGTGCGCCGCGCCCTGTGGGAGGGCGGCCTGCCCGCCGTCCAGGCCTCGACCGATCCGCTGATCCAGTACGTCCTGGCTATCGACGCGCAAGCCCGCGCCGTCCGGACGGATTGGGAGAACCGGGTGCAGGCGCCGACCGACCGCGCGTCCGAACAACTGGCCGCCGCCCGCTTCGCCGTCTTCGGAGACGCCGTCTATCCGGACGCCACGGGCACCCTGCGTCTGACCTACGGCCGGGTAGAGGGGACCGACGTGCCGGGGCAGCGCATCCCCGCCTTCACCACCTTCGCCGGACTGTGGGACCGCGCTACCGGCGCCGAGCCGTTCAACGTCGCGCCCAAGCTGCTGGCCGCCAAGGATCGTATCGACCCCGCGACGGTGATGGATATGGCGGTGTCGTCGGACACCATCGGCGGTTCGTCAGGCTCGCCTGCGGTCAACGCCAGGGGCGAGATCATCGGCGCCAACTTCGACTCCACCGTCCTGACCCAGCGCAACGCCTATGGCTATGACCGCAACGTCAACCGCAGCGTCATCGTCACCACCCAGGCCGTCACCACGGCCCTGCGCGACGTCTACGGCATGGATCACCTGGTCGAGGAACTCGGCGTTCAATGAGCGAGCTGAGCTTGCGCCCTGCCGCGCCGGACGATGTTCCGGCGCTGCATCGTCTGATCGAAAGCGCCTATCGCGGGGACAGCGCCAAGGCGGGCTGGACCCATGAGGCCGACCTGCTGGGCGGCCAGCGCACGGATGAAGTTGAACTGCGCGACATCCTGGCCGACGCCTCGCGGATAATCCTGCTGGCCGAGGTCGACGGGGGCCTGACCGGCTGCGTCCAGGTGGCGGATCAGGGCGAGGGGCTGGCCTATCTCGGCCTGCTGACCGTCGATCCGGCGCGTCAGGCGGGCGGTCTGGGGCGGGTGCTGATCGAGGCTGCTGAAGCCCAGGCCGTCGCCCGCTTCGGCGCGACGCGCATGGAGATGACGGTCATCCGTCAGCGAGGCGAACTGATCGCCTGGTACGAACGGCGCGGTTATCGCCTGACCGGCGAGACGCGGCCCTTCCCGCTGGACGACGAACGCTTCGGCCTGCCCCAGACGCGCGAGCTGGAGTTCGTGGTGCTGGAGAAGACGCTCTGACCTCCTTCTCCCACAAGGGGAGAAGGATTTAGAGATCCCGCATCTGCTTCTGGGCGGCGCTGAAATACTGCCAGCCGGTCCAGATGGTGACGATCGCCGCCAGCCAGATCAGGGTGTCGGCGAAGGGCTGGAAATAGTTCAGCAGACCGAAGTCCAGGCCGAAACTGTCCCAATTGCGAGCGAACAGCTGGCAGCCCAGGGCGACCATCTGCAAGGTGGTCTTCCACTTGGCGGCCAGGGTGACGGGCAGATTGATGCGCCCCGCCATCGTCTCGCGCAGAGCCGAGACGGCGAACTCGCGGAACAGGATCAGGCCGCAAGGAATGATGATCTGCTGCACCGACCCGCTCGTCAGCACGCCCAGCACGGCGCCGGTGACCAGGATCTTGTCGGCGATCGGGTCCAGAATGGCGCCCCAGCGCGTCTCGGCCTTCCAGCGGCGGGCCAGATAGCCGTCGATCCAGTCTGTCGAGGCGGCGATGACGAAGATCCAGAAGCCGATCTTGTACATGGCGAACTGGTCGTCAGGGCTCAGCCAGGCCGAGACGAAGGGGAAGCCGCTGGTCGCGCCCGCCAGCAGCAGGAACATGACGATCCCGGCCGCCAGCCGCAGGCTGGTCAGGATGTTGGGGATGGCTTTGTAGGCAGGGGCCATGACGTCTTCCGTTGCAACACGCCGGGTGTGCCACGGTTCGCGGCCAGAGGCGAGGGTGGAGGCGAGGGCGCCGTCCTCAGTCCAGCCGCTCGAACCGCCCCGGGCCCGTCAGCTTGGACAGGATGCCCAGGGCGATGCCGAAGTGCAGACCGCTGAGCTTCAGTTCGCCCGCCGCTTCCTTTTCCGCGATCCAGGGGAAGGTGCGCAGATTGTCCAGCGACAGGCGCACCACGGCCTCCTCGGCCGCGCATTCGACCTGATCGGCGGGCAGCGTCTCGACCACGCGGCGCACGGTCGGCGCGGCCTGCTCGACCCAGGGGGCGACGAAGTCCTGACAGTTGTCGGGCGAGCCCTTGAGCATGGCGGTGACGCCGCCGCAGGAGGCGTGGCCCATGACGACGACATGTCGGACCTGCAGGACGTTGACGCCGAACTCCAGCGCCGCCGAGACGCCATGCAGCTTGCCGTCGGGCTGATAGGGCGGAACCAGGTTGGCGACGTTGCGCACCACGAACAGCTCGCCCGGCGCCGTGTCGAAGATCAGGGCCGGATCGGCGCGACTGTCGGAACAGGCCACCACCAGGGTGTGCGGCTTCTGGCCATTGGCGGCCAGGGCTTCGTATTCGGCGTGTTCGGACGGCCACCGATTCTGGCGGAAGCGGTGATAGCCCTTGGTCAGTTCGTCGGTCATGACCTAGCCCTTAGACCCGCGACGGTTCGTCGCTCAACCCGAAAACGCCGCTGGCCGAAATGCGTCTGGTTCAGGACTTGTGAAAGAAGCCGTGGATGCGCTCGGCCAGGGCCTGGCTGACGCCGTCCACCTTGACCAGATCGGCGACCGAGGCGCGACTGACCCCCTTGGCCGAGCCGAAGGCGTGCAGCAGGGCCTTCTTGCGCCCAGGCCCGACGCCCTCGATTTCGTCCAGCGGATTCTTCTTGATGTCCATCGAGCGGCGCTTGGCGTGGGCGCCGTTGGCGAAGCGGTGCGCCTCGTCCCGCATCCGCTGGATGTAGTAGAGGGCCGGGCTTTTCAGCGGCAGCATGAAGGGCGGCTTGCCGGGCATGAAAAAATGCTCCTTGCCCGCGTCGCGGTCCGGCCCCTTGGCCACCCCGACCACGGCGATGTCGTCGACGCCCAGATCGGCCATGACGGCCAGCACCTCGGCCAGTTGGCCCGCCCCGCCGTCGATCAGCAGCAGGTCGGGACGCTCGACCGCCTCGCCGGCCTCCTCGTCCTTGACCAGTCGGCCGAAGCGGCGGCGCATGACCTCGCGCATCATGCCGTAGTCGTCGCCGGGCGTCAGGTCTTCGCCCTTGATGTTGAACTTGCGGTACTGGTTCTTGCGGAAGCCGTCCGGCCCGGCGACGATCATGCCGCCGACGGCGTTGGTCCCCTGAATGTGGGCGTTGTCATAGACCTCGATCCGCTCGGGCCGGGTGTCCAGGCCGAAGGCCTCGCACACCTCGTCCAGAATCTTCGACTGGGCCGAGTTCTCGGCCAGCTTGCGGCCCAGCGCCTCGCGGGCGTTGGTCAGGGCGTGATCGACCAGACTGGCCTTGCCGCCACGCTGGGGCCGCGTAATCTCGACCCGTCGCTCGGCCTTCATGCTGAAGGCTTCCTCCAGCAGCTCCAGCTCGTGGGGGCGGACGTTGGACAGGATCAGGCGCGGGACCGGCTTGTCCTCGTAGAACTGGCCCAGAAAGGCGGCGAGGATTTCCGGGTCGCTGTCGCTCCTGTCCACGCGCGGGAAATAGGCGCGCCCGCCCCAGTTCTGGCCCGCGCGATAGAAGAAGACCTGGACGCAGGCCTGACCGCCCTCGGCGTGAAGGGCGAAGACGTCGGCCTCGGCCACCCCGTCGGCGTTGACGCTGCTCTCCATGGCGATGGCCGACAGGGCGCGGATGCGGTCGCGCACCCGGGCGGCGGTCTCGAAGTCCAGCTCGTCCGACGCCGCCTGCATCTCCTGCGACAGGCGGGCGATGACGGCGCGCGACTTGCCGCGCAGGAACTGCTCCGCCTCCGTGACCAGATCGCCGTAGTCCTCCAGCGAGATCAGGCCGGTGCAGGGTGCCGAGCAGCGCTTGATCTGGTGCAGCATGCAGGGGCGGGTGCGCGTCTCATAGACGCTGTCCGAACAGGAGCGCAGCAGGAAGGCCTTCTGCAGCGTGTTCAGCGTGTGGTTGACCGCCCAGGTCGAAGCGAACGGGCCGAAATAGTCGCCGGGAATCGTATGAGCGCCGCGATGCTTGCGGACCTGGGGCGCGCGGTGGTCGCGGCGGATCATCAGCTCGGCGAAGGACTTGTCGTCCCTCAGCACCACGTTGAAGCGCGGCTTCAGCTTCTTGATGAAGTTGGATTCGAGCAGCAGGGCCTCCGTCTCGGAGGCGGTGACCACCAGCTCCATCGAGCGGGTCAGCGACACCATCAGGCCGATGCGCTGGGTGTGGAAGCGGCCTTGCGCGTACTGGACCACCCGCTTCTTCAGCGACTTGGCCTTGCCGACATAGAGGCAGGCGCCGTCCTCGCCGTACATGCGATAGACGCCGGGCTTGTCGGGCGCGCGCCGGGCCTCGTCCGCGATCAGCTCGGCGGCTTGAAGCGGAAGGGCGTTCGCCTGCGAGTCGGGCGTCTCCGGAATGTCAGGCGTCGGGTCGGTCATCAGGCGGGATATAGGCTCAGCCGCGCCGGACCAGAAGCACCCCGCCGATCACCAGCAGCACCCCGACGACGCGGGTCAGGCTGATCGGCTGCTGCGGCACGCCCATGACGCCGAAATGGTCGAGGATCAGGCTCAACGCCAACTGGCCCGCCACCATCAGGGTGATGGTCAGCGCCACGCCGATCTTGGGCACGCCCCAGGCGGCGGCCACCACGAAGACGCAGCCGTAGAGGCCGCCCAGCCACGCCCAGGCGGGCAGGGCCTTCATCGCCTGGACGTCCGGCCGGGCCTGCAGCGTCACGGCGACGAGGGCCAGGGCGACGGTTCCCACGAAGAAGGAGACGAGCGCCGCATTGACCGGCGAGCCGACGGCGCTGGCCAGCCGCGCATTGGTCGGTCCCTGCAGGGCGGTGGCGGCGCCGCCCAGGATCATGGCCAGCAGGGCGAGGACGGGAAGCTGCATCGGCGGTCTCACCAGTTCGGATCAGGCGCGGCGTCGCCGAAAATTTCGGCCAGACGATCGCGGGTGGCGCGGGTCGTGTCCTCGGGCAGGGCGTCGGGGTGAAACCAGCCGATCTCGGCGATCTCGCCGTGGCTGGTCCGCTCGGTCAGGTCGAAGGCGTCGATGCGGAAGACCAGCACATGATCGCCGGGAAAGAAGCGTTCGTTGGAGTGAACCGACAAGAGGCGCGGCTCGCCCCGGACGATCAGTCCGGCTTCCTCGCGCAGTTCGCGGATGACGGCGGCTTGCGTCGTCTCGCCCTTGTCCACCCCGCCGCCGGGCAGCCACCAGCCTTCCAGATAGGTGTGCTTGACCAGCAGCACCCGCCCCTCGTTATCGACCGCCGCGCCGCGCACGCCCAGCGTCATGCCCCGGCTCATCCGCGACCAGGCGAAGAACAGCGGCCGGGTGAAGGGTTCGATGCGGGTGCGCCAGTTTGCCATGCGGGAACGATAGGCTGTCGCCGGGCGGCTTGAACAGGGGCGCGCTTGCCCCTATTCGGGGGCGGAACAGGAGACCCATCATGCTGGCCATCGCCACCATCTTCGCCTTCATCGCCGTCATCGCTGCCTTCAACTACTTCGAGTTCGGTCGGGTTGACTGACTTCAGGTCGGCTGACGCCTCGTCTCGAGGCGTGGCGCTGGTCACCGCCGCCTCGGGCCGGATCGGGGCGGTGCTGGCGAAGGCGGCGGCCCAGGCGGGCCATGACGTCGTCGTCCACTATCGTTCCGACGCGGATGGCGCACAGGGCGTCGTTCAGGCCATCGAGGTCATGGGACGGCGCGCCGTCGCCGTCCAGGCCGAGCTGACGGACGCCGCGGAGCGGACCGCCCTGATCGACCGGGCCGCCGCCTTCGGGCCGTTGCGGGCGCTGGTCAACAACGCCTCCCTGTTTGTCTATGACCAGCTGGAGACCTTCCAGGAGGCGGATCTGCGCCTTCATCACGAGGTCAACGTCCTGGCGCCTCTGGCCCTGATCCGCGACTTCGCCGCGCGCCTGCCGGACGGGGACGAGGGCGTAGTGGTCAATATGCTGGACTATAAGGTCACGGCTCCGAACCCCGACTTCTTCTCCTATACGGTCAGCCGCGTGGGCATCGCCCATATGACCGGCGCCCTGGCGCTGGCCCTGGCGCCGCGCATCCGCGTCTGCGGCATCGCGCCGGGCCTGACCCTGCCCTCGGCCGGCTGGCCCGAGGCCGACTATGAGGCCGGGGCGAAGGCCACGCCGTTGAAGCGGCCGGTGGCGCTCGAGGACCTGGCGGCGGCCCTGACCTTCATCCTGACGACGCGCAGCCTGACCGGCCAGAACCTGGTGGTGGACGCCGGGGCCGGCCTGACGCCCCGCGACCGAGACCTGGAGTTCGTCTGAAGGCGTTCGCCGCCACATGACCTTTATTTGCCGATAGGTTGGTGCTTTAGCTGCCGCCGTTCATCTGAGACCCTCATGCCCGCTGTCCGTTTCACTCGCCGCTTCTCGATGGCGCACCGGCTGATCGCCGATGCGGGGTCGAAGTGCGCCGTGCCGCATGGGCACAATGAGTTCGTGACGGTGACGCTGGAGCCGACCGCGGAGATCGCCTTCGGCGGCGCCAACCATGCGGCCTCGTTCGAGCGGCTGAAGGCGCGCTGGCACGGCTTCGTCGACCGCAGCCTGGACCACGCCTTCCAGCTGAACCGCGCGGACCCCCTGCTGGCCTGGTTCCAGCAGCATGAGCCGCATCGCCTGAACCAGGTGCTGACCGTGGACGGCGATCCGACGACCGAGGCCCTGGTCATCGCCCTGTGGCGCAAGCTGGAAGCCATCCTCAAAGCCGAAGGCCTGCCCTTCCGCCTGGCCGAGCTGGCCATCGAGGAGACGCCGACCAACACCGTCCTGACGCGCGGTCTGACCGAGGCGGAGCGGGCCTGGGATCTGGGCGCCTGGTGCGACCGGGCGGATTTCAGCATCAATGATCTTCTGCCGCCGGAGACCTGGTCTTGAGCGCCGTCGTCACCCCCCTGCCGTCCGCCGAACCGCGCCGCCTGGGCCTGAAGGTCATGGTGCGCGCCCTGAAGGTCGAGGCCTCGATCGGCTTCTATGATCATGAGCATGGGCGGCTGCAGCCCCTGGTGGTGGACGTCGAGCTGGACCTGGGCGCCGCGCCGGTCGAGCGGCTGGCCGATACGCTGGATTACGACGGCGTGGCCCGCATCGTGCGCGAGTTGGCGGCGGGGCCGCACATCGCCCTGATCGAGACCTTCGCCGAGCGCGCCGCCGTCGCCTGTCTGGCCGATCCGCGCGTGCTGAGCGTCGTCGTGCGGGTCGAGAAGCCCGGCGCCATTCCCGATGCGGCGGCCGCCGCCTGCGAAGTCGCCTATTCCCGCTGAGGCCGGTTGCGCGGGGCCGTTCGTCCCGCCATCATCCCGGCCTGACAAGAGGTTCCGATGGTCCAGTCCGGCGATTACAGCAGCAACAGCGGCGGCGAGGTCTCGGCCGACCTGACGGGCCTCTATGCGGGTTACGCCCTGATCCTGCTGGCGGCGCCGACCTTCGGCGCGGCGGCGGCGATCGGCCTGCTGCGCGTGTGGCGCCGACCCGCGCCCGCCGATCCGATGCTGCGCAGCCACTTCGTCTTCCAGCAGCGGACCCTGTTCGCGGCGGTGTGCGCCATCATCGCCGGCGCGGTGCTGATCCTGGTCAACGTCGGGGTCTTCGTCCTGTTCGTCATGGCGGTCTGGACCATCGTGCGCGGCGCCCTGGGGCTGAAGGATCTGCTGACCGGGCGGCCCATCGCCGAGCCGCGTCGTCTCTTCTACTGAAAGGTCCGCCGTCATGAGCGATCAGAACACCGCCGCGCCGGTCGCGGGCCGAGACGGCGCCATGGTGGCGTGGATTCTCTACATCCTGTCGATCCCCAGCGCGAACGTGCTGGTGCTGGTCGGACTGGTGCTGGCCTATGTGAACCGGGGCTCGGCGACGGGGCTGGCGGCCCAGCACGTCGAGGCGCAGATCAGGCTGTTCTGGTCGGTGTTCTGGATCAGCGCCATCCTGTGGGGGCTGGTGGCGGTCAGCGCCGTGGCCTCGGCCTTCCTGATCGGGATTCCGTTCCTTCTGCTGTTCGGGCTTCTTTTGCTGCTGGTGTCGATCTGGTTCACGGTGAAAAGCGTTCTGGGTCTGCTGGCCCTGCTGAGCGACCGGCCGGCCTGAACTGATCCACTCGGGAGGAGCCGCCGTGCCCGCCTTCAAAGACCACGCCGCCGACCGCCGCTTCCAGCAGATGTTCGCCGACGCGGACGGGACCGAGCATCCCGTCTGGGCCGAGTATGCGGTGCGCGGCCGCGCCCGCGTCATCCTGCACGTCGAGGCTCACCCGGCCCTGCGCGGGACGGGGGCGGCGGGCCGCTTCATGCAGGCCCTGGCCGAGCACGCCCGCGCCGAGGGGCTGACCCTGATCCCGCATTGCAGCTATGCGGTCGCCTGGCTGAAGCGCCATCCCGAGTACGAAGACGTGGTGGGGGCGTAGCGGCGCGCCTGCTGGATCCTCGGGTCAAGCCCGAGGATGACGGCGTTGAAGGGAGGCGCGGTGCGAAGCGCCCAGGCCGAGTCGGGTCGAGAAGGCGGAGCCTTCTGACCGCGGCCCGCTAACATCACTCGCGTCGGGTCGAGAAGGCGGAGCCTTCTGACCGCGGCCGATCAGGAATGACTCTTCGCCACGATGGCCTTCATGGTCTCGGCCTTGGACGGCAGGTCGGCGACCAGGCGGGCGGCCAGTTCGCGGGCGCCGACGGGATAGGCGTCGCCGCCGTCGGCGATCTCCTTGGCCATGTCGGCGGCCTTGCACAGGGCGACCTCGAGGGCCTCGACCTGTTCGAGCGCCAGGGCGCGGGCTTCGGCCTGCAGGCGCTTGACCCGTTCGGCGGTGGTTTCGGGCGCGCGCATCAGGTCATAGACCTCGGCTTCCGGCGAGGAGACCACGCGCAGGGCGGCGCGGGCGTCGGATTCATTGCTGGACTTGGTCATCGGCGTCTCTCCTTAACGCACCATGCCGCATTTTCGCCGCAAGGTCGCATCCCATTTTGCGGCCAAGCTTGAGGGCGCGCCGCCATGTTGCCCGTAAGCCTCATGAACCGGGCCTCATGAATCGGGGATGAAGGGCGGCGCGGCCCAGCGCGCGCGACGCCGCTCGGCGATGGCCCACAGATGGTCGATGCGGCTGGCCAGCTCGCGCCGCAGCCGCCGTTCCTCGGCCGGATGCAGGGGCCGGTCGTCGTCATCGGGGACAGGCGGAGACGCAGCGGCGCGCGGCGGTCGGGGACGGGTCATGGAGTGCTCTTTCTATTTGCTGAACGGTCGGCGCAGGCGTTCCTTCTCCCCTTGTGGGAGAAGGTGGCGGCCGAAGGCCGACGGATGAGGGGTTTCTGGACGCTTGATGACGGTCCGAAGTCCGGCCGTGGCGAGACCCCTCATCCGGCCCTGACGGGCCACCTTCTCCCACAAGGGGAGAAGGAACGCGGATGGCCGCCGCGCCTTTCGGCGGGCGGTTGGAGGGCTGGGCGGAGCGCCGGGCCGACGCCCGGAGTGTGATGTGTATTACCGTTTCGACGCCGACAGACGCTCCGCGCGGACGGGCTTCCACGAGCTCGGGGCAGGCGCCGGTCTTATCGGCTACCCCCGGCGCCCGCGGCGGGCGGGGGCCTGCTTGCGACAGGCCTCCCGGAACGGTCCGCGTAACCCCCGCGACCCTGGCCGGAACCTCTATGGCGGACGGGTCGAACGCCC
>DGIZ01000157.1 GCA_002386585.1 Brevundimonas sp. UBA4609 | reverse complement strand
TCGACGTCGTCCTGGGGCTCCAGGCCAAAGGCTGGCGCGGCCGGGCGACGGTCGTGTCGCGGCGCGGCCTGCTGCCCCTGGCCCACGGCGCCCATCACGACGCGCCCGTCGACCTGCCGCCGGAGGCCCTGACAGGCGCCCTGTCGCGTCGCCTGGCTTCGGCGCGTCGACTGGCGCGCGACCACGGCTGGCGCCGCGTCATGGAAGGCTATCGCCCCATCACCGCCACGCTGTGGCGCGCCGCTTCGAGCGCCGAACGCGCCCGCTTCCTGCGCCATCTGCGGCCCTGGTGGGACGTGCGGCGCCATCGCATCGCGCCCGAAATCGCCGAAGCTCTGGAGGCGCTGAAGGCGGAAAGCCGACTAACCGTTCTCCCAGGTCGCGCCCAGACGATCACGACGGACGACCAAGGCGCACGCCTGACCATCCGTATACGAAATGAAGAAACCCAAACTCTCTCTGCAAGCTGGCTGATCGACTGCACCGGCCCCGGCCACGACGCCGCCCGCGCACCCCTGACCGCCGCCCTGATCGCTGCAGGCCGCGCTCGGATCGACGCGGCCGACCTGGGCCTCGACCTCGACGCCGAGGGCCGCGTCCTCCATGCCGACGGCGCCGCCGACCCCGCCCTGTTCGTCCTCGGCCCACCCGCCCGCGCCGCCTTCTGGGAGACCATCGCCGTGCCGGACATCCGCCAGCGCATTGAGGCGCTGACGACCGTCCTGACGGCTTAACCCGCCGCCTTCACCGCCTGGGCGACGTCGTTGACGACGCGCTTGACCAGGGCCTCGTCGTCGCCCTCCGCCATGACGCGGATCAGCTTCTCCGTGCCCGAGGGTCGGACCAGAAGGCGGCCCGCGCCGTTCAGGGCCGCCTCGGCCTCGGCCATGGCGGCCTTGACCTTCTCGTCCTCCAGCGGCTTGCCGGCCGTGTAGCGGACGTTCTGAAGCAGTTGCGGCACCGGCTCGAACTGGCGCGCCAGCTCGCTCATCGGCGCCCCGGCCTCGACCAGGACGGCCAGCACCTGCAGCGCCGCCATCAGGCCGTCGCCGGTCGTGGCGTGGTCCTTCAGGATGATGTGGCCCGACTGTTCGCCGCCGAGGTTGAAGCCCCCCTCACGCATCCGCTCCATGACGTAGCGGTCGCCGACCTTGGTGCGCTCCAGCGTCAGGCCCTCGGCCTTCAGGCGGCGCTCCAGCCCCAGGTTGGACATGACGGTGGCGACCACGCCCTTGCCGTTCAGCCGCCCGCGCTTGGCCCAGTCCAGGCCGATCAGGGCCATGATCTGGTCGCCGTCGACCACATGGCCCTTCTCGTCGCAGATGATGACCCGGTCGGCGTCGCCGTCCAGCGCGATGCCGATGTCGCAGCGATAGCGTTTCACGGCCTCCGACACCGTGGCCGGATGGGTCGAACCGCACTCCGCGTTGATGTTCAGGCCGTTGGGCTCCACCCCGACGGGAAAGACCTCGGCCCCCAGCTCATAAAGGGTGGTCGGCGCCACGCGGTAGCCCGCGCCGTTGGCGCAGTCGATGGCGATGCGCAGCCCCTTGAGGCTCAGCCGCTTGGGGAAGGCCTGTTTGGCGATCTCGATATAGCGCGGCGGGGCGTCGTCGATGCGCTTGACCCGGCCCAGCTTGTTCGACGGCGCCAGGTCCTGGTCCAGGGCCTCGTCCATCATGGCTTCGATCTTCAGCTCGATCTCGTCCGACAGCTTGTAGCCGTCCGGTCCGAACAGCTTGATGCCGTTGTCCGCATAGTCGTTGTGCGAGGCCGAGATCATGATGCCCAGATCGGCGCGCATGGAACGCGTCATCATCGCCACGCCCGGCGTCGGCAGCGGCCCGAACGTCCGCACGTCCATGCCGACCGAGGCCAGGCCGGCCACCAGGGCCGGCTCGATCATGTAGCCGGACAGGCGGGTGTCCTTGCCGATCACCACCAGGTGGCGCCGGTCGTCGTCGGTGCGGAACAAACGCCCGGCGGCTAGGCCGACGCGCAGGGCGACCTCGGCCGTCATCGGATGGGTGTTGGCCCGGCCGCGGATGCCGTCGGTGCCGAAGTATTTTCTCTCGCCCAAGGGCGCGGTCCTTCGCTGGCGGCCCCGGAATTGCAAAGAAACCTTCCGAAACCCATTTTTTGATGTCGCCGTCCCCGCGATTTCCTAGAGCGGAGATCAAGGGCGGAGGCTGAACCCTCTCGCTTACCTCAATTCCGCGACCGTGCGCAAAAAGCGGCTGTCGCGTCCCGATCGGAGCAGACCTCATGTGCGGCATCATCGGCGTCACCGGAACCGGCCCCGTCGTCCCCCGCCTGATCGACAGCCTGAAGCGGCTGGAGTACCGCGGCTACGACTCGGCAGGCATCGCCGTCCAGAACGGCGAAGGCGTTCAGCGCCGCCGCGCCAAGGGCAAGATCCGCGAGCTGGAGGCCGTGCTGGCCGCCGATCCCGTCGCGGGGACCGTCGGCATCGGCCACACCCGCTGGGCCACCCACGGCGCGCCGACGACGACCAACGCCCACCCGCACAAGGCGGGGCGCGTCTGCCTGGTCCACAACGGCATCATCGAGAATTTCGCCGAACTGAAGGCCGAGATGGAGGCCGAGGGCCGCGTCTTTGAAAGCCAGACCGACACCGAGGTCGTCGCCCACCTGCTGGACCACAAGCTGGCGGCCGGGATGACGCCGCTGGACGCCTTCAAGGCCACGCTGGATCGCCTGACCGGCGCCTACGCCCTGGCCGTGCTGATCGAGGGCGACGATGAGCTGATCCTGGGCGCCCGCCGCGGCAGCCCCCTGGTCGTCGGCTGGGGCGAGGGCGAGATGTACCTGGGCTCTGACGCCCTGGCCGTGGGCCCCTTCACCCAGAAGATCTCCTATCTGGAGGAAGGCGACTATGTCGCCGTGACCCGCACCGGCGCGCGCATGTTCGACGCCTCGGGCCGTCCGGCCGACCGCGCCGTGGTTCAGGTCTCCGCCTCCTCGGCCCTGGTCGAGAAGGGCGAGTATCGCCACTTCATGGAGAAGGAGATTCATGAACAGCCCGACAGCGTCCAGCACACGCTGTCGGAGTACCTCGACCTGGTCTCCGGCAAGGCCAAGGTCCAGGCCGTCGACTTCGCCGCGATCGAACGCATCCAGATCGTCGCCTGCGGCACCGCCTTCTACGCCGGTCAGATCGGCAAGTACGCCTTTGAACGCTATGCGGGCCTGCCCTGCGACGTCGAGATCGCCTCGGAGTTCCGCTATCGCCATCCAGCGGTGAGCAAGGGGACGCTGGCCGTCGCCGTCAGCCAGTCCGGCGAGACCGCCGACACCCTGGCCAGCCTGACCTGGTGCAAGGCGCAGGGGCTGAAGACCGCCGCCGTGGTCAACGTCCACACCTCGTCGATGGCGCGCGAAGCCGAAGTCCTGTGGCCGACCCACGCCGGACCGGAGATCGGCGTCGCCTCGACCAAGGCCTTCACCGCCCAGGTCGCCGCCCTGCTGTCGCTGGCCGTGGCGGCGGGCGTGGCGCGCGGCAGGATCGACGCCGTTCAGGAAGCCGAATTGGTCAAGGCCCTGTTCGAAGCCCCGCGCCTGATCGCCGAGGCCCTGCAGATGGACGCGGGCATCCACGCTCTGACGCTCGACCTGGCCAAGGCGCGGGACGTCCTCTTCCTGGGCCGCGGACCGATGTTCCCGCTGGCCATGGAAGGCGCGCTGAAGCTGAAGGAGATCAGCTATATCCACGCCGAGGGCTACGCCGCGGGCGAGCTGAAGCACGGCCCCATCGCCCTGATCGACGAAGCGACCCCGACCGTGGCCCTGGCCCCGCTGGACGACCTCTTCGAGAAGACCGCCTCCAACCTGCAGGAAGTCGCCGCGCGCGGCGGCCCGGTCATCATGATCGCCCCGGAAAAGGCGCCCGACCCGCACGGCGCCGGCATCCGCCGCGTCCACGCCCCGGACTGCCCGGCCCTGATCTCGCCCCTGGTCTACGCCGTGCCGATGCAGCTTCTGGCCTATTACACCGCCGTCCAGAAAGGGACCGACGTCGACCAGCCGCGCAACCTGGCCAAGTCGGTGACGGTGGAATAGGGCGAACCCGAACCGTCCGGGGGCGTTTGGAAGCTTCACGAATTACGCCTATGACAGGCGCCCCAAGGCTGATCAGGACGATCCATGACGACCTCTCCCGCCCGCCTGCGCAAGGCGGTCCTGCCCGTGGCCGGTCTCGGCACGCGGGTTCTGCCCGGCACCAAGACCACGCCCAAGGAGCTGCTGAACGTCGTCGACCGGCCGATTCTCTCCTACATCGTGGAAGAGGCGCGCGAGGCGGGAATCGAGCACATCGTCTTCGTCACCGGCCGCGCCAAACAGGCGATCGAGGACTATTTCGACCACCAGATCGAGCTTGAGGCCCAGCTCCTGGCCAAGGGCAAGACCGAGATTCTGGAGATCATGAACGCCGAGCTGGCCCAGGCCGGCGAGATGAGCTTCACGCGCCAGATGCAGCCCAAGGGCCTGGGTCACGCCGTCTGGTGCGCCCGCGACATCATCGGCCATGAACCCTTCGCCGTCATCCTGCCGGACGTCATCGTGGATTCGCAGCCGGGCGCCCTGAAACAGCTGGCCGAGGTCTACGCCGAGGTCGGTGGCAACGTCATCGGCGTCGAGGCCGTGCCCGAGGCCGACACGCACAAATACGGCATCATCGACCCCGCCTCCCACGACGGCCGCCGCTACGGCATGAAGGGCATGGTTGAAAAGCCCGCCCAGGGCACGGCGCCCTCCAACATGTCGATCTCGGGCCGCTACATCCTGCAGCCGGAGATCTTCGACCTGCTGGAGACGCAGGAGCGCGGCGCCGGCGGCGAGATCCAGTTGACCGACGCCATGGACCGGCTGATGAAGACGCAAACCTTCACCGCCTATGAGTATGAGGGCGTGACCCACGACTGCGGCGACAAGATCGGCCTGCTGCGCGCCAACGTCGCCCTGGCCCTGAAGCGCCCCGATCTGGGCGACGCCGCCCGCGCCGCGATCGAAAGCCTGCTGTAACCGCCCTTCTCCTCTCTCTTGTGACCGCGAAGCACCCAAGGGGCCGGCGCGGCGACACGCTCAAATCCTTCTCCCCTTGTGGGAGAAGGTGGCAGGCGAAGCCTGACGGATGAGGGGTGGCGACGGCGCATTTGCAAACCTGCCGCTGCTGTCCCGCCTCATCGTCTAACGATCGCTCACACCCCTCATCCGAGCGCCTACGGCGCCCACCTTCTCCCACAGGGGGAGAAGGACGCATGACGCCTGCACGTCAGGCTTTGAAAACCTCTTTTATTTCAACCTTCGGCCTTCTGCGCACCCTGTTCAGCCCGCCTTACCGCCCCATCACCGCATCATCGCCGTTTAAGCCCGGACCAACCCCTCCGATTTCAGACGATTCAGACGAATTGGACTCTGTTTTTCCATCCTGCGTCGCTTTCGTCGCAGCCAAGCGCCACGCTTTCGCCCCCTCGCGCGTTCGGCTAGGCAGGAGAAGACGTTGAAAACGAGGTTCGACTGATGCGCGTGATGATTCTGGGCGGCGACGGCTTCTGCGGCTGGCCCACAGCCCTGCACCTCTCGGCGCGCGGCTGGGACGTGCTGATCGTCGACAACCTCAGCCGCCGCAACATCGACAATGAGCTGGAGATTCGCTCACTGACCCCGATCCGCACCATGGGCGAGCGCATCGCCGCGTGGAAGGAGGTCTCGGGCCGCACCATCGACTTCGTCAATCTGACGGTCGGCAAGGAGTTCGACCGCCTGGTCGCCCTGATCCGCGACTGGGCGCCCGACAGCGTCGTCCACTTCGCCGAGCAGCGCGCCGCCCCCTATTCGATGAAGTCGGCGCGGCACAAGCTCTACACCGTCGACAACAATCTGAACGCCACCAACCACCTGCTGGCCGCCATCGTCGAGAGCGGCCGCGACGTCCACCTGGCCCACCTGGGAACCATGGGGGTCTACGGTTACACGACGGCGGGCCTGCGCATCCCCGAAGGCTATCTGAAGGTCACGGTGGAGACCGACCACGGCCCGACCGAGCAGGAGATCCTGTTCCCGCCGAATCCCGGCAGCATCTACCACATGACCAAGACGCAGGACGCCCTGCTGTTCCAGTTCTACGCCAAGAACGACGCCCTGCGGATCACCGACCTGCACCAGGGCATCGTCTGGGGCGCCCAGACCGAGGAGACCAAGCAGGACGAACGCCTGATCAACCGCTTCGACTATGACGGCGACTACGGCACGGTGCTGAACCGCTTCCTGATGCAGGCGGCGGTCGGCTATCCGCTGACGGTGCACGGCTCGGGCGGCCAGACGCGGGCCTTCATCCACATTCAGGACACGGTGCGCTGCGTCGAACTGGCGCTGAACAACCCGCCCAAGCGCGGCGACCGGGTCAAGATTCTCAACCAGATGACCGAGAGCCGCCGCGTTCGCGACCTGGCGCAGATGGTGGCCCAGATGACGGGCGCGCAGGTCCACAATGTCGCCAACCCGCGTCAGGAGGCCGACGAGAACGAACTGGTCGTCGCCAACGATCAGTTCCGCGAACTGGGGCTGAAGCCGATCACCCTGGCCGAAGGTCTGATGGCCGATGTGACCGACATCGCCCGCCGCTACGCCGATCGCGCCGACCGGACCAAGATTCCCTGCGTCACCGCCTGGAACGCCGGCCGGGCCGACGCCCTGCGCGCCGAGACCGAGGGCTCCGCCGCCTCGCCCTCCCGCGTCCTGTCCGCCTGAGAGACTGAAGCCCGATGACCGAACCCGCCGCCGCCCCGTCCCTGCTGGTGTTCGGCGGCGGCTATCTGGGACAGGCGGCGGCCCGCGAAGCCCTGCGGCGCGGCGGCCGAGCCTTCGCCACCTCGCGCGATCCGCAGACCCGTCAGTCGCTGGCGGCGCAGGGGATCACGCCGGTCGATCCGGCCGACGCCAAGGCCCTAAGCGAGGCCCTGGCCGCCGCACAGGCCGTGTTGATCACCACGCCGCCGGATGCTCACGGCTGCCCGGCCCTGCGCGCCCTGACGCCTCTGGCGGGCGACGCCTGGCCCGACTGGATCGGCTATGTCTCCTCCACCGCCGTCTACGGCGATCGCGCAGGCGGCTGGGCCTTCGAGGGCGATCCGCTGAACGCCGCCACGCTTGAGGGCGCCCGCCGCGCCAGGGTCGAACGCGACTGGCTGGACGGCGCCCAGGGCATGAGGCTGACGCTGCAGGTCTTCCGCCTGCCCGGTTTCTACGGCCCCGGCCGCAGCGTCCTCGATCGCCTGTGCGCCGGAACCGCCCGCCTGGTGAAAAAGCCCGGCCAGGTGTTCAACCGCATCCATGTGGACGACATCGTCTCGGGCCTGTTCGCCTCCATGGCCCGGCCGCGTCCCGGCGGCGTCTACAACCTGACCGACGACGAACCTACGCCTGCCGACGTCGTCACCGCCTGGGCCGCCGAGCGCCTGGGTCTGCCGCGCCCGCCGGAGGTCGACTGGACCGACCCCGAGGTCAGCGAGGCCATGCGCCGCTTCTATCTGGACTCCAAGCGCGTCTCCAACGCCCGCGTCAAGGCCGAACTGGGCTGGCGTCCACGCTACCCGTCCTACCGCGAGGGGCTGGAGGCCATCCTCGCCGAGAAGGCCTCCTGACACGAAAAAGGCGCGCCTTCTTTTCGCTCAAGCCGCGAGGGTCCGCGACCCGAGCATAGCG
>DGIZ01000161.1 GCA_002386585.1 Brevundimonas sp. UBA4609 | reverse complement strand
CCGTGGCCGAACCCAAGCCGGTCGGCGAGCTGAAGCGCCGTCCTCGTCGTCGCCGCCCGTCGAACGGCGGCAAGGGACACGGCGCTCAAGGCTGATCGTCGAGATCGGCGCAGGAACAAAAACGGCGGCTTCCTTGCGGGAGCCGCCGTTTCCGTATCTGTCGTCAGGCGAGGATCAGAAGGCCCAGCGGACGCCGATCGAGGCGACCAGGGCCGAGCCTTCGGCCTCGCCGCGCAGGTGCGAGGTCACGGCCGCCGGGGTGCCGGCGTAGAAGGCGCGGTCGTCGTGGATCGTCGAGTCGCTGAAGGCGATGTAGGTCAGGCCAGCGTCGAAGGTGACGCCCTCGGTCACCTCGGTCGAGCCGCCGACCGAGAACAGCCAGCGGTCGGCGTCCGGGATGCGGGCGGTGCGCAGGCTGTCGCGGGTCGGGGTCGGGTCATAGCCGACGCCGGCGCGCAGCGTGGTCTTGTTGCTGATCGCGTAGTCCAGGCCGATGGCGCCGGTGGTGACGTCCTTGTAGTCCTGATGGATGACGTCGCCGCCGCCGGTGTATTCGACGGTGATGGCGTCGAACTCGGACCAGCCGATGCGGTTGACCTGGGCGTTCAGGGTCAGCTTGTCGTTGACGGCGTAGCGGACCGAGGCCGAGGCGAACCACGGGGTGTTGAAGCTGGCCGTGCCGCCGGTCGAGACGTTGGCGCCCACCAGCGGACCCAGCAGGCCGGCCACGGTCACGTCGCCTTCCAGTTCATGCTCGATCTTGGAGCGGTAGGACAGGCCGAAGTCCCACGGCCCCTTGTGCACCTGGGCGCCGACGTTCCAGCCGAAGTCCCAGCCGTCGCCTTCCAGGCTGTTGGAGCCGTCGGGCAGCAGCGGCGACAGGTTCGGCATGGCCGAGGTCAGCTTGGCCTTGACGAACTGGGCGTTCAGCCCGGCGCCGACGTCCAGCCAGTCGTTGACCTGATAGGCCACGGTCAGGCTGGCGTCGCCCGAGCGCAGCTCCGACGTCAGGGCGTCATAGCGGGCGAAGGAGCCCTGTTCGTACTTGGTGGTGAAGTTGTAGGGGGCGGCCACCGAGACGCCGACGGCGAAGCGGTCGCCGATCGGCGTGGCGAAGGCGAAGTTCGGCACCAGGCCGCTTTCGATCGGATCGACCTCGGTGTTGCGCGGGTTGACCACCGGCACGTCCACGCCGCCCGGATAGGTCAGGTAGGAGCCGGCGTTCTTCACTTCGGAATCGATGCGGATGGCATGCATGCCGACGGAGACCTCACGGCCGCTGCGGGCGATGGAGGCGGGGTTCCACCACATCGAACCGACGCCGCGATCGGCGGCCTCGCCCGAGAAGGCGCGTCCGGCGCCGCGCACGGACTGTTCCTGCAGATAGAAGGAGCCGGCGAAGGCCGGGGCGGCGACGCCCGTCATCAGGGCGGTGGTCAGAGCCAGGCCGCCGAGGCGGGCCATGTTCCTGGGGGTCATTTACGCTTCACCTATGTAATGGGCCGGCCATTTTTGTAGAGGCGGCCAGCCTTGGTTCGGGGAGAGCCGTCACGCTAACAGCCACAGCGTCCGTGTCATGAAAGCGTTGCGTCCAAGGCCGGTGTCGGACCCCTTCTCGGCGAAAGCGTGGCGCAAAAATCGCACAATTTCACACCTTGGTGAGGTTACGTAACGGCAATTTCGATGCCTGAAGAACGCAGGTTTGCGGTTAGATCGTGTTCCGCAGCGTCAACTTCAGACTGATCTCGACCCCGGATCACCAGCTGGGTTCCGACCTCGCCGGCGGTCTGTCCGGCGCCGAAACCGAAGGGGTAGGAGCCGAAGGACAGATGCGGTCGCGCCTCGGCTGCGGCGCGCAATATGTCGGCCACGGCGCCCTCGCCGACGCCGGTGACGCGCAGGGATCGGCTGTGCACCGGGGCGCCGGTTTTCAGGCGCGGCGCGACATCGTCCAGCATGGCCTCCATGATCTTGGGCACGCCGGCCATGACGAAGACGTTGTCGACCTGGAAGCCCGGCGCGTCGCTGACCGGATTGGCGATCAGGACGCCGCCTTCGGGCACGCGGGCCATGCGGCGCCGCGCAGCGTTGAACTCTCCCGGCGCATAGCGGCGCGCGAGGATGGCGAGCGCCTCGGGGTGTTCGCGTACGGGAAGGCCGAAGGCGGCGCCGACCGCATCGGCGGTGATGTCGTCATGGGTCGGGCCGATGCCGCCGGTGGTGAAGACGTAGTCGTGGGCCGCACGCAGGGCGTTCAGCGCCGCGACGATCTGATCCTGACGATCGCCGACCACCCGCGCCTCCATCAGATCGACGCCCAGCGGCGACAGGAAGCGGGCCAGGGTGTTCAGATTGGTGTCGCGCGTGCGACCAGACAGGATTTCGTCGCCGATGATCAGGACGGCGGCGGTGGGGGAGGGCAGGGGCTGGGACATGGCCCGTAGATAGGAAGGGCGCGCGCTTGCGTCAGCCGTGAACCCTGACGGGCTTGAGGTTTTATGCTAGTCTGACCATCTGAAGTCCTGAAAGCAGCCTCTTCGCCCGTTCCGCGCTCTTGCGGAGCGCGCCTCCCCGAAAGCCGAGCATGTACGAGACCCCCGACCTGGAAACCGACGTCTTTGTCCGCAGCCACGAAATCCGCATCTATGACGCGGAAGGGTTCGAGGGCATGCGCAAGGCGGGCCGTCTGGTCGCCGAGGCGCTGGACATGATCGGCGAGCATGTGAAGCCGGGCGTCACCACGGGCGAACTGGACGATCTGGTGCGCGAGTTCACCCTGGACAACGGCGGCGTCCCCGCCTGCCTGGGCTACAAGGGCTATACCAAGACGGTCTGCACCTCGATCAACCACGTCGTCTGCCACGGCATTCCCGGCGACAAGGTTCTGAAGGAAGGCGACATCGTCAACATCGACCATACGGTCATCGTCGACGGCTGGCACGGCGATAGCAGCCGGATGTACCCGGTCGGCGAGATCAACGCCCGCGCCAAGCGGCTGATCGACGTCACCTATGACTCGCTGGACCTGGGCCTGGCCCAGATCAAGCCGGGGAACACCTTCGGCGACATCGGCTTCGCCATCCAGAAGTTCGTCGAGGCGCAGCGCATGAGCGTGGTCCGCGACTTCTGCGGCCACGGCATCGGCCGGGTCTTCCACGACAGCCCCAACGTCCTGCACTACGGCCGTCGCGGCGAGGGTGCGGTGCTGAAGCCGGGCATGTTCTTCACCGTCGAGCCGATGGTGAATCTGGGCAAGCCGGCGGTGAAGGTGCTGTCGGACGGCTGGACCGCCGTGACGCGCGACAAGTCGCTGTCGTCGCAGTGCGAACATTCGATCGGCGTGACCGAGGACGGGCTGGAGATATTCACCGCCTCGCCCAAGGGTCTTTTCCGCCCGAAATTCTGAGCTAGTCTCCCTTCCGGGGGAGGCTGATGCTCGATCAACCGCCGGAACAACCGAAGGCCAAGCCGCACCACGCCGGTCATCGCGAACGGCTGCGTGAACGCGCGCGCACGGCGGGCCTCCATCATCTGCCGGACTATGAGCTGCTGGAGCTGTTCCTGTTCCGCAGCCAGCCGCAGGGCGACGTCAAGCCGGTGGCCAAGGCCCTGCTGACGCGGTTCGGATCGCTGGCGGCGGTGCTGGCGGCCTCGGTCGAGGATCTGATGACCGTCAGGGCCGAGGATTCGCGCGGTCGGGCCAAGGGGCTTGGGCCTGAAACGGCGCTGGACATCGCCGCCCTGCACGAAGTCTCGCGCCGGGTGGCCAAGGAGGAGGCGAACCGGCGCACCGTCATCTCATCGTGGACGGCGCTGCTGGCCTATGTGCGCCTGTCCTTGCAGCATGAGCCGCGCGAGCAGTTCCGCGTCCTCTATCTCGACAAGAAGAACCAGCTGATCCTCGACGAGATTCAGAACCGGGGCACGGTCGACCACGCCCCGGTCTATCCGCGCGAGGTGGTGCGCCGGGCGCTGGAGCTGTCGGCCAGTGCCATGATCATCGTCCACAACCACCCCTCGGGCGATCCGACGCCCAGTCGGGCCGACATCGACATGACCAGACAGGTGATCGAGGCCGCACGCGCCCTGTCGGTCCAGGTTCACGACCACCTCATCGTCGGCCGCGAAGGCGTGGCCAGCTTCAAGCAATTGGGACTGATGTGACTGTTCTGACCACCCAACGCCTGACCCTGACGCCCGTCGCCGTCGGCGACATGGACGACCTGGCCGCCCTGTGGGCCGACGCCGAGTTCACCCGCCACATCATGGGGCGGGGCCTGTCCGAGGAGGAAGTCTGGTTCCGCCTGCTGCGCGACATCGGCCACTGGCAGGCCAAGGGCTACGGCAACTGGTCGATCCGCGAGACGACGACGGGGGCCTATGTCGGCAGCGTCGGGGTTCTGGACTACCGCCGCGAGATCGAGCCGCCCTTCGACGCGCCGGAACTGGGCTGGGGCGTGGCGCCCGCCTTCCAGGGCGCGGGCCTGGCGCGCGAGGCGCTGGAGGCGGCCCTGGCCTGGACCGACGCCTATCGGCTGGAGCCGCGCACGGTCTGCATGATCTCGCCCGAGAACGCGCCCTCGGTGCGTCTGGCCGAGCGGGTGGGCTATCGCCCCTACGCCCGCGCGGACTACAAGGGATCGGCCGTCGACCTGTATGAGCGCCCTCGCGCCGGATGAGCGGCTGACAGGCGGGGCGCGGGGCGATAAGCTTTACAATTCAGGCCCGGAAGCGGCCTTCTGCGTTTCAGGAGTTCCAAGATGCCCATGTCCGCCGACGACCTTCGCGCCCATCTGGTGGAGGCCTTCCCCGACGCGGACATCGCCATCGAGGACATGGCGGGCGACGGCGACCACTATCGCGCCCGCATCGTGTCGGAGGTCTTTCGCGGAATGCCCCGCGTGCGTCAGCATCAGACCGTCTACGCCGCGCTGAAGGGCAAGATGGGCGGCGAACTGCACGCCCTGGCGCTGGAGACCTCGGCGCCGGTCGAGGCGGGCTGAACCCCATGCGCTACCGCCCCTTCGGCGCTTCGGGGGCTGCGGTCTCCAGTCTGACGCTCAGCCTGGGGGCCGAGGCGGCGGCGCGTGGGCCGAACCCTGTCCGCGACCTGGTGTTCGCCGGGCTCGAGGCGGGGGTGAACGCTTATCATATCGAGCGGCTGGACCCGATGCTGCTGCAGGCCGTTGGCGAGGCCCTGGGCCATGTCGAGCGGCGGCTGGTGTGGGTCAGCACGACCCTGGGCTCCGACCGGGATTTCTCGGCCGAGAGGCTGGGTCGTTCGATCGAACAGGGGCTGCACGCCTCGGGCCTGGGCTGGTTCGACATGGCGGTGCTGGATCGCCCGGCCGAGGATGAGCTGCCCCAGACCTCACTGACCGCCCTGAAGGCGATGCGGAAGGCCGAGTATGTGCGGATGCTGGGCGTGTCGGGCGATGAACCGGTGACGGATCTCTATGTCTCGACCGGGGCGTTCGACGTCCTGTTCACCCCCTTTCACGCGAATGTGCCCTGGCAGGTGCGCTCGCGCATGAAGGCCGCGCGCGATCGGGAGATGAGCCTGTTCGCCTATGACTATTTTCCCGAAAGCCTGGCCACCGAGCGCCGCGCCGCCGATGCGGGCGGGGCGAAGAAGCGGGGCCTGTTCGGCGGCTGGGGCGCGGGGCGCGGCGAGGCCGATCTGGAGCGGCCGGGCTCCTTCGCCTTCCTGCACCGGACGCCGGGCTGGACCGGCGAGGCCATCTGCCTGGCCTACGCCCTGGCGGACCCGGCGGTGGCCAGCGTTCTGATCCGGCCCAGGGACCGGGCGCATCTGGAAGACCTGGCGAGCGTGCCCGAACGCGACCTGCCCGCCGGCCTCTCGGCCCAGATCGAGATGGCGCGGGTGGACGCCTCGGCCTGACCGGCTTCAGGCGCCGATGGCGGAGAAGGGGCCGTTGAGGAAGCCGGGCTTGCCGTAGGCCAAGGGACGGCCGTCCTCGGCCAGGACGCGGCCGCCCGCCGCCTCCAGCACGGCCTGGCCGGCGGCGGTGTCCCATTCGCTGGTGGGGCCGGTGCGCGGATAGGCGTCGAAGCGGCCCTCGGCGATCAGGCAGAACTTCAGCGAGGAATCCATGCCCTGCCATTGGGTGCAGCCGTTGCGGGCGGCCAGACGCAGGGCGTCTTCGTCGCTGATGCTGTGGCTGACCAGGGCGACGGCGTCGGCGGGGCGTTCGCGTACGCGGATCGG
>DGIZ01000063.1:3869-4125 GCA_002386585.1 Brevundimonas sp. UBA4609 | reverse complement strand
GTGCGGCGCGGGCGGGGCGGGCGCGGCGCCCTTGGCGGCGGCCAGGGGCAGGATCAGGTGGGGCCAGGTCCGGTCGCCCGCCTGAAGATAGAGGGGCAGGCGACGCACGACGCCGTCGTCGTCGACCGTCAGGTTGACGTGGCCCAGACCCGCCGCCGCCTCGGTCAGGACCGGCGTGGGAGCGTCCTCGCGAAAGGCGGCGCCGTTCAGGCCGGGGGCGTCCAGCACCACCGGCAGGCGGACATTGCCGTTTCGC
>DGIZ01000063.1:3351-3622 GCA_002386585.1 Brevundimonas sp. UBA4609 | reverse complement strand
CCAGGGCGGCGGCCAGGGCGCCGTCCTGCGGGGAGGCTTCGGTGAACAGGACATCGTAGGCGACAGGCCCCGCGCCCGCCTGGGTCAGACGGTCGATCAGGCGGGCGTGCAGGTCGCGCGGCCAGGGCCATTGCCCCAGCGACTCCAGGCTGCGGTCGTCGATGGCGATGATGACGATGTCTGCGTCCGCTGGCCCGGCCTCGGCGCGCATCAGGGCGTCGTAGACCAGGTTGTCGGCGCCGTCGGCGACGGGCGTCAGCGCCATCCAGCC
>DGIZ01000063.1:0-3192 GCA_002386585.1 Brevundimonas sp. UBA4609 | reverse complement strand
CGACGCTCTTCCGATCTCAGCATCCTCGGCAGCAAGAAGACCGAGTTGCGCAACTATGTGGAGATGGGCGTCAGCGCCATCCAGCCGACCAGCAGGGCGGACAGAACCGCCACCAGGCCCCATTCGACAAGGGCGCGCCAACCGGTCAGGCGGGCGCCGAGCCAACGCTTCCAGCCGCCTTTGGGCCCAGCGGGCACGGCGCTATCGTCCGATACGCAGTTGTTGCGGTTCGGACCAGGCTTCCAGCAGACGGCCGAAGCGACGGCGCGCGCCCTGCACCCGCCAGCTATAGACGCCCGGCGGCAGGTCGCTGAGGGTGAAGGCCTCGTCGGTCAGGCCGGGCTGGTCGACCAGCAGGGCTCCGTCGCGGGCGCCGTCCTCGGCCTCGCGCCACAGCTGGAAACGGAAGGTCGCCTCGCCGACGCCTTCGGCCTCCCAGCGGAAGCGGTAGAAGCGGCGGCGGTCGCGCTGGTCCATGGCCGAGGCCAGGCCGCCGACGCCGTTGCGGGCGCGAATGAAGCTGTAGGTGGTGGCCTTGCCCTCCAGCCCCTCTGGCGAGAGTGCGGTCAGACGCAGGAAGAAGGCGCCTTCTTCCATCTCGCCGAAGACCAGGGGGCCGCCGGGCGCGCTGTCAGCTTCGGCGAAGGCCTCGATCATGCCGGCGTCCTGGGCGACGCGGCCGCGATAGCGTTCGGCGCCGGGCAAGGACTGAATGTCGAAGGCGACCTGGGCCTGGGTCTGCGGCGCGTCAGGACGGACCAGGGCGGGCGCGGGCAGAAGGGGCAGCAGGCGCACGCTTCCAGCGGCGGCGCTGACCCCCTGATCGACGCCGGCCAGGGCTTCGGCGTCCCCCGATGCGATGGTCACGGCGCCTTCCAGCACCTCGGTGGTCGAGCGGTCGGCGTCGTCGTCGAAGGAGACGCGGAAGTCGGTGCCGCGCACGGCCGAGACCGAAACGGGCGTGCGGATGGCGAAGCCGCCGGGACGACGCCGGGGCGTGACGCGCGACTCGGCGCGGCCCGCCTCGACCGTCAGGGCGTGATCGACGGCGCCGTTGATGGCGTAGCGGCGCAGGCGGCTGACGCGCACGCGGCTGTTGGAGGGCACGACCACATGGCTGCCGTCGGACAGGGCCAGGCGGACGAAGGCGTTGGCGCCGGTGCTGAGGACGTCGCCCTCACGCACGGCCTGACCGGCGGCGGGGACGGCGGATCGGCCGTCCTGGTTCAGGGTCGCCGCGCCCCGGAAGCCGGCGATGCGCGCCTCGTCAGGATCGGCGCGCAGCAGATCGACCGGCAGGGCCAGGGTGCGGCCGATCTCGAGGCGGCGCGGATTGGCGACCCGGTTCTCGCGCTGGACCCGGCGATAGTCGAGCGGCCGGTGCATGTAGGCGGTCGCCAGGTCGATCAGGGTGTCGCCGCGCTGGACGACATAGTCGAGGGTCTCGACGGAGGCGGCTGTCCGGGCAGCGGGCGGGGCGGCCGAAGTCTGTGCGACGGCGCTTCCTGCGGCCAGCATCGCTGCGATCGCCAGGGCCGCCGCCCAATCCGTCTTCATTTCGCCACCTGCGTCTTCATTCAGGCGTCCTGGCCGGGTTCTGCCCCCGCGACGCGCTCAAGGCGGTATCCGTAGCTGTAAATGGGGGTCAGGCGGAAGCCTCGCTCGGGCCGCAGCTCCAGCTTGTTGCGGATGCGCGAGATGTGCATGTCCAGCGAACGGCTGTTCAGGTCCGGCTCATTGCCCCACACCGTCTCCAGAATATAGGTCCGCGACAGCGCCCGGTGCAGGTTGCGGAACAGCAGCAGAGCCAGGGCGTACTCCTTGGCCGTCAGGGCCACCGATTGGCCGTCGCGGGTCACCGCGCCGGCGGACTCGTGGAAGGTGACGCCGTCATAGGTTTCGACGCCCGGCGTCGTCGGCTGGGAATAGGCGCGGCGGATCAGGGCGTTGATGCGCGCCGCCAGAACCGGCTTCGACAGAGGCTTGGGCAGGTAGTCGTCAGCCCCGGCGTCCAGACCGGCGACCACGTCTTCATCCTCGGCGCGGCTGGTGACCAGCAGCATGGGCGGGGCGGGCTTCAGATTGGTCCGCGTCCAGGCCAGCACCTCCAGACCCGAACGGTCCGGCAGGTTCCAGTCGACGATCAGCATGTCGAAGGTGTCCTTGCGCAGGGCGGAGATCAGCGCCTGACCGCGCGAAAACAGAGTGGCGCGATATCCGGCGTCTTGAACCACCTCGGAGACGAACTCCAACTGGACGGGGTCGTCGTCTAATATCGCGATCTTCATACTTTTACGCAGCTCCGGGGAGAACGCTGGAATCATAGCCCCGGATGCTTGGCTTTAGAGCAATGTAAAATGTAAAATATGGTCACCCCTCGGCGCGTCTCGGCGTGGATGTCGGCAGGGGTGCGAGGCGGCGGGCCTGATCCCGGCACAGGGTCTTGATCCAGCGCCGCACGGTCTTCAGTCGCGCCGTGCCGTGGACCTCGCGGTGGGTGCTGAGCCAGAAGCGCCGCTCGATCAGGACCTGCTCGGGCAGAACTCGCGTCAGCCCTTCGGCCAGGAAACAGGGCAGGACGCCGATCCCGCCGCCCGCCGCCACCATGTCCCGCTGGGCGCGGATCGACGAGGAGGCCAGACGCGGCCGCAGGTTGGGCCGCAGTTCGTCCAGATAGCGCAGTTCGGGCGCATAGATCAGATCGTCGACATAGCCGACCATGTCGAAGCGGCTCAGGTCGTCGATGCTGGCCGGCGAGCCGTGGCGTTCCAGATGTTCGGGCGCGGCGTAGAGCGCCAGCTGATAGGTCGTCAGCGGCTCGACGATCAGGCGCGGACTGTCTGCGGGGCTTAGGGTGATGGCCATGTCCACCTCGCGGCGACTGGGCGACAGGAAGCCGGAACTGGCCGCCAGTTCGACGTTCAGCCCCGGATGCGCCGCCAGCAGGCCGGGCAGGGCGGGGGCCAGCACCGCCCCGCCGAAACCTTCCGAGGCGCTGATGCGCACGGCGCCCGCGATCAGGTCGGGCTGGGTGACGCGCCCGGCGGCCTCCATCGCGCTTTCGGCGTCCAGCGCCCGCTCCAGTAGTTGGGCGCCCGCAGCCGTCAGGTGCAGCCCGGCGGCCGAACGGACCAGCAGGGTCGACTTCAGCGCCGTCTCCAGCCGCGCCACGCGCCGCCCGACGGTGGCCGA
>DGIZ01000069.1 GCA_002386585.1 Brevundimonas sp. UBA4609 | reverse complement strand
AGAAGGCGGCCGTCACACGCCGTTCTGCACGAACTACCGACCGCAGTTCTACTTCCGCACGACGGACGTGACCGGCATCGTGCGCCTGAAGGAAGGCGTGGAGATGATCATGCCGGGCGACAACGCCGAGCTGGACGTCGAGCTGATCACGCCGATCGCGATGGAAGAGAAGCTGCGCTTCGCCATCCGTGAAGGCGGCCGCACCGTCGGCGCCGGCGTCGTGGCCAAGATCGTCGAGTAATCGATGAGCGGCCCCTGTGGCCGCACAGTAAGAGTAGCGTAAGCGTACAGAGCGGCCCCCGGAGCGATCCGGGGGCCATTTTGCATTCAGTCGTTCGGCGCGCCGGTCGCGGGATCGGTGTCGGTGCGGCCTGAGTTGCTGCTGCCCTTGGCGTCCTTGGGCTCGGTGGCGGGGCGCGGCGGATTGCCGGGCTTGTCGGGGCGCTGGTTCTCGTTCTCGGTTTCGCGGGTCTTGGGGCGTGGCGTCGTCATGGGGACCTCCTGAGGAAGACAATGCGGCGGGCGCCGTGAGGCTCCGATCTTTCGCAAAGAGGCTGGACGCTAACCCGGCCTCAAGGGCTTGGCTCTATCAGGCCCGACTGGAACGCGACTTGCTGTGATCGTTCTGAAGGGAGCGTCATGTCGGGACCATTATCAGTTGAGATCCGCAGCCTGGCCGACCTGTCGGCTGAGGAGGGCGCGCAATGGAACGATTGGGCGCGGGCGGATCCTGATCTGACCAGCCCCTATTTCCGCTGGGAGTTCTCGCGCACGGCCGGGGCGATCTGTCCCGGCGCCGCGCTGGCTGTCTTCAAACGGGACGGTCGGGTGGTCGGCTATTATCCGCATCAGCGCCGAGGCGGGACGGTCCAGCCTCTGGCCGCGCCGATGAACGACTATCACGGGGTCATCGGCCCGCGCGACGACAAGCCTTCGATGCAGGAAGCGGCCGCCCTGATCGGCGCGCCGCGTTTCGCCGCCGCCGCGTGGATCGGCGAGGCTCCGCAAGCGATGCCGCGCAACCACAGCGTGGTCTCCATCGTGCCTGACGAAGGCGGCTTCGACGCCTGGTACGCTCGGCGACGGAAGGCCTTTCCGAAATACTTCAAGGACAAGGAGCGGTCGCGGCGAGGGTTGGACGGCGCCTTCAAGACGGTTGAGATCGAAATCGGCCTGCATGATCACGCCCTGCTGGAACGCCTGATCATCGAGAAGAGCGAACAGTATCGCCGCACCGGCCACCACGACATCTTCGCCTGCGGCTGGACGGGCCAGGTGCTGCACGCCCTGATGGACAGCGAGGGCGAAGACGGCTTCGGCGCCTCGATGGCGGTGCTGCGTGTCGATGGACGGGTCGTGGCGATGGAGTATTCCATGCACGCGGGGCGTCATTTCCACCTGTGGTTCCCAGTCTACAACCAGGAGGTCGCGCGCTGGTCGCCGGGCATCGTGCTGACCCAGGAGACGATCCGGCTGGGCGCCGAGCGCGGCTACCGAGTCTTCGACTACGGCGTGGGCGTGGGCGGCAACTACAAGAAATACTATGATGACGGCGGCCTGGCGACCGTCGAGGGCGTTGTGGCGCGGCCGGGGCCAGGCAAGGCTTTGTGCGCGACGGCGAGCGCCGCCCTAGGCGTGCTGGGCTCCGCGCGGGCGGAGCGCTTGCGCACCAGTACGCGGCGTCGCTGGTCCGTGGTCGAGGCCTGTGAGACGAGCTTGGCCGGTCGGACCTCGGGGGCGCTGCGCGCCGCCGCCGACATGGTGCGGAAACAGAAGGCGGCCGGCGGGGCCGATTGAGGAGGAAAGCGGAATGACGGCTTCCATGACGCGCTATGCGGGCCCGATCACCCAGGCGGAGGTGCATCCTCACGCCCTGGTCGCCGACGGTTTCGCCGAGGATCAGGCTCTGGCCGAGGTGCTGGACCGCTATCCGGCCGACCTGTTCGACATCAACCTGTACGACTACGACGACGAGGGACAGGTCAGCCTGCGCACCGGCGCGCGGGGCCGGTTGAACGGGGCCGAACTGCTGGAGGCGATCCAGCAGGGCCGCCTGTGGGTCAACATGCGCAACGTCGAGCAGGGCTGGCCCGAACTGTGGCGCGCGGCCATGGTCGACTTCGACCGCATCCTGGGCGGCTATGGCTTGAAGGCGGCCAGCGCCAGCGGTCAGCTCATCCTGTCCTCGCCCAAGGCGCGGGTGCCCTATCACTTCGACGCGGGCGGCGTGGTGCTGTTGCACATGCGCGGTCGCAAGCGTCTGTTCGTCTATCCGGGCGACGAGGCCCACCTGCCCGAGCGCAGCATGGAGCAGGTCGTCACCCGCCAGACGACCGAGGAGATTCCCTATCGCCGCGCCTTCGAGGACGACGCCCGCATCGTCGATCTGGAGCCGGGGCAGGCGCTGACCTGGCCCTTCTACGCCCCGCACCGGGTGGAGAACCTGGACCGTTTCTGCGTCTCCCTGTCGATCGAGTTCCAGAGCTGGCCCTCGCGCATCCGCAACGGGGCGCTCTACACCAACGCCTTCCTGCGCAGCCGGGGAGGGGAGCCGCGTACGACGGACCGCATGAGCCGACCCGAATTGGCCGCGCGCTGGGCGGCTTCGGTGGCGCTGAAGCGGGCCGGGTTGATGAAGAGCCGCATCGCCGCCTTTGAGCGAGATTTCGAGCCCGCCGTCGGGGCGACGGACGGGGCGGCGGCCCTGCCGAACCGCGTCGACACCCCTGCAGGCTGAACCGGGCCTTAGGTTAAAAGGGGTTCATGACCTCGATTTAAACTGACTTTGCGGCGGGCGGCCCTCAGTCTTCCCTGGACACAGAGACAGGGAGAGCTCGCTGATGAAACCCGCTGCAATCGCCGCCGCCATGGGATCCGCATTGGCCGCGTCCGCCGTTCTGGCGGCGCCGGCCCTGGCCGACGAAGTGACCATCCGCAACGCGGTGGCGCGCGTCATCGTCATTCCGGAAGACCGTGCAGACGTCGGCGTCGAGATCACGCCGGGCTCGGCCGGCCTGCCGGAGCTGCGCCTCGAGCGTCGGGGCGGCCAGGTCCGCATCGACGGCGGTCTGGGACGCGGTCGGGGCATGAGTTTCGGCGGCGGCCAGATCGGTTCCTGCAACAGCGGTCCCGCTGACGCTCGTCAGCCGGGAGACGGAGCCACGGTCGAGGTGCGCGGCAAGGGCCGCATCCGGATGGAGGACGCGCCGCTGATCGTCCTGCGCACGCCGCGGGACGTCGATGTCAATGGGGGCGGGGCGGTGTTCGGCGCCGTCGGACGCGGCGCACGCTCGGTCGATCTGGGCACAGGCGGCTGCGGCTCCTGGACGGTCGCCAATGTCGATGGAGATGTGGAGTTGTCGGTCGGCGGCTCGGGCAGCATCCGGGCCGGCACGTCTCGCAACCTGGAAGCGGCCGTCGGCGGCTCGGGCTCCATCTACGCGGGGGCGACCGGCGCGCTGGAGGCCAATGTGGGCGGCTCGGGCAGCATTGATGTGGCCCGTGTGGACGGCGAGACCGAAATCGCCATCGGCGGGTCCGGCGGCGTGAAGGTGCGCGGCGGCAGCGCCTCCAGTCTGAAGGTCTCCATCGGCGGCTCGGGCGATGTGCGCTTCGATGGGACGGCGGGCGACGTCTCGGCGGCCATCGCCGGGTCGGGCGACGTGCGCGTGGCGGAGGCGACCGGTCGGGTGTCGCGCTCGATCGTGGGATCGGGGGATCTTCGCATCGGCCGCTGACGCCGCGAAGACCCTGAAGGAGAAGGCCCGGGAGCGTGGAACCCTCCGGGCCTTTTTCGTGCCCGGAATCCGGCAGGCCGCGCTCAAACAAAAACCCCGGCGGATCGCTCCGCCGGGGTTTCGTTGATCCGTGCGGTCCGAAGACCGCGAAGATCGCTTAGTTGCCGAACAGGGCGGCGACGCCGTTGGCCGTGCGGCCCAGGTTGGCGCCGGCTTGGTCGCGGGCTTGCAGACCGCCGCCGAAGCTGTAGCGCATGCCGATCTTGAAGACGTTGGCGTCGACGTCCAGGTCCGAGGACTTGGCGTAGTCGTAGCCGCCGAAGACCGAGTACGGCGTGTCGGCGAACTGGTACTCGGCGCCGACGCCGACCGACCAGCCGTCGACCGAGCCGCCGACGAACAGGTTGTCAGCGTTGGCGTAGGCGGCGCCGGCGTTCAGGCGCAGTTGCGGCGTGGCGTAGAAGGCGGCGTCGGCGGCCACGTTCCAGATGTCGGCGTCGTGCAGGTTGCTGTACGAAGCCACGCCCGTCAGGGTGGCGCGGTCCAGGTACTTCTGACCTTCCAGGCCGAAGGTGGTCATGGTGCCGCCCAGGGCTTCCGAAGCGCCGACGAAGCCGCCGAAGCGCATGTCTTCGATCTTCTTCGACAGGTGCACGGCGCCGGCCAGGGTGGTTTCGTCGCCACCGTGCTGGACGTCCGTATAGGCTCCTTCAGCATTGAAGGTGACGGTCCAGTCGCCGAACACCGGCGAAGCGACGGTGCCGTCGATGACGCCGCGGTTCACGTCGATGCCTTCGACATCAGCGTAGTTGTAGGCGACGCCGACCGAACCGATGGCGTCTTGGGCGAAAGCAGGAGCGGCGATCAGGGTCGCGGCGGCGACCGAAGCGAGAAAGACGGTTTTCATTTTCTTGTCCTTATGTACTGCCGCCGAACAAGCTCAGCCGGTCCGGCGATGGGCGAGACATAGGTCGCTGTTTGGCGCTTTGCCGTAACAAACATGTCATGTGGCGGTCACATCCGGGGCGATGTTGCCCAAAAGAGACGCATTGCGGCATAACTGCGTCAGTATGGGGCGGGTATTGCGGCGACGCCTTTCCGTGGCGTTCATCTGGCCGCTTTCCCGCCTCAGTCCCTAACGATCAGCCCGTGTTATGCTGCGGCGCAGCGTCCGAGAGGCGGCGAGAGGGCGGTGAGTCGCAAACCCCGACGGGGCGGGGATTTCCGCGCTTGACGGAAACGGAATCGGAGGGCATAAGCGCCCCTCTTGTTGGACCGGCTGTGCACTTTCGGGTGCAGACGCGGTCCGCAGGAACGACCTAAGTTACTGTTCTTTGCAGCTTCTTGGGAACTTACGGCCTTCGCGGGGGACTGCGTGGGCCGCTCGTTTTTGCGGATTTGCGTTTCCTGGGGATGAGTTTTCGTCCCGAGGCTTCGGTCTTTGAAATGGTTCACAGGGACGCGGCTCCGGCCGCATGGGAATAACAACCGATATGGATCAAAGCATCCGCATCAGGCTCAAGGCCTTCGATCACCGCGTCCTCGACTTTTCGACGCGCGAAATCGTTAACACCGCCAAGCGCACGGGCGCGACCGTTCGTGGTCCGATCCCGCTGCCGACCCTGATCGAAAAGTTCACCGTGAACCGCTCGCCGCACGTCGACAAGAAGTCGCGCGAGCAGTTTGAAATCCGCACGCACAAGCGCGTGCTCGACATCGTCGACCCCACCCCGCAGACCGTGGACGCGCTCATGAAGCTCGACCTGTCCGCCGGCGTGGACGTCGAGATCAAGATCTAAGAAAGAAAGAGGCGGGATCCGACATGCGCACGGGCGTGATCGCCAAGAAGCTGGGGATGACCCGCGTGTTCGCCGATGACGGCGCACACGTTCCGGTCACTGTGCTCCAGCTCGACGGCTGCCAAGTCGTCGGCCAACGTACCAAGGAGCGCGACGGTTACGTCGCCCTTCAGCTGGGCGCTGGCGTTAAGAAGGCCAAGAACACGGCCAAGGCTCAACGCGAAGCTTTCGCGAAGGCCGAGGTTGAGCCGAAGGCCTATGTGACCGAGTTCCGCGTGGGCGAAGACGCCCTGCTGGACGTGGGCGCCGAACTGTCGGCTGACCACTTCCTCGCGGGTCAGAAGGTCGACATCCAGGGCCATACCATCGGTAAGGGCTTTGCGGGCGCCATGAAGCGCTGGAACTTCGGTGGTCTGCGCGCCTCGCACGGTGTGTCGATCTCGCACCGTTCGCACGGTTCGACCGGCCAGCGTCAGGACCCGGGTAAGGTCTTCAAGGGCAAGAAGATGGCTGGCCATCTGGGCCAGGAAGTCGTCACCACCCAGAACCTGACCGTCGTCCGCGTGGACGCCGAGCGTGGCCTGATCCTGATCAAGGGCGCTGTCCCGGGTCACGACGGCGCCTACGTCAAGATCAGCGACGCCATCAAGAAGGCCCGTCCCTCGGACGCTCCGTTCCCGGGCGCCGTGAAGTCGGCTGCTGCTCAACCCGCTTCGACGCCGGCTGAAGAAGCTCCGGCCGTGGAAGCGACCGAAGGCGGTGAAGCGTAATGAAACTCTCGGTCATCAAACTCGACGGCAAGGCTGCTGGCGACGTTGAGCTGTCGGACGCCGTCTTCGGCATCTCCGACATCCGCGGCGACCTGCTGGCCCGTTACGTCAACTGGCAGCTGGCCAAGCGCCGCGCCGGCACCCACAAGGTTCAAACCCGCAACGAGAACTCTCGTACGGGCAAGAAGATGTACAAGCAGAAGGGCACGGGCGGCGCCCGTCACGGCTCGCGTCGTGCGCCCCAGTTCGTCGGCGGTTCGCCGGCGTTCGGCCCGGTCGTTCGCGACCACGGCTTCTCGCTGCCCAAGAAGGTCCGCGCCCTGGCGCTGAAGCACGCCCTGTCGTCCAAGGTGAAAGCCGGCGATCTGGTCGTTGTCGACAGCGTCTCGGTCAAGGAAGCCAAGACGGCCGCCCTGCGCGACACCTTCGGCAAGCTGGGCTGGACCAAGGCCCTGATCATCGCGGGTCCGGAAGTCGACGCCAACTTCGGCCTGGCCGCGCGCAACATCCCGCACATCGACGTGCTGCCGAACGCCGGCCTGAACGTCTATGACATCCTGCGGGCGGACAAACTGGTGCTGACCAAGGCCGCCGTTGAGGCGATCGAGGCCCGCTTCGCTGAGAAGGAAGCCGCATAATGGCCGCCGCTCAACCCACCGCCAAGCACTACGACACCATCCTGGCTCCGGTGATCACCGAGAAGGCCACGATCCTGTCGGAGCAGAACAAGGTCGTCTTCCGTGTCGCCGGCACGGCGACCAAGGACGAGATCGCTGCTGCGGTCGAAAGCCTGTTCAAAGTCAACGTCCTCAAGGTCAACACCCTGGTTCAAAAGGGCAAGACCAAGCGCTTCCGGGGCATCCTGGGCCGTCGCGTGGACATCAAGAAAGCGATCGTGACGCTGGCCGATGGTCAGTCGATCGACGTCACGACGGGGCTCTAAGAAGATGGCTCTGAAGCATTACAATCCGACGTCGCCGGGCCGCCGCGCCCTGGTGCTGGTCGACCGTTCCGAGCTGCACAAGGGCCGCCCGGAGAAGTCGCTGACCGAGGGCCTGACCAAGTCGGGCGGCCGTGGTCAGGGCGGTCGTATCGCTGTCCGCTTCCGCGGCGGCGGCGCCAAGAAGCTGTACCGCAAGATCGACTTCAAGCGTCGCAAGTTCGACGTGGTCGGCACGGTCGAGCGTCTGGAATACGACCCCAACCGCACGGCCTTCATCGCCCTGGTGACCTACGCCGACGGCGAGAAGACCTACATCATCGCGCCTCAGCGCCTGCACGCCGGCGACACCATCGTCGCGGGTGAAAAGGTCGACGTGAAGCCGGGCAACGCCATGCCGCTGCGCTCCATGCCGGTCGGCACCATCATCCACAACGTGGAGATGAAGCCGGGCAAGGGTGCCCAGCTGGCCCGTTCGGCCGGTGCCTACGCTCAACTGGTCGGTCGCGACCAGGGCTACGCTCAGATCCGCTTGGGCTCGGGCGAACTTCGCATGGTTCTGGACGGCTGCATGGCCGTTGTCGGCGCCGTGTCGAACCCCGAGCACATGAACCAGAACCTGGGCAAGGCGGGCCGCAAGCGTCACATGGGCTGGCGTCCGCACGTCCGCGGCGTCGCCATGAACCCGATCGACCACCCGCACGGTGGTGGTGAAGGCCGGACCTCTGGTGGTCGCACCCCGGTTACGCCGTGGGGCAAGGACACCAAGGGCACCCGTACCCGCAAGAACAAGGCCACGGACAAGTTCATCATCCGTAGCCGTCACGTGAAGAAGGCTCGCTAAGAATGGCCCGCTCCTCCTGGAAAGGCCCGTTTGTCGACGGGTATCTGCTCAAGAAGGCCGACGCCGCTCAATCGTCGGGCCGCAAGGACGTGATCAAGACGTGGTCGCGCCGCTCCACCATCCTGCCGCAGTTCGTCGGTCTGACGTTCGGCGTCCACAACGGCCAGAAGCATGTGCCGGTGTCGGTCTCCGAAGAAATGGTCGGCATGAAGTTCGGCGAGTTCGCCCCGACCCGGAACTTCCCGGGCCACGCGGCGGACAAGAAGGCCAAGAGGAAGTAATCCATGGCCCAGACCAAGAACCCCCGTCGCGTTGCGGCGACCGAGGCCCGCGCCAAGCTGGTCAACGTCCGCATCAGCCCGCAGAAGCTGAACCTGGTGGCCGCCTCGATCCGCGGCCTGCCGGTCCAGAAGGCTCTCAACGAGCTGGAATTCAGCCGCAAGCGCATCGCCGGCGACGTCCGCAAGGTCCTGTACTCGGCCGTCTCGAACGCCGAGAACAACCACAACCTCGACATCGACAACCTGGTCGTCGCCGAGGCCTTCGTGGGCAAGAACCTGGTGATGAAGCGTTTCGCGAGCCGTGCTCGCGGTCGTTCGTCGCGCATCCTGAAACCGTTCAGCGAAATCACCATCGTGGTTCGCGAAGCAGGTGAGGCCGCCTGATGGGTCAGAAAATCAATCCGATCGGTCTGCGCCTCGGCGTGAACCGTACGTGGGACAGCCGCTGGTTCGCCGGCGGCGCCGACTACGCCAAGCTGCTCCACCAGGACCTGAAGCTGCGTTCGTGGCTGAAGGAACGCCTGTCGGCCGCCGGCGTGTCGCGCATCATCATCGAGCGTCCGCACAAGAAGTGCCGCGTGACGATCTACGCCGCCCGTCCGGGCGTCGTGATCGGCAAGAAGGGCGCTGACATCGAGAAGCTGCGCAAGGACATCTCGGCCCGCACCGAAGGCGAAGTTCACCTGAACATCGTCGAGGTCCGCAAGCCGGAAACCGACGCTCAGCTGATCGCCGAGAACATCGCTCAGCAGCTGGAGCGCCGTATCGCGTTCCGTCGCGCCATGAAGCGTTCGATGCAGTCGGCCATGCGCCTGGGCGCCAAGGGCGTCCGCATCAACGTCTCGGGCCGTCTGGGCGGCGCCGAAATCGCTCGTATGGAGTGGTACCGCGAAGGTCGCGTGCCGCTGCATACCCTGCGCGCCGACATCGACTACGGCTTCTACGAAGCCAAGACGACCTACGGCATCATTGGCGTGAAGGTCTGGGTGTTTAAGGGTGAAGTGCTCGAGCACGACCCGATGGCCCAGGACAAGCGCTGGGCCCAGGAAGCCTCGGGTCCGTCGTCCAACGAAGGCCGTGAGCGCGGCCCCCGCGGTGATCGCGGTCCGCGCCGTGGTCGTGAGGGCTGATAGGCCATGTTGCAACCGAAAAAGACCAAGTACCGTAAGGCCTTCAAGGGCCGCATCCACGGCTCGTCCAAGGGTGGTTTCTCGCTGAACTTCGGCTCCTACGGTCTGAAGGCCGTCGAGCCGGAGCGCATCACTGCGCGTCAGATCGAGGCGGCTCGCCGCGCGATCACCCGTCAGATGAAGCGTCAGGGCCGCGTCTGGATCCGTATCTTCCCCGACGTGCCGGTTTCCGGCAAGCCGGCCGAAGTGCGGATGGGTAAGGGCAAGGGCGCGGTGGACCACTGGGCCGCTCGCGTGGCCCCGGGCCGCATCATGTTCGAAATCGACGGCGTGCCGGACGACGTGGCTCGTGAAGCGCTGCGCCTCGGCGCCGCCAAGCTGCCGATCCGCACCAAGGTGGTTACCCGCCTGGACGCCGGCATCGTTACGGAGCAAGCCGCCTAATGACCAAGATCGCCGATCTCCGGTCGCAAACCGTCGACCAGCTGTCCGACGAGCTGCTGAAGCTCAAGAAGGAACAGTTCAACCTGCGCTTCCAGGCCGCCACCGGCCAGATGGAAAAGACCCACCGGGTCTCGGAAGTGCGCAAGGACATCGCCCGCATCTCGACGCTTCTGCGCGAGAAGCGTGCGGCCTCGTAAGGAAACACCGATGCCCAAACGCATTCTTGAAGGCGTGGTCGTCTCCGACAAGGGCGACAAGACCGTCGTCGTGAAGGTCGAGCGCACCCTGCTGCACCCGCTGCTCCGCAAGACGGTCCGCAAGTCCAAGAACTACCACGCTCACGATGAGGCCAACGCCCTCAAAGTCGGCGACATCGCGCGCATCATCGAATGCGCCCCCAAGTCCAAGTTGAAGCGCTGGGAAATCATTTCCCCGTCTTCGGCTTCGTAAGAAGAAGGATCGGATCCCATGATCCAGATGCAAACTAACCTGGAGGTCGCCGATAACTCGGGCGCTCGCCGGGTCATGTGCATCAAGGTGTTGGGCGGCTCCAAGCGCCGCTACGCCTCGATCGGCGACACCATCGTCGCCTCGGTGAAGGAAGCGATTCCGCGCGGCCGCGTGAAGAAGGGCGACGTCGTTCGCGCCATCGTCGTGCGCACCGCCAAGGACATCCAGCGCAAGGACGGCTCTGTCATCCGTTTTGACAAGTCGGCCGCCGTCATCGTCAACAAGCAGAACGAGCCTGTCGGCACCCGTATCTTCGGCCCGGTTCCGCGCGAGCTGCGCGCCAAGAACCACATGAAGATCATCTCGCTGGCTCCGGAGGTTCTGTAACCATGGCCGCCAAGATCAAGAAGGGCGACAACGTCGTCGTCCTGACCGGCAAGGACAAGGGCCGCACCGGCCAGGTGCTGCAGGTCCTGCCGACCGAGAACCGCGTCGTCGTGCAAGGCGTCAACATGGTCCAGCGCCACACGCGCCCGACCCAGGCTGACCCGCAAGGCGGCATCAAGCACAAGGAAGCCTCGCTTCACCTGTCGAACGTCGCCATCGTCGACGCCAACGGCAAGGCGACCCGCGTGGGCTTCAAGGTCGAGGGGGACAAGAAGGTCCGCTTCGCCAAGTCGACGGGAGACGTCATCTGATGGCCGACACCAAGTATACGCCGCGTCTCAAGACCGACTATCAGGACCGCATCCGCGGCGTCCTGAAGGAAAAGTTCGGCTACACGAACGAGATGCAGATCCCCAAGCTGGACAAGATCGTCCTGAACATGGGCATCGGCGAAGCTGTGGCGGACTCCAAGAAGGCCAACGCGGCCCTCAAGGATCTGACGGCCATCGCCGGCCAGAAGGCCGTGCCGACCAAGGCTCGTAACTCCATCGCCGGCTTCAAGCTGCGCGAAGGCATGGTCATCGGCGGCAAGGTCACGCTGCGCGGCGCCCAGATGTACGAGTTCCTGGACCGTTTCATCACGATCGCCCTGCCGCGCGTGAAGGACTTCCGGGGCCTGAAGGGCACTTCGTTCGACGGTCGCGGCAACTACGCCACGGGTCTGAAGGAGCACATCGTGTTCCCGGAGATCAACTACGACCAGATCGACCAGATGTGGGGCATGGACATCGTTGTCTGCACCACGGCCAAGACCGATGAGGAAGCCAAGGCTCTCCTCACCGAGTTCAAGTTCCCGTTCGTGAACTGAGCGGGAAGGGAAGAGAACAATGGCTAAGAAAAGCGCCGTAAACCGCAACGAAGCCGTCAAGGCCCTGGTTGCGAAGTATGCCGCGAAGCGGGACGCCCTGAAGGCTATCGCCAACGACGAGAGCCTGCCGCTTGAGGAGCGTTTCGATGCGCGCCTGAAGCTGGCGGCCCTGCCGCGCAACTCGGCTCCGAGCCGTATTCGCAACCGTTGCGAAGTGACGGGTCGTCCGCGGGCTTATTACCGCAAGCTCAAGATGAGCCGTGTCGCCCTGCGCGAGCTGGGCAACATGGGTCAGATCCCCGGCCTGACGAAGTCGAGCTGGTAAGGGGAGCGAACAGACATGATGATCAACGATCCCCTGAGCGACATGATCGCTCGCATCAAGAACGCGGCCACCCGCAAGCGTTCTTCGGTGCTCACCCCGGCTTCCCGCCTGCGTCAGCGCGTCCTGGACGTGCTGCAGGACGAGGGCTACATCCGCGGCTACTCGCTGGTTCAAAACCCCGGTGAGTTCCCGCAGTTCGAGATCGAGCTGAAGTACTTCGACGGCCAGCCGGTGATCGCCGAGATCGCCCGCGTGTCGAAGCCCGGCCGCCGCGTCTATTCGGCCATCGGCGATCTGAAGCCGGTCAAGAACGGCCTCGGCATCTCGATCCTTTCGACTTCGAAGGGCGTCATGTCCGACGCCGCCGCCCGCGACGCTAACGTCGGCGGCGAAGTCCTCTGCAGGGTCTACTGATATGTCTCGTATCGGCAAGAAAACCATCGCCGTGCCGAAGGGCGTGACTGTCACGCTCAACGGCCAGGCCATCACCGTGAAGGGTCCGAAGGGCGAACGCTCCTGGACCGTCGCCGACGAGATCGAAGTCACGCAGGAAGGCGACGAACTGTCGCTGACCCCGCGTTCGGACTCGCAGCGCGCCAAGGCCATGTGGGGCCTGTCGCGCACCCTGGTCGCCAACATGGTGACCGGCGTGACCGAAGGCTTCGAGAAGACCCTGGAACTGGTCGGCGTCGGCTACCGCGCCGCCCTGAAGGGCAAGGATCTCTCGCTGCAGCTCGGCTTCTCGCACGACGTGGACATCGTTCCGCCCGAAGGCATCACCTTCGCTGTGCCGAAGCAGACCGAGATCAAGATCTCGGGCAACGACAAGCAGGTTGTGGGCGAAATCGCCGCCGTCATCCGCAAGATGCGTCCGCCGGAACCCTATAAGGGCAAGGGCGTGCGCTATCAGGGCGAATTCGTCCGGCGCAAGGAAGGCAAGAAGAAGTAAGTCATGGCTCTCTCTCTTCAACAACAAGCCAAGCGCCGCGCCGAGCGCACTCGCCGTCGCCTGAAGGCTGTCGCCAACGGTCGTCTGCGTCTGTCGGTCTTCCGGTCGGACAAGAACATCTCGGCTCAGATCATCGACGACGCCCAGGGCATCACGGTGGCCGCCGCCTCGTCGCTGGAAGGCGGCAAGGGTTCCAAGGGTTCGGACGTCGCAGCCGCCGCCAAGATCGGCAAGCTGATCGCCGAGCGCGCCATCGAGAAGGGCGTCACCGACGTCGTCTTCGACCGTGGCGGCTACATCTATCACGGCCGGGTCAAGGCGCTGGCGGAAGCCGCGCGCGAAGCCGGCCTGAACTTCTAAGGGAACGGCAAGCATGGCTCGTGAACCCCAACGCGGCGGCGGCGACCGCAACCGTCGCGACAACCGCAACGCTCCCGTTGAAGGTCCGGATTCGGACATCATCGAGAAGCTGGTGCACATCAACCGCGTCGCCGCCACCGTCAAAGGCGGCCGCCGGTTCTCGTTCGCGGCCCTGATGGTCGTCGGCGACGGCAAGGGCCGCGTCGGCTTCGGTCATGGCAAGGCGCGCGAAGTGCCGGAAGCCATCCGTAAGGCGACCGAAGAAGCCAAGAAGACCATGATCAAGGTTCCGCTGCGCGAGAACCGCACCCTGCACCACGACGGCTCGGGCCGTTGGGGCGCCGGCAAGATCATGATGCGCGCTGCCCCTCCGGGTACGGGCGTCATCGCGGGCGGTCCGATGCGCGCGGTCCTCGAAACCCTCGGCGTCCAGGACGTCGTGGGCAAGTCGACCGGCTCGTCGAACCCCTACAACATGATCCGCGCCACCTTCGAAGCCCTGAAGGTCCAGTCGTCGCCGCGCCAGATCGCCTCCAAGCGGGGCAAGAAGGTGTCCGACCTGATGGGCCGCCGCAATGACGGCGCTTCGGCGCCGGAAGCCGTGGAGGGCTGATAGATGGCCAAGACCGAAAAGAAGACCGTGACCGTCCGCCAGACGGCGAGCCCGATCCGCCGCAAGTCGGATCAGCGCGCCACCCTGGTGGGCCTGGGTCTCAACCAGATCGGCCGTGAGTCGACCCTGGAAGACACCCCCTCCGTCCGTGGGATGATCGCCAAGGTCGCCCACATGGTGGAAGTGGTCGAGAAGTAAGACGGTTCGCCCTCTCCCGTTCGCGGGGGAGGGTGTTTCGCTTTATGAAGAAGCATCTTGCGATGCTGACGCGGGTCGCTTAATCAGCGGCCCTTCAATTTTTCCAACGCCGAGTCAGGTCCGCCTGTCGAACCTGGCGCTAGAACCCGAAAGGATCAGGCAATGAAGCTGAACGAAATCCGTGACAACGAAGGCGCCGCCAAGAAGCGTATGCGCGTCGGCCGCGGCCCAGGCTCGGGCAAGGGCAAGACCGCCGGTCGCGGCGTCAAGGGTCAGAAGTCGCGTTCGGGCGTCGCCATCGGCGGCTTCGAAGGCGGCCAGATGCCGTTGTACATGCGTATGCCGAAGCGCGGCTTCAACGTGCCGAACGCGCCGAAGCTGGCTGAAGTCAACCTGTGGCGCCTGCAAGAGGCCATCGACGCCGGCAAGCTGGACGCCAAGGCCGAGATCAACGGCGCGGCCCTGGTCGCCGCCGGCGTGATCCGTCGCGTCAAGGACGGCGTGCGTGTCCTGGGCGAAGGCGAACTGAAGGCCAAGCTGAACCTGGTCGTGTGGTCGGCCTCGTCGGGCGCCATCAAGGCGATCGAAGCCGCCGGCGGTTCGGTGACGCAACAGCGCATCGAAGCCGAAGCCAAGGCTGCGGCTCGCCTCGAGAAGCGCAACGCCGCTCGCGGCAAGGCGCCGGCTCCGAAGGCTCCGCTGGGCGACGCCAACAAGATCTCGGCTCGCGCCAAGCGCACCGCCGCCAAGGCCTAAAATCCGATATCGTCATCCCGTCGGGGGCGTGGTTTCACGTCTCCGCCGGGATCGTCCGGACCGGGATGACGATTTTCCGAAAGCGGCCCTCGCAAGAGCGCCGCTTTCCGCCTATCTGACGACGGGCATGAAAATGGTGACCGTCTGGGGGACCGCCTGATGGCTTCGGCCGCTGAACAACTTGCTGCCAATATGAACATAGGCTCGTTCGCCAAGGCGACCGAGTTGCACAAACGCCTGCTGTTCACGCTCGGCGCGCTGCTGGTCTACCGGATCGGCACCTATGTTCCGATCCCCGGGATCAACGGCGAGGCCTTCCTGGCCTTCTTCCAAAATCCGGACGGCCAACGCGGCATCCTGGACATGTTCAACATGTTCTCGGGCGGCGCCGTCGAGCGCATGGCCGTGTTCGCGCTGAACGTCATGCCCTACATCTCGGCCTCGATCATCGTCCAGCTGATGGGCGCGGTGTATCCGCCGTGGGAGAAGCTGAAGAAGGAAGGCGGCGAGTCGGGCCGCAAGCAGCTGAACCAGTACACCCGCTATCTGACGGTGTTCCTGGCCCTGGCGCAGTCCTTCGGCATCGCGGTGGGCCTGAACGCCCAGCCGGGTCTGATCGACCAGCCCGGCCTGTTCTTCATCATTTCGACGGTCACCGTCCTGACCGGCGGCACCATGTTCCTGATGTGGCTGGGCGAGCAGGTGACGGCGCGCGGCGTCGGCAACGGCATCTCCCTGATCATCTTCGCGGGCATCGTGGCGGTCCTGCCGTCGACGGTGGCGCGGATGCTGGGCCTGGCCCAGCAGGGTCAGATGTCGGCCTTCACCCTGTTCGGCATCGCCATCATGGCGGTCGCGGTCATCGTCTTCATCGTCTTCATGGAGCGCGCCCAGCGCCGCCTTCTGATCCAGTATCCGAAGCGCCAGGAAGGCAACCGCATGACCGGCGGCGAGCGCAGCTTCCTGCCGCTGAAGGTCAACACCGCGGGCGTGATCCCGGCCATCTTCGCCTCGTCGCTGCTGATGCTGCCGACGACGGTGGCCCAGTTCACCGCCAATGCGAACCTGCCGGACTGGATGAGCTGGTTGCCCCTGGTGACGGCTCAGCTGACCCACGGCCAGCCGGTGTTCATGATCCTGTACGCCGTCCTGATCGTCTTCTTCTGCTTCTTCTACACCTCGATCACCTTCAACCCCGAGGATACGGCCGAGAACCTGCGCAAGTACGGCGGCTTCCTGCCGGGCATCCGCCCGGGCAAGCGGACGGCCGAGTATCTGGACTATGTCCTGACGCGCCTGACGGTCATCGGCGCCGCCTACATCACCGCCGTCTGCCTGCTGCCGGAGTTCCTGGTCAGCAGCCTGGGCAACAGCCTGTACTTTGGCGGAACGTCTATCTTGATCGTGGTCTCGGTGACGATGGACACTGTCGCCCAGATCCAGTCGCACCTGCTGGCGCACCAGTACGAGGGCCTGATCAAGAAGGCCAAGTTGCGCGGTCGTGGCCGGGGCGGTTCCGCTCCTGTCCGTCGCTGATCGGGTAGGGGGCCCGAAGACATAATGAACCTGATCCTGTTCGGGCCGCCTGCGGCCGGCAAGGGCACCCAGGCCAAGCGGCTGGTCGAGGAGCGGGGCATGGTCCAGCTCTCGACCGGCGACATGCTGCGCGCGGCTATCGCTTCGGGCTCCGAGCTGGGGCTGAAGGTCAAGGACGTGCTGGCGCGCGGCGACCTCGTCACCGACGAGATCGTCATCGCCCTGATCGAAGCTCGTCTGCCGGAGGCCGAGGCCGCCGGCGGGGCCATCTTCGACGGCTTCCCCCGCACGGTGGCCCAGGCCGAGGCCCTGGACGCCATGCTGGCCAAGCGGGGCGCCAAGATCGACAGCGTCATCCGCCTGAAGGTGGACGACGCCGCCCTGACCGACCGGATCGGCAAGCGTTTCGCCGAGCAGGGGCGGCCTGACGACAATCCCGAGACCTTCAAGGACCGGCTGGCCGTCTACAATCGCCAGACCGCGCCGCTGCTTCCCTATTATGAAGGGCAGGGCAAGTTGACCGAGGTCGACGGCATGGGGGACATCGCCGCCGTGGCCGCCGCGATCGACACGGCGCTGGACGCCTGATCCGTCGCGCGGTCTGATCCCCTCGACTTCTGAAGCGTTAGCGTTCGGGAGTCTGTGCGGGAGAGACGGTTGCGGCCGACACGTATGAAGCAATGGCGCTGGGGCGCGGGAGGGCTGGTGGTCCTTCTGCACTTCGGCGCCTTTGTGCTTTTGGGCGTGGGGCGTCCGGAGCCGCCCCTGGTCACGGCTCTGCCGCCGATACTGGTCGACCTGGTTCCTCCGCCGCCGATCCC
>DGIZ01000067.1 GCA_002386585.1 Brevundimonas sp. UBA4609 | reverse complement strand
GGCGGGGACCCAGTAAGAGCCTCATGCGCCAAGGTCAGCTTGAGAGGCGCTCACGAACCCAACCGCTGCGCCTGTGGCCAAAACACTGGGTCCCCGCCTCCGCGGGGATGAGCGGTAGAAGACTTATCGCAACGCCTCGAACCACCGTTGCAGCAGGGTCGCTTCGGCGCGATGGGCGGCGGCGCGGGCGGCGGCTTCCTCGTCCACGCCCCAGCGCTCCTCGGTGAAGGCTTCGTCCAGACGCGACAGGTCCAGCGCCGCCTCGCCCGCCAGCGCCCCGCGTTGCACCGCCAGCCCCAGCACCGCCGAGCCGAATAGCGGCACGGCCGTCGCCAGCCCGGTCAGGGCGAAGTCATCCATCTCCAGCGCCAGCGCCTCGACCCGCGCCAGAGCCTCGGGCGCCTGGGGCCGATGGATGATCCCCTCGACCGGATGCAGCTCAACGCCCAGTTCGCGCGCGGCCCAGTCGCGCCACGGGCCCCATTCCGCCTGCTGACGTTGGATCAGGCCCGACGGCGTCTCGGCCAGGTAGCAGAGCACGTCCGACCCGGCGTAGCGGGCGATTTCCTCGGCCACGGGACCACGCGTCTGGCTGACCCGGTCGATGGCGGTCGAGGCCAGGCGGGTGGCGGGCATGGTCGCGGGCGTCAGATGCTCGCCCTGAGCGTCCCACTCGTCGGCCACGAGACGAGCCGCCGTCTCGGTCGGCAGGACGATGGCGTTGCCGGCGGGCGTCTTGGGCGCGCGGCCGTCCAGCAGGACGATCCAGCCGCCGTCGCGGGCCTCGACCCCGGCGCTCTTCCAGAAGCGCTTGATGCGCTCCTCGGATTCACGAAAGCCCTTCTGGGCGGCGACGTTGGGATCCAGCGGAGGAATATGGGTCATGACGGACTTCTAGGCGAACAGCTTGGTCGAGGCGAACCGATCAAGCGCCGCCTCCAGATCGGGAAAATCGGCGGCGATGTGAAGCGCGCCCGCAGCCGCCTGCTCCTCCACCGTATGAAAGCCCCAGCCGACGCCGAGCGGATGCACGCCCGCCGCCACAGCCATGGCGATGTCGTGGCTGGTGTCGCCGATCATGGCGGTCGAGGCGGCGTCGGCTCCGCAGGTCCTCATGGCGGCGCGCAGCATGGCCGGGTCCGGCTTGCCCGGCCCGTCCTCGGCGCAATGGCTGGACAGGAAGAGATCGCTCCACTCGGGCCGCGCCAGATTGCGGGCCACGCCGCGTCGGTTCTGGCCGGTCGCCAGCGACAGCAGCCAGCCGTCGCGTTTCAAGCGCCGCAGGGTGTCCATCACGCCGGGATAGAGCGGCTCCTCATGGCCGGCCTCATACATGGCGCGGAAACTGGCCTGGAAGGCGGCGACGAAATCGGCCAGTTCGGCGTCGGTCAAAGACGGCTCCAGCACGTGCAGGGCGTGATGCAGGCTCAGCCCCACGATCTGGCGCACGCGATCGTATTCCGGTTCCGGCAGGCCCAGAACCTGCGCCGCCTCGCAGGCCGCGCGATGGATCGAGGCGCGGCTGTCGACCAGGGTGCCGTCGATGTCGAAGACGGCGAGCGGAGCGTCGGAAGCGGTCATATTCAGACAGGAACGATGTCGAAGGCCACGGTCAGGCGCGGCTGGTCGCCGCCGAAGGGCACGGTGCCGTGCCACAGGCAGGACGGGAACAGCACCAGCTTGCCCGGCTCAGGTTTTTCATAGCGTAGCGGCTCCAGCGGCGGCGAAGTCGGGAACGGCGGCTGGGCCAGGGCCAGCCAGCCCTCGCGCCCGCCCGCATCAACCACCGGCGGAGTCTCGATATAACAGGCCGAGGAATACCACCCCTTGGGATGGATGTGATGCTCGTGGAACCCGCCCGGCGCCAGCCGCACGGACCAGCAGCCGTTCAGCCTGTAGTCTCCTGTATTGCGGCTGCGGACAGGGTCCGTCCCCTGCCCCAACTGGGCCAGATGGCGACGGATCGGCCCGTCAATGGCGACGAAGAAGGCGCGGATGACCGGATCGTCGACCAAGGTCAGGTCCACGGGCGTCTGCGTCCCGTGCCGCAGGCTCTGACCGAGCGGGTGATTTTCATAGGCGTGCTGCGTCAAAAGAGCCGTCTTCAGGTCGGTCAGGTAGGCGGGCAGATCTTTCCATCCCGGCGGCGCATCAATGGTCAGAGCGCCCACCAAGCCGTTGATGTCATCGAGGCCCAGAGGGTCGCCCCCTCCCTTCACCCGGCTCGCCGTCGCGTGGAGGGCCAGAACCTTCTGGTCCGCGCCCGGAGCCGCCAGCAACGGGCGCAGGATATCCAGGGCTTCATCGGCCGCGCCTGACGCGATCAAGACTTCCGCCAGATTGGCCCAGGATTCGATCACGCCCGGCTCCATCTGCGTTGCGGCGCGCGCATGATCCAGGGCCAGGGCGAAATCGAACTTCAAGGCCAAGCGGCTCGCCGCCGCCTCGACCGTCGCCGCCCGCACGCCCCCCTCCCTGGCTCGGCGGGTCAGTTCGCCCCAAGCCTCACGCGGATCGGCCCCGCCGTATAACAGGACCACCGCCAGACAGGTCAGCAGGTCCGCATCGCCTGGGGCGCCTTTCAGCGCCTTCAGCACCGGAGCCGTCGCCGCTTCACGCGTCCCGCCGCGCATCCAGATCAGTTGCGCCAGTTCCCGCACCGCATCGGTATAGGCCGGGCGCCGCTTGATGGCCTGACCATAGGCGTCGACCGCCTCGTCATGTCGGGAGCAGGCGGACAGGGCGCGGGCCAGGACCAGCCATGTTTCCGGCGCGTCTCCGCCATTGGCCAGGGCCCGGCGCGCCGCCTCGACAGCCTCGGCGTTGCGGCCGGTATCGCCGAGCAAGCTCGCCAGGTTGTGCTGGGCGACGACGCTGCGGGGCGCGAGCGCGGCTTGCTCGCGACGAATCGCCAGGGCCTCTTCCTTGCGGTCCAGCGCCTTTAGAAGATCGACCTGCAAGGTCTGAACGGCGATCCGTTCGTTTGGCGGCGCCTGTTCCAATACCGCCAGCGCGCCCGTCAAGTCGCCTTGCTGAACCAGCGCCTGGGCGCGCTGAAGACGCATCTGGACGGCCGGCCCCGTATTCATCGCATCCGCCGCACGCCCGCAAAGGGGTCTTCATCGGCCTCGTCCTCGGAGAAGCCGAAGTGGTTGAAGCCGGCCTTCATCTCGGGACTGAGGGGAGCCTCGACGATCAGCTTGCCGCCGCCGGGGTGGTCCAGTTCGATGCGGCGGGCGTGAAGCTGCAGCTTCAGCGGGCCGGACAGTTCGTTCGACTGGTCATTGCCGTACTTCGGATCGCCCAGGATGGGGTGGCCGATGGCGCTCATGTGGGCGCGCAGTTGGTGCGTTCGTCCGGTGAAGGGGCGCAGGGCCATCCAGGCGGCGCGGTGGGCGGCGCGGCTGACGGTGGCGTAGGCCGTCTCGGCCGGTTCGGCGCCGTGCTCCTTGGGATCGGCGGGGCGCATCATCTCGAAGTCGTTGATCCCCGACTTCTTCAGCGCCAGGTCGATCTGGCCTGCCGAGGGCTTGGGATTGCCGATGACGATGGCCCAATAGGTCTTCTTGGCCTGACGACGGGCGAAGGCCCCGGCCAGGCGCTTGGCCGCCTCCGGCCCCTTGCCCAGCAGCAACACGCCCGAGGTGTCGCGGTCCAGACGGTGGACCAGGCGCGGACGCTCCATCCCCTCGCCCCAGGCCGACAGCAGGCGGTCGACGTGCTTGGTCGTCTTGGTGCCGCCCTGCACGGCCAGCCCGTGCGGCTTGTTCAGGGCGATGACCATGTCGTCTTCATACAGGACCAGCGACTTGGCGTAGGCGGCGTCGCGGTCGCTGATCTTGGGCTTCTCGCCGGGGACGCGCTCGACCGGATCGGGAATCGGCGGTACGCGCACGGCGGCGCCGGCGGTCAGGCGGTCCTCGGGCTTCACGCGCGAGCCGTCGACGCGGATCTGGCCGCTGCGGGCCATCTTCTGCACCTGGATATGCGACAGGTGCGGCCAACGACGCTTGAACCAACGGTCCAGACGGATGCCGTCCTCGGCCTCGGCGACAAAGAGAGTCTTGACCTCGCGGGTCATGCAAAAGCCTTTCGGGCGATAAGAAGTCCCAGGAACAGGGCGGCGACGGCCAGGACGACCGAGGCGGCGACATAGAGGGCGGCCGTGGCCATCTCGCGGCGTTCGATCATCAGCGCCGTCTCCAGCGAGAAGGCCGAGAAGGTGGTGAACCCGCCCAGAACGCCGACCGCCGCGAAGAGGCGGATGCTCTCCTGATGCGCGCCCGCCTTCAGCGCCAGCCACCCGGCCAGCAAGCCCATCAACAGGCCGCCGATCAGATTGGCGCCGAAGGTGCCCCAAGGCCAAGCCGCGCCCGGCGCCAGACGGCCGACCGTCAGGCCCAGGGCGTAGCGCGCCATCGCCCCCAGAGCGCCGCCGCTCGCAACCAGCAGAAAACGTGTCATGCTGGCGGCATATACTGTTCCGACGTCATTTGCGAAGGCCGCCATGCACGACCTTGTCCTCGCCATCCTGCACCACCTGTTGTTCCTGGGCCTGATCGTCATGCTGGCGTCGGAGCTGGCGCTGCTGCGGACCCCTGAACCGCCGGTGAAACGTCTGGCCGGGCTGGATGCAGGCTATGGCGTCACGGCCCTGCTGATCGTGCTGGTCGGGGTCGGACGGGTGATGGGCGGTAAGGGCTGGGCCTTCTATGAAGCCAATCCCTTCTTCTGGGCCAAGATCGCAACCTTCGCCCTGATCGGCCTGATCTCGATCCGGCCGACGCTGGCGATCCTGAGATGGCGCAAGGCGGCGGGGACGGCGCCCGACTACGTCCCGCCACAGGCCGAACTGACCGCCGCGAGACGCGCGATCGGGCTGGAGGTTCTGTTGTTGATCCCGTTGCTGGCCTTCGCCGCCGCCATGGCGCGCTGGCCGTTGTAGGCCTTAAAGGCGGGGACGGATGGCGTCCTGCACGCCGCGCGCGTCATAGGCTTCGGGGCGATCCGGGCGCTGGCCGCGGCCCATGACGATCTCCAGCGTGGTCGAGGTCGGCTGCGGCCCGCTGAGGTCAAAGCCCAGGCCGACGCCGACGCCCGAAGTGGACCAGCCGCCGTAACGGCCCGTGCCGGCGCCGACCGACACGCTGGGCCGCACGCCGCCCGCGCTGTCAGGGCGGCCGTCGATCCAGCGCTGCGTCACCTCGAACCAGTCGTAGCCCTGCTCGGTCGTCAGCTGGGCCGCGCGGAACAGCGCCATATCCGCCACCGGACCGGGCGCGCCGACGCCCTTGTAGGTCACGCGGAAACGGTCGCGTTCGATCTGTTGTTCGGAATAGCCCTGCCCGTTCGGCCCCATCTGTTGGCCATAGGGCGCAAGGCTGGCGCAGGCCGTCAGAGCCAGGGCCGAGGCTGCGATCGTGACGATGGCGAGGCGTTTCATGCGCGTGTCTCCCACGCCCGAACAGCGCACGGGCGAGCCGGATTGTTCCGCTGTGAAGCTGAACAGGGGATGAAGCGCCTAAAGCCCCGCCGCCTCACGCAGCGCCAGGAAATCCGCTGGCTCGGGCGCCTCGACCGTCAGGCGGCCGCCGTCCGGGTGGGGAAAGCTCAGCTTCGCCGCGTGCAGCATCAGGCGCGACGCCGGGCGCCCGGCGAAGGTCAGGGCGCCGCCGTAGCGCACATCGCCGACCAGGGGCCGACCGATGTGGGCCATGTGGACGCGCAGCTGGTGCATCCGCCCGGTCAACGGCTCCAGCTCGACCACCGCCCCCTCTTCGTTGGCGGCCAGGGTGCGATAGCGGCTCTGCGAGGCCTGAGCCCCCTCGGCTCCGACCTCGACCACGCGCATATAGGATTCCCGGCCGATCTCCTGACGGCGCAGGGGGGCGTCGATCTGACCCGCGCGCGGCTCGGGCGCGGCGGCGATCAGGGCGCGATAGGTCTTGTGGAATTTGCGGTCCTGCAGCGCCTTGCCGAAGAAGCCGGCGGCAGGCTTGGTCTTGGCGGCCAGAATGACGCCGGAGGTGTCGCGATCCAGTCGATGCACCAGTTCCGGCCGCTTGCCGTTCGAGCGGGCGAAGGCCCACAACAGGTCGTCCAGCGTATGCGCCTGGATGCGGCCGCCCTGGCTGGACAGGCCCGACGGCTTGTTGAAGGCGATCAGATGCGCGTCTTCATGCACCACCCAGGAACGGACGGCGGCGATCTCTTCTTCGGTCAGGGAAACGGGCTGGCGGGTCTTCACCCGCCGAGCCTTTAGCGGAGCACGCCCTTCTTCGCCATGGCCCAGGCGTACCAGGCCAGGAAGGCGGCGATGACGACGATGACGTAGGGCATCCACTCCATCATCGCCAATTCCGGCGGCAGCGCGGGCGGCGGGTTGATGAATTTGGAGTAGATCAGACTGACCACCGCCCCAAGCAGCGACAGGGCGTAGGCATGAACGGCCCAGCGGCTGCGCGTCAGCAGCAGCAGCGACCCGATCACCGCGCCCCAGACGCCCAGCGCCCATGGAACATACATCCAGGGGGGCATGGCGTTGTAATAGGCGATCATCTCCTCGCCGAAGCCGGACTCGCGCATATAGGCTTCGCCGCGCGTGGTGGTCTGCACGAAGTCATAGCCGCCGAAGCCGTTCCACAGCAGCGACATAACGCCGACCAGCCACAGATGCCACGGCGTCGAAGCACGCCTTGAAATATCGACCATTGTTCCCTCCCCAGGTTGTCGATGGAGAGGAGATTACGCCTGAAATCGAGGCGTTAACAATATTCGCTACGACCCCGCCTGAAGCGCCCGCCTATCGGATCAGGCCCCTGCGTCGCGCCCAGTGCGAATAGGCGATCTGCACTGCGAAGATCAGGGCGACGACCAGGGTGAAGGCCGTCCCGCCCGCGCCGATAACCTCGCGCCCGTTGCTCAGCGCCAGCACATAGACGGCGTGCGCCAGCATGGCGATCAGGCCCGCGACGAAGGCGTTGAACGCCAGCTTCCGTCGCAGCAACAGCATCAACGCCCCCAGCAGGCCGCACCACACCGCCACGCCGTAGGCCACGTCAGTCCACAACGGCGCCGAGCGCAGGTAGAAGACCTGCTCCATCGTCAGCGCGCTCCAATAGGCCTGCGCGCCCGTCACCTTCTGATACCACTGCCAGACGCCGACGCCGTTCCAGAGCACTGACGCCGCACCGATGGCCCACAGATGCCACGGCGTCGTCGGGCGCTTCGAAATATCGACCATCATTCTTCCCCCAGAGCCTTGAGCATCGAAAACTACGCCGAAATAGGCCGCCGCAACAAGGGCTTCGGCCTTTCTTCAGACGATCACGCCGCGTCGGTCCATCCAGGCGCAATAGGCGGTCTGGGCGACCAGGACGGCGATGATGACCAGGCCGAACGCCACGCCGACGGGCCCCATGATCTCGCGCCCATTGCTCATGAAGTGGATGTAGGTCGTGTCCGCCAGCATGGCGATCAGGGCGATGGCGAACAGCATCGTCGCCTGGCGTCGCCGGAACAGCAGCAGCACCGCCGCGAGCAGCCCGCCCCAGAAGGCGACCCCGACCGCAACATCGGTCCATAACGGCACGGCGCGAAGGTAGGCGGCTTCGGCCGGCGTCAGGCTGTTCCAGTAAGCTGGATCTCCCGTCACCTGCAGCATCCACTGCCAGACGAACAGCGCATTCCACAGGAAGGACAGCACGCCGACCAGCCACACATGCCAGGGCGTCGACATACGCCGCAGAACATCGACCATAGCCGCCTCCGCAGTTGGGAGGTTCAGCCTACCCTTCTAGGACGCGCATCACAATGAACGTCGTTCACTGACCATCTCTTTCCTCCGTCATCCTCGGGCTTGACCCGAGGATCGAGTTCAGGCCGCGCTAGTCCCATTTAACGTCGCGCAGGCGGACGGCTAGATCCTCGGGTCAAGCCCGAGGATGACGGCTAGAAGGCAGTGTGCGAGCGGTAGGCCCTACGCCTTATCCGCCTGCATCCGCGCCCGCATCGCCGCCCAGCGTTCCAGACGCGCCTTGACCTTCTCCTCATGGCCTTCGCCCTTGGGCTTGTAGAAGGTGCGGCGCTCCATCTCGTCGGGGAAGAAGTCGGCTCCGGAGAAGCCCTCGGGCGTGTCGGGATCGTATTGATAGCCCTTGCCGTAGCCCAACGACTTCATCAGCTTGGTAGGGGCGTTGCGGATATGGGCCGGCGGCATCAGGGAGCCGGTCTCGTGCGCCGCCTTCTTCGCCGCCTTGAAGGCTTCATAGACCCCGACCGATTTGGGCGCGGTGGCCAGATGGACCACGGCCTGCGCCAGCGCCAGCTCCCCCTCAGGCGAGCCGAGGAAGTCGTAGGTATCCTTGGCTGCATTGGCGACCAGGATGGACAGGGGATCGGCCTGACCGATGTCCTCGACCGCCATGCGCACGATGCGGCGCGCCAGATAGAGGGGATCTTCGCCCCCGTTCAGCATCCGCGCCAGCCAGTAGAGCGCCGCGTCCGGGTCCGACCCACGCACCGACTTATGCAGGGCCGAGATGAGGTTGTAGTGCTCCTCGCGTGACTTGTCGTAGGCGGGGGCGCGCTTCTGCAGCACGCCCGCCAGGGCCTGCACGTCCAGCGGTTCGACATCCTGCAGGTCGAACAGCACCTCGGACATGGTCAGCAGATAGCGACCGTCGCCGTCCGCCAGGGCCAGCATGGCCTGGCGCGCCTCGGGCGTCAGCGGCAGGCGCATGTCCATCAGCGCCTCGGCCCGGTCCAGCAGCAGATCCAGCGAGGCGTCGTCCAGCCGTTTCAGCACATAGACCTGCGATCGCGACAGCAGGGCGCCGTTCAGCTCGAAACTGGGGTTCTCCGTGGTCGCGCCGACCAGGGTGACGATCCCCTCCTCCACGAAGGGCAGGAAACCGTCCTGCTGGGCGCGGTTGAAGCGGTGAATCTCGTCGACGAACAGCAGGGTCTGCTGACCCGCCGCCCGGCGCATCCGCGCGGCCTCGAACGCCTTTTTCAGGTCCGCAACGCCCGAGAAGACGGCGCTGATCGACTGGTATTCATAGCCCGCCGCCTTCGCCAACAGGCGGGCTATCGTCGTCTTGCCCGTGCCCGGCGGCCCCCACAGGATCATGGAGCCGAGGCGCCCGGCCTCGATCATGCGGCGGATCGGCCCGCCTTCGCCCAGCAGGTGGTCCTGGCCCACCACCTGGTCCAGCGCCTGCGGGCGCAGACGGTCGGCGAGCGGAGCGTCGGGAGGATGAATGCCGGAGGCTTCGAACAAATCAGTCATGGAACGCTCTAGATAGGCGTTCGTTCGGGCGTCTGCACCCGCTACAACGCCTCCAAGGAGGAATCGCATGACTAAACCCAAGCCTGAACAGGGACCGAGCGGCGGGGTGACGCCCCATCTGACCATTCCCTCGCGCGGCGCGGCCGCGGCGATCGAATTCTACGCCCGCGCCTTCGGGGCCGAGGAAGTCATGCGGATGCCCGCCGAGGACGGCGAGCGCCTGATGCACGCCCATCTGCACATCAACGGCGGCAGCCTCATGCTGGCCGACGAATTCCCCGAATGGACCGGCGAAGCCGACATCAAGCCGGTCGGGGTCAGCCTGCATCTTCAGGTCGACGACGCCGACGAATGGTGGGGCCGCGCCCTGGTCAACGGCGCGATTCCGGTCATGCCCTTGGAGGACCAGTTCTGGGGCGACCGCTACGGCCAGGTGCGCGATCCGTTCGGCCACCTGTGGAGCATCGGCGGACCGCAGAAGGGCTGACCGCCCCTCTGCGGCCGGATCTCCGCCTTAAGGCAAGCGGCCGGTCAGACGACGACCGTTGCGGACGATGGTCAACTCCGAGCCGCGTTGCGCACGTCCCAGGGCGGCGACCGTCGTGACGGCGCGGCCGTCGATCTGCACCACCAGGTCGTTGGGACGCAGTCCGATGCGGGCCGGGACGCTGTTGCGCTGCAGTCCGGTGACCACCACGCCGCTGGTGAAGGGATCGCCGCCCAGGCGGTCCGCCAGCGCCGGGTTCAGCGCCACGCCCTGAAGCCCGGCCAAGGCGCCCTGCCCCACGACCGTGCCCTGCCCCGGATCGGCGTCGCCCGGCAGGGTCGAGACGCGAGCGTTCAAGGTCTGGGTCCGGCCGTCGCGTAGGATGCTGACGGCGACCGTGTCGTTCGGCGAACGGGTGCCGACGCGGAAGTTCAGCCCTCCCTGGTCGTTGACCTCGGCGCCGTCGATGGCGGTGATGACGTCGCCCTGCTCGATGCCCGCGCGCGCAGCCGGGCCGCCGGCGTAGACGTCAGTCACCATCAGGCCTTGCGGCCGCTCAAGCCCCAGACTGCGGGCCATGTCGGAGCTGACCGAGTCGCCCTTGACGCCCAGCCAGGCACGCTCGACCGACTTGGCGCCGCCGACAGCGGAATCCACGACCCGCTTGACCATGGTGGCCGGCACGGCGAAGCCCACGCCCGTCGACGATCCTGTGCGCGAGAAGATGGCCGTGTTGATGCCGATCAGATCGCCGTCCATGTCGACCAGGGCGCCGCCGGAGTTGCCTGGATTGATCGGCGCGTCGGTCTGAATAAAGGAGCCGGAATCGCTGATGCCCGTCTCGGTCCGGTTCAGGGCCGAGATGATGCCGTTGGTCACGGTCTGGCCGACGCCGAACGGATTGCCGATGGCCAGGACCAGATCACCGACCTGCTGCTGCTCCTGATCGTCGATGCGCAGGACCGGCAGGTCGCCGTCCAGGTTTTCGAGTTGCAGCACGGCGATGTCGGACCGTTCGTCGGCCAGCAGCACCTTGGCCGGATATTCGCGCCGGTCGTTCAGGGTGACGCGGATTTCCTGCATGTTCTGGATGACGTGGTTGTTGGTCACGACGATGCCGTCCGGGCGCACGATCACGCCCGAACCGATGGAGCCGGTCACGCGCGACTGCGGTCCGCCGCCGAACAGTTCGAAGAAGGGATCGCGCACGCGCTGGACGCCCCGCGCCGAGATGTTCACCACGGCGGGCGCGGCTTCGCGCACCACAGGGGCGAAGCTGGTCTTCAGCGAACCGGCGTCGCGCGGGGCGACGCGGGGCTGTTCGGCGAAGACGCCTTCCTGCGCCTTGGAGGGCTGCGGCTGGCCGCAGGCGGACAGGATCAGGGCGGCGGCGATGGCCAGTCTGGAAGTCTTCATCTCGTCCCGGTTCTACAAGCTTGGGCGTTGCATCCATTCCGCCTCGGCTTTTCGACAGGATCAAGGCCGTCTTTCAGTCCAAGGCGCGGCGGCGATCAAACGGATGTGACCTCGTCCCGTTCCGCCCGGCGCGCGGTCAGGAATCCGATCAGAGCGCCCAGAGCCAGCACGGCGGAGGCCAGATAGAAGGCCAGCCCCGGCTCGGACAGCATGACGTCGGCCGCAGCAGACACCGCGGGCAACCCTCGCTCCGACAACCAGGCCGCCGCCCGCCCGCCGCCCTCACCCACCGAAACCGAGTAGATCCAGCCGAAGAACAGGGGCGAGGCCACCCCGGCGATGGAGGCCACGCTCATGTTCGCTCCCTGAAGCTGGCCCTGCTCGCTCTCGCCGACGCGGCGGGTCATCAGGGACTGAAGCGTCGGCATGGCCAGACCCCACAGGGCGTTGGGGAACATGGCGACGATGAAGGCGACGCCCGTCGGCGCCCAGCCCATCAGGGCGATGCCCACCGCCCCGCCGCACAGGCCGAAGATCATGGTCGCCCGGTCCCCGAACCGCTTGGACGCCGGGCCGACCAGCACGCCCTGAACGATCATGTCCAGCACCCCGACCATGGCCAACAGGGCCCCGACCTGCCACGGCCCCCAGCCGTAACGGAGCCCGGCGTAAAGGACGAAGACCGCCGAAAAGACGTGGTGGGCGAAGTAGAGCAGGAAGTTCACGACCGCGAGGCCCGCCAGTTCGGCGTGACGCTTCAGCAGGATCATGGCCCCCACCGGGTTGGCGCGACGCCAGCTGAAGGGCATCCGCTTCTCCAGCGGCAGGCTCTCCGGCAGGATGAACAGGCCGTACAGGAAGGCCACGCCCGACAGCGCGCCCGCCACCCAGAAGGGCACGCGCGGACCGAACTCGCCCAGGAAACCGCCCAGAACCGGCCCCAGCACGAATCCGCCCGAGAAGGCCGCGCCGATCAGGCCATAGGCGCGGGCGCGTTTCTCCGGCTCGGTGATGTCGGCCATATAGGCGTAGATGGTTGTGAAGCTGGACGAGGTGACGCCCGCCACCAGCCGTCCGACCGCCAGCCACCACAGGTTCGGCGCCAGCGCCATCAGCACATAGTCCGCCGCCAGCCCGGCGCAGCTCAGCAGAATGACGGGGCGGCGCCCATATTGGTCCGACAGCGAGCCGATCACCGGCGAGGCCAGGAACTGCATCCCCGCCCACAGGGCCACGAACACCCCGTTCAGCAGGCCCGCGCGCGCGTTCGACCCGACGAACTCCTCGATCAGATGGGGCAGGACCGGAATGACGATCCCCATGGCCACGATGTCCAGCACCGCAGTCACGAGGATGAAGGCGATCGCCGCGCGGCGGACCTTGGGCTGGTGCAGGGACATGAGGGCTCGTGGAGGTGGAGCGACGTTCTACAGCCCCGCCCTCACCTCGCCCACCCTTGGATCCGTCGTTCAGCGCTGCGTCACCGGAAGCGTGTCGTTCGGGTCACCGTCGCCGTGCGGTGCGGAGACGCCCAGAAGGCGAGCCAGGAAAGGCTGGACGTCGACGCTGTCCAGGTTCTCCAGCCGCCGTCCGGCGATGACGCCGGGTCCGTGGGCGATGAAGATCGCCTGCATCTCGGGCGCGGCGTTGTCATAGCCGTGGGCCCCGCCGGGTTTGGTCACCGGGCGCGCCCTGGTCGCCAACAGCCAGCCGGGCTCCGAAGCGCAGACGATGGCCGGCACGCGCGGGTTGGAGCCCAGGATGAAGCGCGCCGGGATCTCGCTCTTGCGCCAGCAGTCCAGGTGCGGTCGCGAACCCAACAGGGCCTGCTCCACCTCGGCCTCGCGTCCCGCAACGGGGTTCAGGAAGGTGACGGCGCCGCCATAGACGATCTGGACCGCCTCGGGGTCCACGATGTCGTCCAGCACCGTTACGCGGTCGGGCGAGGTCGCCGCCATGCCGTGATCGGACACCACGACCAGGATGGTGTTCTCATACAGGCCCCGCGCCTTCAGTCCCTCGACCAGGCGGCCGATGGAGGCGTCGACCGATCGCGTGGCCTCCAGCGTCTGGGGGGCGTCTGGCCCGTGGTGGTGGCCCATGGTGTCGACGATATCGAAATAGAGGGTGGTCAGGGCCGGGCGCTGGGCGGCGGGCAGGTCCAGCCAGGTCAGCACCTGATCCACGCGGGCGTCGCCCGGCATCGACTGATCGAAGGGCGCCCAGTAGCTGGGCCGCACGCCGCGGATGTCGGCCTCGGACCCCGGCCAGAACATGGTGGCGGTCTTCACGCCCTGTCGCTCGGCCGAGACCCAGATCGGCTCGCCCTGGTCCCACCAGCGGCGATCGGTGACGGCCTGCTTGTTGCCGAGCGAGAAGCGGCCCAGTTCGGCGTCGACCATGTTGTTGCCGACGATGCCGTGGTGATCGGGATGCAGCCCCGTGACCAGGGTGTAGTGGTTGGGGAAGGTCACGCTGGGGAAGGACGGCTTCATCGGGCCCGACGCCCCCTCGGCCGCCAGTTGCGCCAGCACCGGCGTCGCCCCGCGTTGCAGATAGTCCGCGCGGAAGCCGTCGATGGAGATCAGGATGACGTTCGGCGCCTGAACCGTCTCGACCGGCGGCGCGGGCGGCGTGGTCGCGCAGGCGGCGACAGCCAGGGTCAGGACGGCGGCGCGCGCCAGCCCGAACAGACGATCAAACATGAGGAGCTCCCGAAAGCGGCATTCGGGGACGCTGCCTAAGCCCAATCCGCGACAGACAGAAGACGGCTTGCCGGTTTTCCACTGTCGGGTCACGCTGCGACTCATGACCAGCGTTATCGAGACGAGCGGCCTGACCAAGACCTATGGCGCGGTGCGCGCCCTGGACGGCCTCAGCCTCAGCATCCCGCGCGGCGGCGTCTATGGGGTGCTGGGACCGAACGGCGCGGGCAAGTCGACTCTGTTCCGCATCCTTCTGGGCCTGATCCGACCCACCGCGGGCGAGGTGCAGGTGATGGGCCAGCCTGCCGGCGATCCAGCCGTCACCCGGCGCATGGGCTCGATGATCGAGACGCCGCGCTACCCGCCCTATCTGACCGCGCGTCAGGCGCTGCGCTGGCTGGCGCTGGCGCACGGCATGGGCGCCGAGGCCGAAACCGACCGCTGGCTGGCGCGGGTGGGCCTGACCGAGGCGGCGGACCGCAAGGTGCGCGGCTTTTCGGTCGGCATGATGCAGCGGCTGGGCGTCGCCGCCGCCCTGATGACCCGGCCCGACCTCGTCATCCTTGATGAACCGACCAGCGGCATGGACCCGCCCGGCATCCAGGAGATGCGCAGCCTGATCCGCAGCCTGGCCGACGACGACGGCGTGACCGTCGTGCTGGCCAGCCACCAGCTTCTGGAGGTCCAGCGCGTCTGCGACCGCGTCGCCATCCTGAACCGAGGCAAGCTGGCGGCCGAGGGCAAGGTCAGCGACCTGACCGCCTCGGGCGAACGCCTGCGCCTGTCGGCCACGCCTCTGGCCGAGGTCATAGCCGTGCTGGGCGAGCGCGGCAGCGTTCAGGACGACGCCGTCATGGCCTCCATTCCACGCGCCGAGGCCCCCGCCCTGCTGCGCGCCCTGATCGAACAGGGCGTGGACATCGACGAGGCCCGCTGGGTCGGCGCCGATCTGGAAAGCGTCTTCATGACCGAAACCTCTTCCGTCGAGGGAGACCGCCCATGATGCTGGCCGACGCCATCCGCGCAGAAACCTGGCGCCTGCTGCAGAATCGCACGGCCCTGTTGTGGAGCATCGTCTTCGTGCCTGTGGTCGGGCTGGCGGCGAGCATCGCGGGCAATCTGTTCATCGACGACAAGATCTCCGCCGTCCGCGATCGCCTGCCGTCCCAGCTGCGCCTGGAGCGAGGAACCCTCGATCTGGGCCAGGCCCTGCTCGAGGCGGCCGGCAACCTGGCCAACCCGGCGCTCCTGGCCTTCCTGCTGATCGGCGCGGCGAGCGTCTTCGCAGGCGACTATCGCTGGGAGACCTGGCGATTGATCACGGCGCGCAACAGCCGCCCGAACCTCATCATGGGCAAGGCCGGCGCGGTGAAGCTGATGGTTCTGGCCGGGCTGCTGCTGATGCTGGCCGCCGCCGTGATCGGCGCCGTCGCCAAGGGCCTGATCTTCGGCAACAGCTTCGTCTTCCACTTCGGCGCCGAGACCGCGCAGAGCTTCGGCCTGATGTTCCTGCTGGCCTTTGTCCGCGTCGTACAGTTCCTGCTGCTGGCCCTGCTGGCGGCGACGGTCACGCGGTCCATGCTGGCCGCCCTCTTCGTTCCGCTGGTCATCGGCGTGGCGCAGGCCTTCCTCGCCAAGGGCGCCCCCCTCCTCGGCTGGCGGATGGGCGACTGGCCCACCATGCTGCTGTTCCCCGGCGACGCCTATGAGGTACTCAAGGCCTTGATCCAGGGCGGGATGATGGCCGCTGTCCTGCCCGACGGCGCCGGCTGGCGCGCCGTTGCGGGACTGGCGCTGTGGAGCTTCGCGCCCTTCTTCATGGCCCTGTGGTGGTTTCGACGGCAGGACCTGTCGAAGGAATAGGCCGGATCAGACCAGCACCTTCTCCATGAAGACATCGGCCCGGACATAGGGCGTCTCGCGCGGCGGCAGACGCACGAAGCCGAAGCTGTCATAGAGCGCCAGCGCCGGCCCTAGCGTCGAACTGGTCTCCAGATAGAGACGCGGCGCGCCCGCCTCGCGCGCGGCGGCCTCACAGACCTCCAGCAGCCGCCGCGAGAGCCCTTGGCCGCGCGCAGACGGCGCAATCGTCATCTTGGCGACCTCGAAGCCGCCGTCGTCCATGGCCATCAGGGCGCAGCAGCCCACGACATCGTCGCCGCGCTGAATGAAGAAGATGCGGCCGCCCTGCGCCAGGATCTGCCCCTGCGGGTCCTCCAGCACCTTGCGGTCCTTGGCCTCGATGGCGAAGCCGCCCTCGGCCAGCCAGGCTTCGTTCAGCGACCGCCAAGCTGCGCTGTCCGCCGCCGCCGACGGATCGAAAGCCCGTATCCCGTGGATCGTCATGCCTCGTTCCGTCCCGTTTCGAGCTTCAACTTCAGGGCTGTCAGATCGGGCAGAAACCATACGGATCGGCCTCGATTGCACTCCCTCACATAATCCGCCAGCGCCTCGGATCCGGCCGCCTCGGCGCTGATATCGCCGATAATCGCCAGGCCGACCCGGTAGTTGACGAACTTCTGGGTGGTCTCGCCCGCCAACCGGCTGCGAAGACGCAGGAAGTCCTCGCCCAGGCGCGTTACCGGCATGGCCAGCCAATCGGCGTTCGCTTCGAAAGCCAGCGACAGGAAGTCATTGATGTCGGCCACGCCCGCCAGCAGGGCGCCGTCCGGCTCGCACACGGCCACGACGAGCCCGTTCCAGGTCTCCACGCGGGTCATCGAGCCCTCCCTTCAGCGGCTTGCGAAGAAGAAAAAGGGCGGCGGGATTGCTCCAGCCGCCCTCTCAATACAGTCGGTGAAGCCGAAATCAGGCTTCGTCGTCGCCCTCGATGGCGAAGACCGGACCGGAGTCCTGGCCCTTGGCGGCCACGTCGCGATCGACGAACTCGATGACGGCCATCGCGGCGTTGTCGCCGTGACGGAAGCCCGCCTTCATGATGCGGATGTAGCCGCCGTTACGCTCGGCGTAACGAGGCGCCAGGGTGTCGAACAGCTTGCCGACCTGCGGCACGTCGCGGACGGCGCTGATGGCCTGACGACGAGCGTGCAGGTCGCCCTTCTTGGCGAGCGTGACCAGCTTCTCGACGAAGGGACGCAGTTCCTTCGCCTTCGGCAGGGTGGTCGTGATCTGCTCGTGCTTGATCAGCGAGGCGGCCATGTTGGCGAACATGGCCTGGCGGTGGCTGACCGTACGGCCGAGCTTACGATAGGCGGCGCCGTGGCGCATCGGGGTCTCTCCTACTCGACCCTGGTTTCCCGTCCCTACTTGGCGGACGAGACCTGGGGCCTCTCATTCTAACCGCCCCAACCGATCCACGAAGGACCTGGGCGGAGGGGTTGATGATCAGATCTGGTCGTCGAACTTCTTGGCCAGATCTTCGATGTTTTCCGGCGGCCAGTTCGGCACGTCCATGCCGAGGCTCAGGCCCATGGACGCCAGAACTTCCTTGATTTCGTTCAGCGACTTGCGGCCGAAGTTCGGGGTGCGAAGCATTTCGCCCTCGGTCTTCTGGATCAGGTCGCCGATATAGACGATATTGTCGTTCTTCAGGCAGTTGGCCGAACGGACCGACAGCTCCAGCTCGTCCACCTTCTTCAGCAGGGCCGGGTTGAAGGGCAGTTCGGGCTTGCCGTCCGACTGCTCGACAGCCTTGGTCGGCTCATCGAAGGTGATGAAGATCTGCAGCTGGTCTTGCAGGATGCGCGCGGCGTAGGCCACGGCGTCAACCGGCGAGACCGCGCCGTTGGTTTCGACTTCCAGGATCAGCTTGTCGTAGTCCAGCGACTGGCCCTGACGGGTCGGCTCGACGCGATAGGCGACGCGCTTCACCGGCGAATACAGGGCGTCGACGGCGATCAGGCCGATCGGGGCGTCTTCCGGGCGGTTCAGTTCGGCGGCGACGTAGCCCTTGCCGTTCTGCACCGTCAGCTCCATGCGAACCGAAGCGCCGTCATCCAGGGTGCAGATCACGTGATCCGGATTCAGCACCTCGATGTCGGCCGGCAGGTCGATCTGGGCTGCGGTCACCGGGCCGGGGCCCGTGGCGCGCAGTGTCATCCGCTTCGGACCTTCCGCGTGCATGCGCAGGGCCAGTTGCTTGATGTTCAGAACGATGTCAACGACGTCCTCGCGAACGCCTTCCAGCGACGAGAACTCGTGCACCACGCCGTCGATCTGAATGGCCGTGACCGCCGCGCCTTGAAGCGAAGACAGCAGAACGCGACGAAGCGCGTTGCCGAGCGTCACACCGAAACCGCGCTCGAGAGGCTCGGCGATCAGACGCGCCTTGTGCTGCGGGTCAGACCCGCCCTCGACTTGCGGTTTCTCGGGACGGATCAGCTCTTGCCAGTTTCTTTCGATCATAAAGTCCCTCGAACGGGTTTCGACGACTCCGTGTTCTCACGTTCAGAACAACAGGAGCCGTCGGGAGAAGGGGTAGGCGGCGTGAACCTTAGACGCGACGGCGCTTCGGCGGACGGCAGCCGTTGTGCGGCATCGGCGTCACGTCGCGGATGGTCGTGATCGTCATGCCGACGGCCTGCAGGGCGCGCAGGGCCGACTCACGGCCCGAACCCGGACCCGAGACGTTCACTTCCAGCGTCTTGACGCCGTGCTCGGCGGCCTTCTTGCCGGCGTCTTCCGCAGCCATCTGAGCGGCGTACGGCGTCGACTTGCGCGAGCCCTTGAAGCCCATGTGGCCGGCCGACGACCAGGAAATCGCGTTCCCTTGAGCGTCGGTGATGGTCACCATGGTGTTGTTGAACGAAGCATTCACGTGGGCCACGCCCGAGGTGATGTTCTTGCGTTCGCGGCGCTTAACGCGACCCGGTTCCTTAGCCATCGGTCAGGCCTCTCTCTTACTTCTTCTTGCCGGCGATCGGCTTGGCCGGACCCTTGCGGGTGCGCGCGTTGGTGTGCGTGCGCTGACCGCGGACCGGCAGGCCCTTACGGTGACGCAGGCCGCGGTAGCAGGCCAGGTCCATCAGACGCTTGATGTTCATCGACGTCTCGCGGCGCAGGTCGCCTTCGACGGTGTAGTCGCGGTCGATGGTTTCGCGGATCTGCAGGATCTCCGCGTCGGTCAGCTGGTTCACGCGGCGAGCCGGCTCGATGCCGATCTTGGCCGTGATCTCCTTGGCGTTGTGCGCGCCAATGCCGTGGATGTACTGAAGCGCGATTTCAACGCGCTTGTTGGTCGGAATGTTGACGCCTGCGATACGGGCCACGAAATTCTCCAAGTACGCGTTAATCAGACGCAGAAATCGCTCCGGTCAACAGACCAGGAGCGTGTACGCCCTTCGCGGAAGGCCGCCCTTATACAGGGGATTCCCGATGCGTCAACGGGCAAGCGCCGTGAGCAGGCTGGCTCAGGGCCATTCGACCCCCACCCGGACCTCTCGACCATCAATCGGCGCTCCGTTCTGCGTCGGAGGACGAAAGCGGAAATATCGAGCGGCCGCAAGAGCCGCCTCGCCGAATCCCATCCCCGGCGGCGTTTCGTCCACCAGGCGGCAATCGGACAGGGTGGTGTCCAGCCGCACGCGGCAGGCCAGGGTCGCCCGCCCGCCCATGCGCCGACGGAAGGCCTCGCGCGGGTGCAGGGTCCGCAGTTCGCCGACCGTAGGCCCCCGTATGATGCGCGGAGGGCCGTCGCCGACGCCAGGACCGACGCCGGAACCGCGGCCACCGCCGCTGCCCGTACCCTGCCCGCCCTGACCGGGGCCGGGCGTCGGACCAGGAGATCGGAAGAG
>DGIZ01000261.1 GCA_002386585.1 Brevundimonas sp. UBA4609 | reverse complement strand
CGGCGCAACCCGCGGCCAAGGCGCCGGCGCCCGTCGAGACCGGTCCGCGCCCCTATGCGGCGGTCGCCGCCGAGGCCCCCGCCGCCGCGCGCCAGTCGGTGCAATAGGCGACGGTTGTCGCACAGGCCTTGCGCGGCTATTCAGCCCGCTTCGATTTTTCGCGAGACCTCTCCATGTCCGACGCCCTGCCTGACCGCCTTTCGGTCGATCCCGACAGCCCCTTCCACGACGCCGAACTCCTGGCGCGCGGCGTAGGCATCCGCTTCAAGGGCGAGGAAAAGACCAACGTCGAGGAATACTGCGTCTCGGAAGGCTGGGTGCGCCTGGCCGTCGGCAATCGCGTCGACCGTCGCGGCAAGGCCCTGACCGTCAAGCTGCAAGGCCCGGTCGAGCCCTTCATCAAGGGCGAGTGATTTCCGTCCTGGCGGCGAAGCTGAGACTTTCGGTCGCAGGCTTCGCCCGCTAGGGTCCGCGCCTCATTGTTGAGTTGGGGAGGCGCAATTGTCGTTCAATGCTCGTCTTATGGCCGTCAGCGCTTTGGCGCTCGGCCTGATCGCCACGCCGGTTCTGGCCCAGGACGCCGGGACCATCCGCGCCGCCGAACAGGTGCGCGACCAGGCGCTGAAGGGCAATATCGCCCTCGACTACGTCACCCAGATCACCACCCGCTTCGGCCCGCGCCCGGCGGGCTCTCGCGCCGAGCAGGACGCCTCCGCCTGGGCCGCCGACTACATGCGCGCCCACGGCTTCCAGAACGTCCGCATCGAGACCTTTCCCCTGATCGGCTGGGAGCGGGGCGAGGAAAGCGCGGAAATCCTGGGCGCCCGTCCCCAGAGACTGGTCGCCGCCGCCCTGGGCCACTCCATCGCCACCCCCGCCGAGGGGATTGAGGCGGACGTCGTCTTCTTCGACGGCCTCGACGCTCTGATGGCCGCGCCCGCCGGGTCGCTGAGCGGCAAGATCGCCGTGGTCGACGGCGGCCAGATGGTGCGGATGCAGGACGGCTCGGGCTATGGTCCCCTGTCGCGGCTGCGCAGCCAGGGGCCGTCCGAGGCCGCCAAGCGCGGCGCGGTCGCCTTCGTCATGCGCTCGGCCGGGTCGGACGAACACCGCATGCCGCACACCGGCACCACCCGCTATGTCGACGGCAAGGTGCCGCTGCCGTCCTTCGCCCTGAGCGCCCCGGACGCCGATCAGGTGGCGCGTCTGGTCGGCATGGGCGAGACGGTGCGCCTGCGCCTGAAATCCACCGCCCGCACCTATGAGACGGTCAGCCAGAACGTCATCGGCGACATCGTCGGCGCCTCGCGTCCGGACGAGATCATCGTCCTGGGCTCGCACATGGACAGCTGGGACCTGGGCGCCGGGGCCATCGACGATGCGGCGGGCGGCGCCATCACCCTGGCGGCGGCCAAGCTGATCGCCGAGCAGGGCCGACCGGCCCGTACGGTCCGCGTGGTCCTGTACGGCTCGGAAGAGGTCGCCCAGCCGACCGACCACGGCAACGGCGGCGGCGCCTATGTCCGCAACATCGGCGCGGGCGTCGAGAAGCACGTCGTTGCCGGCGAGAGCGATTTCGGCGCCGACCGCGTCTACGCCCTGGGCCTGCCGCCCGGTTCGCAGAACACGGACTTCGCCAGGATCGCCCTGCGGGTCCTGCATCCCCTGGGCGTGCTGCCGGGCGAGGCGGAGCTGTTCGGCGGCGTCGACATCGGCCCGCTGGCCCAGGCGGGCGTTCCGGTCTTCGGCCTGCGCCAGGACGGCACGCGCTATTTCGACCTGCACCACACGGCCGACGACACCCTGGACAAGATCGACCCGGCCCAGATGACCCAGAACGTCGCCGCCTGGGCGGCGTTGGTGCGCCTGATCGCCGATTCAGATGTGGACTTCCGGGCCGCCCGTGCGGCACAGGAGGCCAAGCGCTGAGGCGCACGCCGCGAGCGTGGCGGAACTGGTAGACGCAAGCGACTTAAAATCGCTCGACTTCGGTCGTGCGGGTTCGATTCCCGCCGCTCGCACCAATATCGGCCGGACGTGATCCGGCTCTGCCCATAAGACGACTGCGTCTATGAGGCCGTTTCAGCGCCTGCGTTCGTGAACGCAGGCGTTTTGCGTATTCGACCGGGCCGGGGGCGACGCCGCAAGCCCGCGGGGGCGTCGCTCTGCCGACGCTGGATGAATACAGCTTTCGTCATTTGCCGAATTCTTCATGCTGATTTGGTATTCATTGCGATAAAAGTATAAATTCTTATGAATATGATTTCAGTCGATATTCAATGCCTTTTAGATCGTGATGAATGATCGTGAGTTTCTTCTCCTTTCATTTTAGTGAAATGAGCCGAATTTCTGTCAAGCCTACCGCATTGCACAAAAACTTTATCTCGGCTTTGCCGTTGGTGTATTAAGGTCTCTTCTCGTGGCTTGAGGGGTTTGGCCGCGCCGGCGCGCTCGACGCGCCTTTCATTGCGCCGGGCATTCATGTCGGGCGCGAACGCAACCGTGACATTCCGTCTGCCTGCGCCTGTGGCGCGGCGGCGTCTTTGCGGCTGCGCGGATGGCGGGCCGGGGGCTCGCAGGAAGTAGAAGAGACAGGAGCGCAGGCGCGCGTGGACGACGTACAACTTCAACAATTGGGCGGGCCGCTGACGATCGGCCTCCTGGTGCTGTTTTTCGGCCTGACCATGCTGATTTCTCTGAGGATCAGCCGACGCAAGGAAAACGCTGACGCCTATATGACGGCCGGCAACGGCATCGGTCTGGGCGTTTCGGCTGCTTCGATGACGGCGACCTGGATCTGGGCGGCGTCGATGTACGCTTCGGCCACCTCCGGCTACGTCTACGGCATATCGGGGCCGATCCACTATGGGCTGTGGGGGGCGTTGATGATCCTGTTCATCTATCCCTATGGCCGCCGCATCCGCGCCGTGGCGCCGCGCGCCCACACCCTCGCCGAGGTCATGTACGCCCGGCACGGCCGTTCCAGCCAACTGATGCTGGCGGGGTCCAATATCCTGGGCAGCGTCATCAGCCTGACGTCCAACTTCATCGCCGGCGGCGCCCTGATCGCCATGCTGTCGCCGTTCAGCTTCAGCCAGGGCATCGTCGTCATCGCGGGCGGCGTGCTGCTTTACACCCTGTGGTCGGGGTTCCGGGCCTCGGTGCTGACCGACTTCATTCAGGTGTGCGCCATGCTGGGCGCCGTGGTGGTGGTCATCCCGGCCATCTTCTTCGCCATGGGCGGCCCGGCCGTCTTTGTCGAAGGCGCGTCCAACCTGACGCCGCAGCAGACCAGCTTCTTCTCGTCCGACGCCTTCCTGAACCAGGGGGCGCCCTATATCGCCGCCGTCCTGGCCTACGCCATCGGCAACCAGACCATCGCCCAGCGCCTGTTCGCCGTGCGCGAGGACCTGATCAAGCCGACCTTTATCACCGCCACCATCGGCTATGGGGCGACGATCATCGGCATCGGCATGCTGGGCGTCGTGGCCCTGTATGCCGGGATCAATCCGATGGAGGGCGACCTCAACAACCTGATCCCGCAACTGGCCGGGACCTATTTCGGGCCGGTGCTGCTGAGCATCTTCTTCATCATGATCATCGGGTCGCTGGCCTCGACGGCGGACTCCGACTTGTCGGCCCTGTCGTCGATCATGATGGCCGACGTCTATGGCCGGGTGGGCAAGCGCAAGGCCGATCCGCGCCTGATGCTGACCGTGGGGCGGGCGACCATGGTCATCGCCACCGGCGCGGCCCTCTATTTCGCCGGAGCCCGCATGAACATCCTGGACCTGCTGGTCCTGGTCGGCGCCATCTGGGGCGCGCTGGTCTTCCCCGTCATCGCCAGCTTCTATTGGGAGAAGGTGACCAACAAGGCCTTCACCGTGTCGGTGCTGGCGGCGCTTGCGCTCTTCTTCCCCGTGCGGTTCGGCTGGATCCCGATGGACGGCGCCGTCGGCTATGTCTTCGACGTGGTCGCCGTGGTCGGCGTCGGCGTGGTCGCGGGCCTGATGACCTTCGGCTTCTTCGGCGCGCGCCCGGCGCGGATCGTCGGCCTGATCGCCGCCCTGGCCGTCGCGCCCTTCGCCATCGGCTTCCTGCATGACTACGCCGTGCTGAGCGGCTCGCTGATCGCCTATGCCGTCAGCACCGTGGTCTGCACCGTCATGTCCCTGTCCAACCGGACCGGCTTCGACTTCTCGCGCATCGCCCGCATGACCGGGGACTTCGACGTGGAGGAAGGCGAAGACCTTGCGACCGCGTCGGCGCGCGCAGCGATCGGCGCCGAACAACAGCTTCCTCAATCCCGCTAACAGGAGATCGCCATGAGCGCCTTTTGGCTCACCGCCTATGTTCTGATGTGGCCCGTCATCGTCGCGGGCGTGCTCGCCTTCATCGCCCGCGCCTTCTTCCGGGAGTGGCTGGAGGCCCGCCGGCGCGGCGAGCCGATGATCTGAAGACCCGAGGGAGGCTGCGGTCTCCCTCTTTTTTCATGGCTGCGCTGTCTTGGCCCCGTCATGGCGGCGGCGTAGGGGTTCGATGACTTTATGCTTCGCTTGGTGTTTCCGATGATCCGCAGCCGCCTTCTCGCCTCCGCCCTGGGCCTGACCTTGGGCCTCGTCGCTGTGAACGCAGCCGCGCAGGCGACGGAGACGGCGGCCCAGCCCGCGATCACGGCGCCGGCGGCCGAACGGGCCTCGCCCTCGCTGATCGTTACCGTGGTGGTCGACCAGTTGAGCGCCAATCTGTTCAATCAGTACCGCAGCCAGTTCACCGGCGGGCTGAAGACCCTGGCCGATCAGGGCATGGTCTCGATCAACGGCTATCAGACCCACGGCGTGACGGTGACCTGCGCCGGGCACTCGACCGTCCTGACCGGCGCCCATCCGGCGCGCAGCGGCATACCGGCCAACGACTGGATCGACACGACGACGGGCAAGACCACCTATTGCCTGGCCGCGCCGCAGAATACCCTGGCCCACGGCAAGAACACCGACAACGGCCCGGTCGGCCCCGAACAGCTGAGCGCCTCGACCCTGGGCGACTGGCTGAAGGCCGTCAGCCCGGAAAGCCGCGTCTACGGCGTGTCGGGCAAGGATCGCGGCGCCATCAACCTGGCCGGGCACAAGGCGGACGGCGCCTTCTGGCTGACGGACAATTTCGGCTTCACCACCTATGTCGAGCCGGGCCAGTCGGCTGAGGCGCGTCTGGCTCCGGTGACGGCCCTGAACGCCCGCATGATCGACCGCTTCACGCGAGAGGCGCCCAGCTGGACCTATTCCAACGCCGCCTGCCGTCGTCTGGAAGGGCGGTGGACCATCGCGGGCCAGACCTTCGATTCCAAGGTGCCGCCGGCCGACTTCCGCCTCGACAACTCGCCCATCCTGGACGAACTGACGATCGAGGGCGCGATCGAACTGCTGGACAGCCAGCAACTGGGCCGTCGAGGCGTCACGGACATGCTGGGCGTCAGCCTGTCGGCCACGGACCGGATCGGCCACAGCTACGGCACCCAGGGGCCGGAGATGTGCGAGCAGATGTTGCGTCTGGACGCGGCGTTGGGCGTTTTCCTGGACAGGCTGTCGACCATTCCGGGCGGCGCCATCGTCGTTCTGACGGCCGACCACGGCGGTTCGGACTTTCCCGAGCGTTCGGCGGTCGAGGGCTATCCCGACGCCGGCCGAGTGGACCGCGCCCTGCAACCGCGCGTCAACGCGGCGCTGAAGGCCCGCTTCGGTCTGGACGCCGATCCGGTGGTGTCCTCGGCGGGCGGCTTCGTCATCGTCGACAAGGATCGCAAGTCGCTGGCCGAGCCGCTGCGTTCGCAGGTTCTGGCCGCGGCGATCGAACTGCTGAACGGCGAGCCGCAGGTGGCCCTGGCCGTCGCCCGCGACGAACTGCTGGCCGAGCCGGTTCCGGCCTCCGACAATCCCGAGGAGCTGTCATTGCGCCAGCGCCTGCGCCTGTCGGCCGTGGCGGGTCGTTCGCCCGACATCCTGCGCGCCTGGCAGCCGGGCCTGACCGGCCAGGGCCGCGTCAGCGGCGC
>DGIZ01000259.1 GCA_002386585.1 Brevundimonas sp. UBA4609 | reverse complement strand
AACGCCGGGCGGCGGATCACGCGCCGCTGTTCCAGCTCAGTTGCACCGAGGTCAGGCCGTCCTCGCCCGGCGCGGCCACGACCTGGAGGCTGGCGCCCTTCTCGGCGCGGGCGGAGGCGCCGTAGGCGCGGGCCTCGCCCTGGTTCATGGCCATGATCGGAGACAGGCCCGCCTTCTCGGCGCGCTGGCGATAGAAGTCGATCACCGCATCGGGCGTGGCGTCGGTGGTGAAGGTGATGATGCCGCCCGGACCTTCGGGGCCCGACGCCATGAGGGGCGCGCCGTCGGTCTGGGCGCCGGGATAGAGGGCGGCGAAAGTCGGAGCGCCGTCGATGGCGACGCCCGGCGCCTCAGGCGTCGGAGCTGCCGCAGGCGCGGCGGTTTCGGCCGGCTCGGCGGCGGCGATCGACGGCGATTCGCCTTCGGGCGCGGCCTGACTGCGGTCATCGCACGCCGCCAGGCCGACGCTGAGCGCCAAGACGACGGTTGCCACGCTACGCTTCATTCAGCCTACGTCCTTAATCCTATGCGACTATCTGCACCGTGGCCTATCCGTGCGGCGGCAGCAAGGCGGTTCAACCGGTAGGGGCGTCCACATCATCGCCGGGCTGGCCCGTGGACTTGCGCGCCTGCTCCGGTCCGCCGGCCGGGCGGGCGGGCGGGTCGGACATCTCACGCCCCTGACGCGCGATGTCGGCGTTGATGGCGTCCTGATCCGGGTCGATCTCCGAGCCGGACGCCGATCCGCCCCGCAGCGAGCCGGCGCGGGTGTCCGAGCCGGAATCGGTGCCTTGCAGGGCCTTCTTCAAGGCGTCCTCGACATGGCCCAGGTCGGGTTTCTCGCCCATGGCGGCGGCCTCACGGGCGTCTTCGTTTTCGGCGGCGGGATCGGTCATGGATGGTCTCCTTGCTCGTGCAAGACAAGCGGACCGGCCGTCCGGAGGTTCCCAATCGCGCAGGCCGCGCGCGCCAAAGGAAAAGGGCCGGCGGATCTCTCCGCCGGCCCCCTTCGTCTTCCTTGCCGATCGTCTTACTTGACGAACAGCTTGTTCCAGCGGCGGGGCTGGCGCTTCTTCCAGGCGCCGCGGTGATAGGCGTCCGAACCGATCAGCGGCACGACGGTCGTGGCTTCGGCGTAGACCATCTGTTCGTAGGTGGTCTGGACCTTGCCCCACGAGGCGGCTTCCTGCAGCGTCGAGGACGAGCAGGCGCCGTCGCGCACGTCGGCGACCGTGATCTGCACGGCGTAGCGGTGCATGTCGGCCTCGACGCCGAGGATCTCGGCGCAGACGACGGTGTCCTGGGCGAAGTTCTTCGGCACGCCGCCGCCGACCATGAACAGGCCGGTGACGCCCGCCGCGATCTTGATGTCGGTCAGTTCGCGGAAGTCCGCGACCGCGTCGATCATCATGTAGGGCTTGCCCTCGGCCATGCGCTCCTTCTGGTGCTTGACCAGGCCGAAACCGGCCGAGGAGTCGACGAAGGCCGGGCAGAAGATCGGCGCGCCTTCTTCATAGGCGGTCTGGATCAGCGAGCCGGGTTTCTTGGCGTTGCCTTCCGACAGCCACTTGCCCATTTCCCAGATGAACTCGCGCGAGGAATAGCCGCGCGGCTCCAGGCGGCTGGCGATCTCATAGATCGCGTGGTCGCAGGCCTGCAGTTCTTCTTCGTCGATGTAGGTGTCGTAGATGCGGTCGATGTAGTGCGAGCGCAGGATGTTGTCGTCCACCTCGCCGGCGGCCTGATAGTGCTTGTAGCCAAGGGCCTCGAAGAAATCCATGTCGACGATGGAGGCGCCGGTGGCGACCACGGCGTCGACCATGCCGAACTTCACCATGTCGCGGTAGACGTCCATGCAGCCGCCGGCCGAGGTCGAACCGGCCAGGATCAGCCACGGCGAGCAGGCCTCGTCTTCCAGGGCCATGTTGAAGATGTCGGCCGCGCGGGCGGTGTCGCGCGAGCTGAAGGACATCTTGCGCATGGAATCGATGATCGGGCGCGCGTCGAAGCTGGTGATGTCGATGTGCTCGACAGTGGTGGCCAACAGCTCCGCCTTGGCGTTGGAACGAACCGGTGCGTTCATCTCTCGGGTTTCCCTTTGGTTTGAGCGCCCGTCGTCAATAAGGAACAGCGGCCCGGACGGAGCGACGGGCCGCTGCTTGTATCAAAGCCTTGAGACATTTTTCAGTTCAAGGCGTGATGTGGTGGATCAGCGCTTGCGCTTGCGCTGGCCGGCCTTGCCCTTGGGGCGCGACAGGCGGACGACCTTGCGGGCGTTCTCCTCGGCCGTGGTGCGCACGGTCGGGATGGAGCGCGGCGCCAGGCCGTACATCGAACCCATGGGGGCGTCCTCGACCACGGCGATCTCATGCTCGCCATAGCCGTTGAAGCCCGTGGTCATGGCCACGCCATAGGCGCCCAGCATGCCGATCTCGATGAAGTCGCCTTCCTGGACATCGGCGGGCAGCCAGAACGGGCCCGGCATGTGGTCGATGCTGTCGCAGGTCGGGCCATAGAAGCGGAAGGGCTTCAACTCCGACGAGGAGACGCCGTCCCGGACCAGCTTGGTCGGGAAGGGCCAGCGCGAGTGGGTGGCGTCGAACAGCGAGCCGTACGACCCGTCGTTCAGATACAGGGCGTCGCCCTTGCGCAGGTCCACGCGGCACAGCACCGACGACGATTCGGCCACCAGCGCCCGGCCGGGCTCGCACCACAGCTCGGTCGTTTCCGACACCGGCATCTCGTTGAAGCCGCGATGGATGGCGTCGGCGTATTCGCTCAGGTCCGGCGGGACCATGCCCGGATAGACCGACGGGAAGCCGCCGCCGACATCGACGATGTCGACGAAGACGCCCGCCTTCTTGATGGCGCGGCCGACCTGGGTCATCGCCGCCTCATAGGCCGAGGGACGCATGCACTGCGAACCGACGTGGAACGACACGCCCATCAGGCCGTCCTTGACCGCGTGGCGCGCGGCCAGCAGCAGGGCGGGGGCTTGATCCGGGGTGACGCCGAACTTGCCCGACAGGGAATAGGCGGCGCCGTCGGCCGACACGCCCATGCGCACGATCAGGTTCAGGTCCTCGGCGTGGCCGGTGGCCTCGAGGATCTTGTTCAGTTCGTCATGGCTGTCGAGCACGAAGGTGCGCACGCCGTGGTCGGCGTAGGCCGCACGGATCGCGCCGCGGCTCTTGACCGGGTGCATGAAGGCCAGACGCGCGTTCGGGCTGACCGACCGAACCAGTTCGATCTCGGCCAGGGACGCGACGTCGAAGGCGTTGACGCCGTTCTCGACCAGGGTCTCAATGACCCAGCGTGAAGGGTTCGCCTTCACCGCATAGAAGACGTCGGCTTTCAGATTATCCTGGAACCACTGCGCCGCTACGGCAACGGAGCGGGGACGCACGAGTGCGACCGGACGCTCCGGGGACCGCTGACGGACCAGGTCCAGGGGAAGCTGGTACGTGTGCAACTCACGTAACCCCCTGATGATTGTTAACCCAGACCCGGCGTTAGCGGCGCAAGTTAGGACCTACGGGGTCCGCCGGAACGCGCGATATGGGGATATTGGGCTGTCATGTAAAGCGGAAATTTCATGGCGGGGTTGCATGGGGACTGCGCTGGGCCGTTCCGCAGAATCGGCGCCGCACTGGACGAAATCGACGCAGACATGCCATTAAGACTTGCCCTTGCGCCCATCTCGCGTCATGCGGCGCCCCCTTTGTCGCAACCTCATCCATAGGTTCATGAGTTCTTCAACAGCCGCCGTCGCGTCCGTTCGCGACGTCTCGAAGACCTACGGGGCCAGAAAGGCGCTCGACGGCGTGTCCGTCGAGGTCGGCGCCGGTGAAATGGTCGCCCTGATCGGTCCGTCCGGTTCGGGCAAGTCCACCCTGCTGCGCTCGATCACGGGTCTTCACCCCATCGATCCCGGCGGAACCATCACCGTCTTCGGCGATGTCGTTCAGCAGAACGGCCGCGTCACGGGCGCCGTGCGCCGCGCACGCAGCCGCCTGGGCATGATCTTCCAGCAGTTCAACCTGGTGGGGCGGCTGAGCCTGTTCTCCAACGTCATGCTGGGCGCCCTGGGGCGCCTGCCGTCGTGGCGCGGCCTGTTCGGCGTCTGGCCTGGCGCGGACAAGGCCAAGGCCATGGCGGCCCTGCACCGCGTCGGCGTGTCCGACTACGCCGCCCAGCGCGCCAACACCCTGTCGGGCGGCCAGCAGCAGCGCGGCGCCATCGCCCGCGCCATCGTCCAGGGCGCCAAGGCCATCCTGGCCGATGAGCCGGTCGCCTCGCTCGACCCCGTGTCGGCCCGCAAGGTGATGGAGCTCCTGGTCGAGCTGAACAAGCGCGACGGCATGGGCGTGATCGTCACCCTGCACCAGGTCGACTACGCCATCCGCTACTGCAACCGCGTCATCGCCCTGCAGAAGGGCAAGGTGGTCTATGATGGTCCGTCGACGGGCCTGGACACCAAGCGCCTGATCGAAATCTACGGTCCCGAATACGAGGACGCGTTCTGGGAAGCCAAGGCATGACCCGCACCGCCATCACCCGCCGCCTGCTGGGCGCCGCCGCCATCGCCGTCACCCTGGGCCTCGTCGGCTGCGGGCAGGGCGAACAGGCCAAGTCCGGCGCCGCCCCCAGCGAAATCACCTTCTCCATCCTGTCGGCGGAAGGCCAGGCCTCGGCCGGCCCGCTGTGGCAGCCGCTGCTGGACGACATGTCCAAGGCGATCGGCGTGCCGGTGAAGCCCTATTTCGGCTCGAACTACACCGTGCTGGTCGAGGCCATGCGCGGCAACCACACCCAGGTCGGCTGGTTCTCGGCCAAGCCCGAGGTCGAGGCCATCGACCGCGCCAACGCCGAGGTCATCGCCCGCACCGTCAACCGTGAGGGGCTGGACTCCTATCAGTCGACCCTGATCGTCAAGAAGGGCTCGGGCATCACGCTGGACAAGGTGCTGGCCTGCGGCAAGGTCTACAACTTCGGCATCGGCGACGCCCAGTCGACCTCGGGCACTCTGGCGCCCATGACCTTCCTGTTCAACGAGCGCGGCGTCGTCCCGGCCCAGTGCTTCAAGACCGTGCGCTCGGCCAACCATCAGGCCAACGCCTTCGGCGTGGCCACCGGCGTGATCGACGTGGCGACCTCCAACAGCGTCAACCTGGTCTTCATGCGCCGCGAGAACGCCCAGCTGGCCGACCAGATCGAGGAGATCTGGACCTCGCCGCCGGTGCCCGAGAGCGGCATCGTCGTGCGTCAGGATCTGGACCCGGCCCTGAAGGAGAAGATTCGCAGCTTCTTCCTGACCTATGGCCAGGGCGAGGGGCCTGAAGCCGAGCGTCAGCGCAAGGTGCTGGCGGGGCTGGAGTATTCCCGGTTCGCCCCGGCTGACGACTCCTATCTCAACCCGATCCGCGAGATGATCGCCGACCAGAAGCGCGGCGAAGCCGAAGCCAAGGGCGACAAGGCCGGCGTCGCCGCCGCCGAGGCGGAAATTCAGCGCCTGCGCAGCCTGCGCGAGGTCCAACCTTGACCGAGGCCCCCCTTCCGACCTCGGCGTCGCCGGTTCCGGCCGCGCCGCAGAAGTCCGCCGTCTCCTGGGCGATGGACGTCCTGGTCTGGGGCGGCGTGATCGCCGTCCTGCTGTACAGCGTCAACGCCGTCGATCTGGGCAACATCTCGCGCCTGTTCTCGGGCAACGACAGCATGAAGATGTTCGTCCACGACCTGCTGCGGCCGGACTTCTCCGACTGGAGGATGTTCGTCGCCAAGATGTGGGAGACGATCCAGATCGCCCTGTGGGGCACCTTCCTGGCCGTGCTGTTCGGCATTCCGCTGGGCCTGGCGGCGGCCCGCAACATGGCGCCCCAATGGGTCGTGACCCCGGTGCGCTGGATCATGAACCTGCTGCGTTCGGTGCCGGACCTGGTGATCGGTCTGCTGTTCGTCACCGCCGTGGGCCTGGGGCCTCTGGCCGGCGTCCTGGCCATCACCCTGAACACGGCCGGCGTTCTGGCCAAGCTGTTCTCCGAAGCGGTCGAGTCGATCGACAAGGGGCCGGTCGAGGGCGTGCGCGCCACCGGCGCCTCCAAGCTGCACGAGATCGTCTGGGGCGTGATTCCCCAGGTGGCCCCGCTGTGGACCTCCTTCGCCCTCTACCGTTTCGAATCGAACAGCCGCTCGGCCACCGTGCTGGGCCTGATCGGCGCGGGCGGCATCGGCCAGGTGCTGTTCGACAGCATGAACGCCTTCAACTTCAAGGCCGTGTCCGCCATCGTCATCATCGTGGTCATCGCCGTGACCCTGATCGACACCCTGTCGCAGATCATGCGCAAACGCCTGCTCTGACGACGCATCGAGTCAGGTTTGCCCTGACTGTCACAAAGGTCTGGCCGGACCGTCACATTCTCCTGCTTTAAGCGTCGCACACTGACGACTGGAGAAGGTCCGGCCATGATCCGTACACTGAAGTTCACGGCCTGCGCGGCCGCCCTGCTGGCCCTGGCGGCCTGCGGAAACAACGAGGGCGGCGCTCCCGGTTCGCAGAAGGCCCGCACGGGCATCTGGGCCGCCGGCTCCTCGACCGTCTTCCCCTTCGCCACCCGCGTGGCTGAGACCTTTGCCCGCAACGGCGGCGGCGGCTCGGCCCCCCGCGTCGAATCCCTGGGCACCGGCGGCGGCATCCAGGCCTTCTGCGCCGGCATCGGCCCCTCGACCCCGGACATCGCCAACGCCTCGCGCCCGATGAAGCAGAGCGAGTTCGACCGCTGCGTCGAGAACGGCGTCACCGACATCGTCGAGATCAAGATCGGCTATGACGGCATCGTCGTCGCCACCGCCCGCACGGGTCAGAGCTTCAACCTCGAGCTGAACGACCTCTACGAGGCCCTGGCCAAGAAAACGCCGGGCGCCGACGGCCAGTTGGGCGCCAACGCGGCCAAGACCTGGAACGACGTCAACAAGGCCCTGCCGGCGACCCGCATCCAGGTCTACGGCCCGCCGCCGACCTCGGGCACGCGCGACGCCTTCCTCGAACTGGGCATGGCGCCGGGCGCCAAGCTGATCCCGGCGGTCGCCGCCATCGAGGCGCAGGACAAGACCCGCTTCGAGACCGTGGCCCACACCCTGCGCGAAGACGGCGCCTGGATCGACTCGGGCGAGAACGACAACGCCATCGTCCAGACCCTGACCCGCACGCCGGGTTCGCTGGGCGTGTTCGGCTTCTCCTTCCTCGAGCAGAACATGGACACGGTGAAGGCCGAGACCATCGACGGCGTGGCTCCCTCGGTCGCCACCATCGCCGACGGCTCCTATCCCCTGGCCCGCAGCCTCTACATCTACGTCAAGAAAGCCCACATCGGCGTGACGCCGGGCCTCGAACAGTTCGTTCAGGAGTTCATGTCCGAAGGCGCCGCCGGCCGCGGCGGTTATCTGCAGGACCGCGGCCTGGTGCCGCTGGTCGCCGACGAACTGGCCGCCGAACGCGCCAAGGCCTCGGCCATGACCTCGATGGCCCGTCCGAACTGAGGCGGCTGAATGCGAAACGCCCCGGACATCGTCCGGGGCGTTTTTGCTTTCTCGCGAGGCCCGTGGTCAGGCCGCCGCGCGGCGTCTCAGCCGCGCCACCCGGCGCAGGCGGCGCCAGAAGCGGCCGCGCGCGGGCTCGGGATAGGGTTGCAGGTTCTCGATGAACTGCTCGGCTGAGGCCCGCCAGCTGAACTTCTCCGCATAGGCGCGGAC